>NZ_SGWE01000004.1:600000-935000 GCF_013337115.1 Deinococcus sp. JMULE3
CGGCCGGATGCGGGGTCGGTGGTGGTGGCGGGGCGGGATGTGACGGGCCTGCCGCCGGAGGCGCGTGGGGTGGGGTTGGTGTTTCAGGATTACGCGTTGTTTCCGCATCTGAGTGTGCTGGGGAACGTGGCGTACGGGCCGCGGGTGCGGGGCGCGGGGCGCGCGGCAGCGGAGGCGCGGGCGCGCGAGGCGCTGGCGCTGGTGGATCTGCCGGGGCTGGAGGCGCGGCGTCCGGCGCAGTTGTCGGGGGGGCAGGCGCAGCGGGTGGCGCTGGCGCGGGCGCTGGCGACAGGGGCGGGACTGCTGCTGCTGGATGAGCCGATGTCGAACCTGGATGAGCGGCTGCGCGCGGAGTTGCGCGCGGGGTTGCGGTCCCTGTTCGCGCGGGTGGGGGGCGGGGGTGCTGCTGGTGACGCATGATCAGCGGGAGGCGCGGGCGCTCTCTGCCCGCGTGGCGGTCATGCGGGCGGGTGAGCTGGTGCAGGTGGGGGCCACCGAGGAGGTGTTCGCGCGGCCCGCGACGGCGTGGGTGGCGGCGTTCCTGGGCGAGTCGAACCTCCTGCCGGACGGGCCGGGCTGGGTGCGGTTCGTGCCGGAAGAGGCGCTGCGACCCGGTGTGGGTGACCGTTGGCCGGTGACGGCGCGGCAGCCAGTGGAGGGAGGCGTGCAGGTGACGGTCGCGCACGCGTGGGGGCCGCTGTCCCTGACCCTGAGTGCGCGGGAGGCGGCGGCGCTGGACGGGGACCACCTGCGTCTGAGCGTGGACGAGTCGGGTGTGCGGCGCCTGCCGGAGGACCGGGCGTGATCGCGTGGGTGCTGGTGGGGGTCGGCTGGTGGATTCGCCGCTACTGGCGGCGCTGCCCGCCCGGACGTGGTGGTCGCGGCGGATGGTGGGGCGCGGCACGCGGCGCTGCTGGGCATGTGGGGCCTCGGCGTGCGGGTGGACGTGTGGGTGGGGGATTTCGACTCGTCGGCGGGCGTGTTCGTGGACGCCCCGCGTGAGGTGCATCCGGCGGCGAAGGACGAGACGGATGCGGAACTGGCGATCCGGGTGGCGCGCGAGCGGGGCGCGACGGAACTGGTGCTGCTGGGCGCGTTCGGCGGGCGCTTCGATCACACGCTGGCGCTGGCGCTGCTGTCCCTGCGCCTGACGGAGCTGGAGGGCCTGCGCGTGACCCTGACGAGCGGGGACGAGTGGGGCTGGCCGCTGACGCCTGCCTCTCCCCTGTCGCTGGAGGTGCCGCGCGGCGCGACGCTGAGTGTGCTGGCCGTGACCGACCTGCGGGGCCTGAGCCTGGGCGGGGTGCGCTGGCCGCTGGACAACGCCAATATCCCGCTGGGGAGCGGCTGGACGGTCAGCAACGAGACGCCGGGCGGGACCGTGACCGCCTCGCTGCGCGAGGGCCGCGCGCTGCTGACGGTGCTCCCCACCCTGCCCGAGTGACGAGAGGGGGGCACTCCGGCACGGAATGCCCCCTCTCTTCCCACTCCCTACTGCCTACAGCCCACAACCTTCTCCCCTCACAGCGGTTTCCAGTTCCATTGAAGGGCCAACGGCACGCCCTTCAACTCCACTTCCAACCGCTGATGTTGACGGCTTCTCGCTCTGCTCGGTTCAGAGGCATTGAGCAAATCCCTCAACACCTCTGAACACCGCTGTCAGTTCGCGGGGCAGGCGTCCACGCCGGGGCGGGTGCTGCGGGTGAAGGCGCAGCCGTAGTTGGGGTCGGCCAGCACGGCGGGGGTGGCGACGTCGTCCCCGGCGGGTTTCGCGCCGCCCGCCTCCCATTTCACGAGGTCGTTAAAGCCCTCGACGAGTTCCGGGCCGGTGAATTCGCAGTGTCCGGCGGCGCGGATGGCGCGCTGCACGAGGCGGTCGCCGTTCCCGGCGGCGTTCACGGCGGCGCGGTACAGCTGCTGGTGCTTGAAGGGCACGTAGAAGTCCCCGGTGGTGTGCAGGGTCAGGACGGGCACGCTGATCTCGCCGTTCACGCGGGGCAGGTAGCGCACCTTGCCGCTCAGGGCGGGGTTGGGGTCAGCGGCGGGCGTGACGCGCAGGATGCCCGCGTTGAAGGCCATCTCGGCGGGGGTGGGGGTCGCGCCGGTCGTCCAGCGGTAGGTGGTGCCCGCGTTGCCGTAGATGTTGCGCGGCAGGATGCCGGTGATGGTCCCGTCAGCGCCGCCGGTACCGAGGACCGCTTTCTGCCAGTACCCGAGGCGGAAGGCCAGGTCGAACACGGGTCGGGGGCCGCCGGTCAGGTTGCGGGCGATCTCGCGGAGTTTGGCGCCCTGGGTGGCGTTTTCCTGCCAGACGGGGTCGGTGGCGCTGCTGAACAGCGCGCCGATGATGTCGGGCAGCAGCGCCCGGTACGTGTCGGTGCCCTGCGGGAAGGTCTTGGGTCCCAGTCCGGCGAGCTGCGCGGCGGCCAGGGTGTAGTCGCCGAGCCACTGGAATTCGTACTCCTCGTCCATCACGCCGCAGACGGGCATGGCGGCGGCGTAGGTGGTCCTGTTCTTCGCGGCCTGCGCGGTTTCCTTCTCGACGGCGGCGCCCGCGACGTGCCCGCCCATGCTGACGCCCATGATCAGCGTCTTGGTGGGTTTCGCCCGGCCGGTCAGGGTGCTGAAGGCGTTGGCCAGGGCGTTGGTGTCCTCCACGCCGGCCTGCACGTCGTAGTAGTTGGCGCTGTAGGAACTGGCCGCCCAGGCGTACCCGAGGCTCAGCCAGTAGGCGCGCAGGGCGGGCGCCTGGACTTTCAGGTCGGGGCCGTCACCGGCGTACCCGTGGGCGTACATGATCAGCTGACCGTTCCAGGTGTCGGGCACCTCGATGGCGTACGCGGCGTCACCGTGCAGGCCGGGCCTGACGCCCTGGTAGATGCTCGCACCGGGCAGGGCGGTGAAGGTGGGCGTCACGGCCTTGAAGGTGCGGGTGTCGTGCGCGCGGGCGGTGGTGGGGGACGGCACGGACGCCGGGGTGCAGGCGGACAGGGCGAGGGCAGCAAGCAGACTGGCGGTCACGGAACGCTTCATGGGACTCCTTGGGCGCGGGCGCGCCGGGCTGAGCTGTAATGGTCTGCCCTGACTATAGCCCCGGGAACTCCTGGCGCGCCGCCCGCGTACAGAGCTGACATGAGATCAAGTGGCAGAGGATGGGGGTGCGGGTGTCTGGGCTGCGGTGGCGGCACGCTGCTGGTGCTAGCGCTGCTGGGCGGCCTGGCGTGGTTCCTGGTGATTCAGCCCGCGCGGGCGTTCCTGGCGGACTGGCAGACGCCCACCGCGCAGACCCAGAGTGGACCGGCGCAGGGTGGGCAGACTCAGGGTGGGGGGACGGTCACGCCGCCCGCCCCGACCGGGAACGTGAACGCGGCCCTGACGAAGGCAGACGTGCAGAAGTTCGTGCGGGTGCGCCGTGACGTGCGGCAGGCGATGGGTTCGTCGTTCACGGGCGTGCAGCAGGTGTGGACGGACATCCAGAACGGGCAGAACCCGAACCTGTTCCAGATGATGACGGTGCTGCGCGAGGTGGGCGGCAGTGTCGGCGCGGCCCGGCAGGCGCAGGTGGCCGCCCTGAACCGCGAGAACATGAGCGCCGAGCGCTACGCGGCGGTCCGTGCGGGCGTGAACCGGGCGCTGGGCGTGCCCAGCATCGACTTCTCGCAGGCGGCGCAGTCCCTGCAGAACGGGCAGGTGCCGGACCTGAACCGCGACGTGCAGACCGGCACCGCGCAGGAACGGGCGCTCGTGCAGCCCTTCCAGCGGGAACTGACCGACACGGTCGCGCTGGGCCTGCTGGGCCTGTAATACGGGATGAAATTGACTTGCTTCCAACGTGATTGCCTTCCGTTGTCCCCTCTCCCCCTGTGGGATGTGGGAGAGGGAGGGAGGAGCGAAGCGACGGAAGGGTGAGGGGGCCACTGGGCGACTCCGAATGTTTTGGAATCACTTGAATCCCGTATAACGGCAACAGCAGGAAGCGGGCGCCCTCCGCACGGGGCGCCCGCTTCCAGTTGCGACATTCAGACGGTCTGGTCGCGGCGGGGCGCGGCGTACAGCAGCGCCTGGGCCAGGGCGGCCGGGTCGTGGCGGGCCTGGCCGGGGTGCAGCAGGGGCAGGATCACGCTGCGGCCGCGCAGGTCGCGGCTGGCGCCGTTGAGGCTCAGCAGGTGGGCGCCCTCGGCGGCGTAGCGGGCGATCACGTCACGGGGCGGAACGGCGTTGTTCACCAGCACGCAGTCGGGCGTGCGGCCCAGGTGGTGGGCGATGGCCTGCACGTGCCCTTCGAGGGTCAGGTCGTCGGTCTCGCCGGGTTCGGTCATCAGGCTCGCCACGTAGATCAGCGGGGCGGGACTCTGCCGCAGGGCCTGCGCGACGGCGGGTACGAGCAGCGCGGGAATGATGCTGGTGTACAGGCTGCCGGGGCCCAGGACGATCTGGTCGGCGTCCCGGATGGCCTGCACGACCTCGGGCAGGGCGGGCAGGTCGGGTGGGTCCAGGGTCACGTGGTCGATACGGGACGGCGTGACGTGACCAGCGAACTGGCTCTCGCCGCGCACGGTACGGCCGTCTTTCAGGTGGGCGACCAGGGTGGGGGGCTGGGTGGCGGCGGGGTACACGCGGCCGCGGATGCGCAGCACCTCGTGGATGTCGAGCATGGCGTCGCTGAGGCTGCCTTCCTGTTCGCTCAGGGTGGCGAGCATCAGGTTCCCGAAGGTGTGGCCTTCCAGGCCGTCTCCGCGCGTGAAGCGGTGCAGGAGCAGGCGGGTCATGACGGGACTGTCGCTCAGGGCGGCGTAGCAGTCGGTCAGGTCGCCGGGGGCGATCATGTCCAGCGACTGCCGCAGTCGCCCGCTGCTGCCGCCGTCGTCGGCGACGGTGACGATGGCGGTGGTGTTCCCGGTGTGGACGCGCAGGCCGGTCAGGAGGTTGGACATGCCGGTTCCGCCGCCCAGGGTCACGATGCGCGGCCCGCGGGACAGGTGGCGGTTCTGGTACATGAGGTCCACGGCCTGTTCGGGGGCGGTGCCGGTGCCGCTGAGGACCGAGCGGTTGAGCATGACGATGCTCAGCAGGGCACCCAGCAGGGCCAGGGTCATCAGGACGATGCCGCCCACGTACAGCGGCATGACCTCGGGGCGGATCAGGGCGTTCACCCAGAGGATCCAGCGGGTGGCGGTGAAGTGCAGCGGGCCGGTCCAGGTGAAGTGCAGCACGCCGACCGCGCCGATCAGGGTGCAGATGACGAACAGCGCCAGCCAGCGTTTGACGCCCAGGCCGGGGGACATCCACATGCGGGCGCGCCGTCCGGCCAGCTGTCCACGTGCGAGCAGTTCGCGGCGGCGGGTTTCCGGTGGGGCGCGGTGCGGGAGTGGCGGGTCACTCATGGGGTTCTTTCATGTCGCGGTGATCCATGATGTCCACGTTCAGGTCCGCGAGGTCCTGCGAGAGACGGTGGGCGACGGCGACGCTGCGGTGCTGCCCGCCGGTGCAGCCGATCGCGACGGTGTACCCGTGGCGGCCCGTGGTGCGGGCGCGTTCGGCGGCGACCCGCACGAAGTCGCGCAGGTCGGCGTAGAACTGCTCGCTGGCCTCGCCCTGGAAGGCGTACGCGGCGACCTCGGGGTCCAGGCCGGTGCGGGGGCGCAGTTCCGGATCGTAGTACGGGTTGGGCAGGCTGCGCACGTCCAGCACGAGGTCCGCGTCGCGGGGCGGGGCGTGCTTGAACCCGAAGGACATCAGGCGCAGGTGGAAGTCGTGTTCCAGCCGGTAGACCCGCAGGACCTGCGCGGCGAGGTCCTTGGCGCTCAGGGCGGTCGTGTCGATCACGGTGTCCGCGATGGAGCGCAGCGGGGCGAGCAGTTCGCGTTCCCGCGCGAAGTCGAACATCAGGTTCTCGCCCAGCGGGTGTTCGCGGCGGGTGAAGTTGTAGCGTTTGAGCAGCACGTCGTCGTTCGCTTCGAGGAACAGGACGCGCAGGTCCTCGCGGCGGCGTGAGAGGCGCACGTAGCTGTCCTCCAGCGCGCCCATGAAGTCGCGGGTGCGGACGTCGGTGCTGATGGCCACGCGGGTCAGGCCGCGGGCGTGCACGAGGTCATGCATCGCGCCCCACAGTTCGGGCGGGAGGTTGTCCGTGATGAAGAACCCGGCGTCCTCCAGGGTTCGCAGGGCGGTGCTTTTTCCACTGCCGGACAGACCGGATACGACGACAAACGGCATGGGTGCAGTGTAGCCCGCGCCTGCGGGGCAGCCCGTGACGGGACCGTCATGCAACGTGAACGCCGCCCGGCGCGTGGGGCGCGGGCGGCGGTGCGGGGTCAGTCCGGGTCAGTGCCGGGTCAGCGGACCTTGGTGCCGCTGGGTAGGTCCAGACCCAGGCCCACGAGGTCCAGGTTGCCCTGGTCGTCCTCGGCGGCGAGGATCATGCCCTGCGACTGAATGCCGCGCAGCTTGGCGGGTTTCAGGTTGGCGACCAGGATGACCTTGCGGCCAACGAGCGCTTCGGGTTCGAACCACTTGCGGATGCCGCTGACGACGATGCGTTCCTCCTCACCGAGTTTCACGGTGAGTTTCAGGAGCTTGTCGGCCTTCGCGACGGCCTCGGCGGCGATGACTTGCGCGACGCGCAGGTCGATGCGGGCGAACTCGTCGATGCTGATCAGCGTCTCCGTGGCTTCGGGGGCGGCAGGGGCAGCGGCGGGCGTGGCGGGGGCGGTGGTTTCAGGAGCAGCGGGTTCGGGGGCAGTCTGGGTCATGGTTTTCTCTTTCTTGCCGGGCTTCGGAATGGGCGCGGCGGGGGTGGGGGTGTCTTTCGGTTCGGGTTTCGGGAAGAGGATCGCGCCGCCCTGCACGCGCGTCCCGGCGGGCGTGAGGCCCCACGCGGCCTGCAGGGCGTACGTGTGCCCGCCGAGGCCAAGCTGGGCGCGCAGTTCGCGGGCCTTGACGGGAATCACGGCTTCCAGGGCGACGCTGGCGACGCGCAGGCCCTCGGCGGCGGTGTACAGCACGGTGTCCAGGCGGCGCTGCGTCTCCTCGCTCTTGGCGAGGGTCCACGGGGCACTCTCGGCGATGTAGCGGTTCAGGTCACGCACGAAGTTCATGGCGGCCTCGATCGCCATGTTGATCTTCAGGTCGTCCACCAGGCCCAGGATCTGTCCGGGCAGGGCCAGCGCCGCCGATTCGATCTCGCGGTCACGGTCGCTGGGTTCGGCGGCGGCGGGAATGACGCCCGCGCGGTACTTCTGGATCATGCTGACGGTGCGCGACAGCAGGTTGCCCAGGTCGTTGGCGAGGTCGCTGTTCAGGCGGTTCACCAGGATGCCCTCGCCGTAGGGGCTGTCGGCGCTCAGGGTCGCCTCGCGCAGCAGGGTGTAGCGGATCGCGTCGACCGGGTACGCGCCCACGAGCGCTTCGGGGTCGATGGCGTTCCCGAGGCTCTTGCCCATCTTGCGGCCGTCCTCCGCGAGGATGTGGCTGTGCACCACGAGGCGGCGGTAGGGGGGCAGCCCGGCGGCCTTGAGCATGGTCGGCCAGAACACCGCGTGCGGCTTGAGGATGTCCTTGCCGATCACGTGCCACGCGGTGCCGATCACGTCGGGCCTGGCACCCTTGCTGACGGGGGCGGAGACGTAGTTCAGCAGCGCGTCGAACCACACGTACGTGACGTGGTCCGGGTCCCAGGGCAGCTCGATGCCCCACGGGACGCGGCTCTTGGGCCGGGAGATGCTCAGCGGCCCGATGGGTTCACGCAGCATCTCGATGACCTCGTTGCGGTACCCGGCGGGCTGGATGAAGTCCGGGTTCGCCTGGATGTGCTCCAGCAGCCACGCCTGGTACTTCTCCATGCGGAAGAAGTAGTTCGCCTCGCGGCGCAGTTCGGGAGGGTCCTTGTCACCGGGGTAGCGGCGCACGCCGTCAGGCCCCTCGACGAGTTCCTTCTCGGTGACGTAGCGCTCGGCGCCGACCGAGTACAGGCCCTCGTACTCGTCGAAGTAGATGTCCCCGGCGTCGTACACGCGCTGCAGGACGTCCTGCACGAAACGCTTGTGGCGCCCCTCGGTGGTGCGGACGAAGTCGTCGTAGCTGATTTCCAGGCGGTCCCACAGGCCCTTGAAGGCGCGCGTGGCGAGGTCGTCCACGAACACCTGCGGGGTCTGACCGGCCTTCGCGGCAGCCTTGGCGATCTTCTCGCCGTGCTCGTCCGTGCCGGTCAGGAAGAACACGTCCCGCCCGGCGAGGCGCTGGTAGCGGGCGATGGCGTCGGTGAGGATCTTCTCGTAGACGTGCCCGATGTGGGGCGCGCCGTTGGCGTAGTCGATGGCGGTCGTGATGAAAAACGGGTCTTGGCTCATGGGCGTCCTTCCTTCCCCGCAGCGCGGTGGGCCGCGCCGGGGGCAACCTGTTCAGGATACGGGCTGCGGGCGGGGGCGTGAAATGGCGGGCGGGGCGTCCCGGCCTGATCGGAAACGCCCCGCGCGGTCGCTGCTCGTTCCTCAGCGCCGGGGGGACATTCGCATCATCGGGCGGGCCGTCATGCCGCCCAGTGTACCGTCCGTCCCGCGCAGCGACCATCCGCTGTCTGGCGCAGCCGAGCCCAGGCACACAGACAGCACGCGCGCAGACACCCCGCGCCCCCGACCGGCCGCACCTGAAGGTCGATGAGGGCCGAAAGCGCCTCCATGAGGGCGCCCTTCAGTGGCGGGTCAGCTGCGGCCCATACCCTCAGGGCACCTCGCAAGAGGCCAGGATCAGCCGAACACTGCCGGAGGGACACACCGCACGCCCCCGGCCCACCCCTCCCCCCGCAGGCAACGCCGCACCGTGCGCGGCCACCACGCGGGGTCAGAATCGGCACCTCCGCCCACCGGCAGAGGCACACCCTCTCAACGAAATCCTCGTTTTCCAGCACACGGGCCGCCCCCACGCGCAGAGGGAGCGGCCCACAACGCTGCCCTCACAGCGGTTTCCAGTTCCACCCCAGGGCCAACGGCACGCCCCTGGGCTCCACTTCCAACCGCTGTCGTTCACGGCTGCTCGCTCGGCTCGTTTCAGAGGCGTTGAGGGATTTCCTCAACGCCTCTGAAAACCGCTGTCAGCTGAGCTTCGCGCGGAACTCCTCGTAGCCGAACGACTTCACGCGGTCGTACGAGCCGTCCAGACGCAGGATGCCAATATCCGGGTGCTTCACACCGTTGAAGAACGTCGTCTTCACCATCGTGTAGTGGATCATGTCGTCAAACACCACGCGGTCCCCGACGTTCAGCGCCCGGTCGAACACGTACTCCCCGACCACGTCCCCCGCGAGGCAGGTCGTCCCGCCGATGATGTACGGATGGCCGCCCGCGCCCTCGGTCGTCTCACGGTGATGATCCAGCTCGGGCGGGTCGCCCGCCCCCAGGATGCGGGGCCGGTAGGGCATCTCCAGCACGTCCGGCATGTGCGCCGACACGCTGATATCCAGCAGCAGGGCGTCCTTCACGTTATGCACGACGTCCAGCACGCTGCTGACCAGCCACCCGGTCTGCCAGCCGAACGCACTGCCGGGCTCCAGGATCACGTGCACGCCCCACTTCTCGCGGAAGGCGCGCACCACGCGGATCAGGCGCGGGACGTCGTACCCTTCGCGGGTCATCAGGTGTCCACCGCCGAAGTTCACCCACTTCACGCGTGAGAGCACGTCCCCGAAGTTGCGTTCCAGCACCTCCAGCGTCCGCTCCAGCGTGTCGCTGTCCTTCTCGCACAGCGTGTGGAAATGCAGGCCGTCCACGCCGTCCATCAGGTCCATCCGGAACTCGCGGCGCGTCACACCCAGCCGGGAGAACGGCCCCGCCGGGTTGTACAGGTCCGTTTCCACCTCGGCGTACTCGGGGTTCACGCGGATACCCACGTGCACCGTCCGGCCCGCCGCCCGCGCGGCCTCCACCTGCGGCTTAAAGCGCTCCCACTGCCGGAACGAGTTGAACACCAGATGATCCGCCAGCGCCAGGATGCGTGGGAAGTCCTCGTCGCTGTACGCCGGGGCGTACACGTGCACCTCGCCGCCCATCTCCTCCTTGGCGAGGATCGTCTCGTTCAGGCTGCTGGCCGTCGCGCCGGTGATCCCGTACTCGCGCAGCATCGGGAACGCCGACCACATCGAGAAGCCCTTGAACGCCACGATGATCTGCGCGCCACTCTCCCGCTGCACGTACGAGATCAACTCCAGGTTCCGGCGCAGGCGCGACTCGTCCAGCACGAACGCCGGACTGGGAATGGCCGCCCAGTCCACCGACTCGGTCGAGGTCACGGGGCTCAGGTGAAGGTCCACGGGTAAAGCAGTCACGCCCCACAGCGTAACGGCTGACGCGCGAAGAAAGAGTCAGCGGGGATTCAGGGGGACTTGGGAGTCACCGGCTCAAAGTGGACGCCGTCCTTCTCGAAGACCGGCTGGAGTTCCCCGGCCGCCACCCGCTCCATCAACCGCTGGTGCTCGGCGCTTTCCGCACGCTGCGACCTCAATGTGCGCGGATCGAACGACCCGTCTCCCAGGTGGTCGAACACCCGGAACAGCACGAGGATCAGCAGAACACCCAGGTACCAGTATCCCCGGAAGCTGTGGCGTTCGGACTCAGTCGACAAACTAAACCGGTCTGGACGAACAGTTCGCACGTTGAGCCGCTGCGCGCGGCCTTCCTGCCACTGATGCTCGTCCATGGCCTCAAGGATTTTCCGTGACGGGGCGTGGTCGGTCAGGGCGGCGCGTTGCAGGAGGTAACGGGCATAGTCCAGGCTGGCCTGGATGGGTTGCGTATCGACTGGACGCAGCACGCCGTCGTCTCCCAGTTCGACGTTCCCAGCCCTCAACTGCCGCGCCAGCTCAAAGCGGGCCTTGTTGTTGCCGCTGTCCGCCGCGCGGTGCAGGTACCGGAACTGTTGCCGGGCATCCAGCCCGAACTGCGTTTGGTACGTGTCGAAGTCGCTGTACACGCGCCAGCTCATGTCCCCACTGAGAAGATCGGCAGCCTTGAGAATGTCTTCGCGCTTCTGTGGTGTGTCCTTCAACGCTTCACGGAACGTCGACTCGTGAAATTCCACCAGCAGTTCGGCGGCCTCGGTATGTCCCTGATCGCGGGCCTGCCGCAGGAGAGGACGGGCGTCCGGCAGGTCCCACTTTGGATGTTGAATCTGAAATTCACCCAGCATGATCGCCGAGTCAATGTCACCACTCTGTGCGGCTCGGGTGAGCAGCTCGGCCAGGCGGGAGGTCTCCGGAACGATCCAGTCCCGCGCCTGGGACAGCGCCCACCCGAACATGCGACCGGGTTTGGCGTGCTCCTGCAGTGCGGCGTCCAGGTAACGCTGCAGGGCAGCAAGACGCGCTTCACTGCTGCCCCGCACTCTGGTCAGGGCAATGAACAGCTGCTCGGCTTCCAGGGGGTGGAGTTCGGCTGCGATGCGGGCGCGTTCCACCGCAACTGACGGTTCGTCCGCGAACGCCAGGGCGTGATGCGACACGCGACTGTGGAACTCGGCCCAGAGGCGCTGTACGTCGGTTTGACTGAGCAGTCCGGCGTCCTGCTGCTGGCGCACGAAGGTGAGCATGTGTTCCTCGCTGCCGCCCCACTCGGTACGCAGGTGCAGCAGCATGACGCGGCGCAGGGCGAGGGTGCCCGGGTTGTCCTGAACGGCGCGCGTGAACCAGTCCGGGTACTGCTGCGTCTGCACGTCGTTCAGGCACAACTGGCAGCCGCGCGCGTTGCTGGCCAGTCCGGTGACGTTCCAGGCGGCCAGGGGGTTGGCGGTGAGGGTGGCAGCGTGGCGGGAGCACCCGTCTGCCTGCGTCAGGAAGTGGTCCATCGCGCGCCAGCCCTGGTCGCTGACGTGGTTGGATGTGCCCTGCCCGCGCGCTTCCCAGCCTCGTCCCAGGAACCAGCCCGCCAGCGCAACGTGCGGGGCGTACGTGCTGGGGTAAATCTCAGTCCACTTCTGGAAGCCTTCTCCCAGGGTCAGGTCGGAGGTCTGGAAGGCAGTGAAGGCCCGTAGCAGGTCGCCTTCACTGATCTGCCCGGCTTCGTACTGCGCCTGCAGGTCGGTGAGGTGGGCGTGCAGGGGTTCGATGTCGCCGGTGCGGAGGAGGTTCAGAAGGGTCGGGCCGTTCATGCAACCTTCATGCTAGCGAATCGCTTCTGGCCAGGCGGACGAAACCGCCCGCCGTGCCGGGGGGGCAGGCGGGCGGGAATGGGTGGACTCACCTCACCCGGCGGTGAATCTCAGGGTGCCTTCAGGGGCGTCACCGGGGTCCAGAGTGGGCACGATCGTGCTGGTGCTCAGTCCGGCGGCGCACCGGACATCCTCGCCCAGGCCGAGGCGCATGAGGTGCTGGCCGTGTCCGCTGCTGCCCAGGGCTTCCAGGGGGTTGCCACTGTTGCGGCGCACCGTCAGGGCGATGCGGGCGCCGTCGTCGATGCTGAATTCACCCATGGCGAGCAGGTACTCGGCGAGGACCCCGGCGGCGTAGACGTCTTCCAGGCCGACGTGTTCGTCGGTGCCGGCGCAGACGATGGCGATTTCCTCGGTGGCGGCGGCGCGGGCGCGGCGGGCGGCGGCGTGCGCGTTGGTCAGCGCGGCGAGGAAGATGTGCTTACCGGTCTGCGCGGCGGTGTGGGCGGCGCCGGTGCCGTTGGTGGTGTTCATGACGACCGTCCTGCCGGTGAAGTTCTGCCCGGCGGCCTCGACGGGGCTGTTGCCGAAGTCGAAGCCGGGGATGGGCAGGCCGCCGCGTTCCCCGCCGAGCACGTAGGGGCTGCCTTCGGTGCGGAGGTTCAGGGCGACCTCCGGCGTGGCGGTCAGGAGCAGGGCGTCGGCGCCGCGTTCGAGGTACGTGACGGCGGTGGTGGTGGCGCGCAGCACGTCGATGATGACCACGACGTCCGGGTAGTTGCCGTGTGGGAGGAGGTCGACCCGCAGGCGCATGTTATTTCAGGGCCTCGCGGAGGCGTTCCAGTCCGGCCTGCGCGCCGTCCTTGCCGAACACGGCGCTTCCGGCGACGAGGTTGCTGGCTCCGGCGGCGACGACGGCGCGGGCGTTGGTGGCGCTGACGCCGCCGTCGACCTGCAGTTCGGCGGGGCTGCCGATCTCGTCGAGCCAGCGGCGGACGGTGCGGATGCGTTCAAGGCTGTGCGGGATGAACTTCTGCCCGCCGAAGCCGGGGTTGACGCTCATGATCAGGACGAGGTCCACGTCGGCCAGGACGGGTCGCAGGGTTTCCAGGGGCGTGCCGGGGTTCAGGGTGACGCCTGCCTTCTTGCCCAGTTCCTTGATCTGCTGCACGGCGCGGTGGATGTGGGGGGTGCTCTCGACGTGGACGGTCAGGCTGTCGGCTCCGGCGTCGGCGAAGTCACGCAGGTACCGTTCGGGCCGGTCGATCATCAGGTGAACGTCCATGAACAGGCTGCTGGCGGCACGGGCGGCGGCCAGGATGGGCAGTCCGAAGCTGATGTTCGGGACGAACTGGCCGTCCATGACGTCCACGTGCGCCCAGTCGGCGCTGTCGATGGCGCGGAGTTCTTCGCCCAGGCGGGCGAAATCGCTGGCGAGGATGCTCGGCGCGAGCTTCACGCGCCTCGCTTCGGGGGTGTCGGGGGTCACGGGCAGAAGCTTAGCATCCCCCACAGTCCCGTTTCACGGGGGGCGAAGCGGGAGCAGTGTTTTCTCACTGAAACAGAATGATGCGGTGTGCGGCTGTTCCACACAGCGGGACAGGCTTCGGGAGCCGGGACCGAACGGGCGTTTGGTGCAGGTGCGGGGTGGGTGGCATGATGGCGGCAGCACACGGAGGAACACACATGCCCGACCTGAGTGCCTGGAAAGCCCAGGCCAGCAAGGACCTGAAAGGCGCCGACCCGGCGCGCCTGAACCGCGAGACGCCCGAGGGCATCACCCTCCAGGCCCTGTACACCGCAGACGACACCCGGGACGTGGACACGGCCTCACTGCCGGGCCTGCCGCCCTTCACGCGCGGGCCGCGCGCCACCATGTACGCCGCGCGCCCCTGGACGATCCGCCAGTACGCGGGCTTCAGTACCGCCGAGGAGTCGAACGCCTTCTACCGACGCAACCTCGCGGCCGGGCAGAAGGGCCTTTCGGTCGCGTTCGATCTCGCCACGCACCGCGGGTACGACAGCGACCACCCGCGCGTGGTGGGCGACGTGGGCAAGGCAGGGGTCGCCATCGACAGCGTCGAGGACATGAAGATCCTCTTCGACGGCATCCCCCTGTCCGAGATGTCGGTGTCGATGACCATGAACGGCGCGGTCCTGCCGATCCTGGCGGGGTACATCGTGGCGGGCCTGGAGCAGGGCGCGACCCTCGATCAGCTGTCCGGGACCATCCAGAACGACATCCTCAAAGAGTTCATGGTGCGCAACACGTACATCTACCCCCCGGCGCCCAGCATGCGGATCATCGCGGACATCATCGAGTTCACGGCGCAGCAGATGCCACGCTTCAACTCGATTTCCATTTCCGGGTACCACATCCAGGAGGCCGGGGCGAACGCCGCGCTGGAACTCGCGTACACCCTCGCGGACGGACTGGAGTACGTGAAGGCCGCGCTCGGGAAGGGCCTGCACATCGACGAGTTCGCGCCGCGCCTGAGCTTCTTCTTCGGGATCGGCATGAACTTCTACATGGAGGTCGCCAAGCTCCGCGCCGCCCGCCTGCTCTGGAGCGAACTCATGGCGCCCTTCGAACCGAGGAATCCCATGAGCCGCGCGCTGCGCACCCACTGCCAGACGAGCGGCTGGAGCCTCACCGAGCAGGACCCGTACAACAACGTCATCCGCACGACCGTCGAGGCGATGGCGGCCGTGTTCGGCGGCACGCAGAGCCTGCACACGAACTCCTTCGACGAGGCCATCGGCCTCCCCACCGACTTCAGCGCCCGTATCGCGCGGAACACCCAGCTGGTGATTCAGGAGGAGACCGGCATCCCGCACGTCGTGGACCCCTGGGCGGCAGTTTCATGATGGAACGCCTCACCCACGACCTCGCGGAGAAGGCGCGGGAACTGATGCGCGAGGTCGAGGAACTGGGCGGCATGGCGAAGGCCATCGAGAGCGGCGTGCCGAAACTGCGCATCGAGGAGTCCGCCGCGCGCAAACAGGCCCGCATCGACCGGGGCGAGGACGTCATCGTCGGCGTGAACAAGTACCGCCCCACGCAGGACACCCCGGTGGACGTGCTGGACATCGACAACGCCGCCGTCCGGGACGCGCAGATCGCCCGCCTGAACCACGTGCGGGAAACGCGCGACCCGCAGGCCGTGCAGGCCGCCCTGACTGCGCTGGAACACGCCGCCCGCAGCGGCACAGGCAACCTGCTGGCCCTGAGCGTGACCGCCATGCAGGCCCGCTGCACCGTCGGCGAGGTCAGCGACGCCCTGGAACGCGCCTGGGGCCGCCACGCCGCCGAGATCCGCACCCTGTCGGGCGTGTACGCCGCCGGGTACGACGGCGACGAGGGCTTCGCATCCCTCCAGGGCGAAATCGAGGCCTTCGCCGAGGCCGAGGGCCGCCGCCCCCGCATCCTCGTCGTGAAGATGGGCCAGGACGGCCACGACCGCGGCGCGAAAGTCATCGCCACCGGCTTTGCCGACCTGGGCTTCGACGTGGACGTCGGCCCCCTCTTCCAGACGCCCGACGAGGCCGCGCGGCAGGCCATCGAGAACGACGTGCACGTCGTCGGCGTGAGCAGTCAGGCCGCCGGGCACAAGACCCTCGTGCCCCAACTGATCGCCGCGCTGCGTGAACAGGGCGCGGGGGACATCCTCGTCGTCGTGGGTGGCGTGATCCCGCAACAGGACTACCCCGCGCTGCGCGAGGCAGGCGCGGCGGGCATCTTCGGCCCCGGCACCCCCATCCTCAACAGCGCCCGCGAAGTGCTGAACCTCCTGCGGACCCGCGAACAGGCGTGAGCACACCCCAGCCCAGCCCGCAGATCCCGGCCCCCGCCGATCCCAGCCGGGTCTGGCGGCACCTGGGCTGCGGGGGCATGACGGTCAGCCTCCTGGGCTTGGTCGCGGGCGCACTTCTACTGCTCGAACCTCTGGGGATGGGCTTCATCTTTCTGCTTTCCGGTGGCGGCCCGGAGTCCTGGGATAGCCTCCCGAAGGTCAACCCGCCACTTCTGCTGGTTCTCGTGACGGCTGTTCTCTTTATCGTGAGTCTGGTCGTCTGGCTGATCTCCCTGATCTTTCGCCGGAGAGCCTGACGCGCGTGTCTCGCAACCTCTGCTCCTCTCCCGCGTACCTGCGCGCATGCTGAAGCGATTGAGGGCTGTGGTGGCGTTTGCCGTGCTGGGCGTGACTGGGACTGGTCTGGGTGGTGCGGGCGCGGTGGGGATGACTCTGCCCGCGCCGCCTGCGGGGCCGCCCGCGCAGGTGGGGGGCCTGCGGGTGTGCGAGCGGGGGGGCACGACGTTCCTGCTGGACCGCTCGGGCCGCGTGCGGAGCCTGACGTACGCGCGACTGGTGCCGGACAACCGGTTATGGGTGCGGCAGAGTTACGACCGGGCCGGGCGCCTGACGGGCCTCAGCGTGAGCTGGAGTGGCTTCGCGGGTCGCCTGCTGGACGTGCGTGGGTCGTTCGACGCGCGGGGGCGACTGGTGAAGGAGACGGGGTTCCGCGCGCGGGGCGTGACGACACCGCTGAGGTCGTACCTGCGCGTAGTGCCGGGGGGGCTGACATGCTGAAGCACGTGCTGCTGGCGCTGCTGCTGAGTGCGCCGCTGTCGGGTGGTGCGGCACTGGCGGGCGGAGCGGGCAACCCGGTGGGCCTCTCCCCTGCCGCGTCCGCGCGGGCGGTCGTGAGCGGGAACGACGCGGCGCTGGGAGGGTGGCGGGCGTTCCAGGGCTCGTCGATGGGGTGCATCATGGATGCGTTCTTCGACGTGCAGACCTGGACGGACGCGCGCGGCACGGTGCGACGGCTGGTGTTGCGCGCCGCGTCCGGCTGGAACCCGGACCGGACCGAGCAGCGCATCGACTGGGACGAGGCGGGCCGCCCCCGCGTGTACTCGTGGGTGCTGCGCCGCACGCCCGGCCAGGACGCAGTGGCCGCGCGGATCGAACGGCTGATCGGCCCGGACGGGCAGGTCGTGCAGACCCGCGAGTGGGGCGACGTGCAGCCCGAGAACCGCGTCCCCTGGCCGACCCTGGAACGCGAACTGCGTCCCGCCGAGCTGATAGAGAGGTTCACTTGCCCACCGCTGCCCATCCCCTGACGCTGCCGCTGCTGTCGGGCGCGCGGCGGGCGCTGGCGAAGGCGATCACGCTGGTCGAGTCCACGCGGCCCGAGCATGAGGCGCAGGCGCAGGCCCTCCTCTCGGAGGTGCTGCCGCGTGCGGGGCGGTCGGTGCGGATCGGCCTGACGGGCGTGCCGGGCGTGGGCAAGAGCACGTTCATCGAGGCGCTGGGCGTGCGGCTGGCCGACGCGGGGCACCGGGTGGCGGTGCTGGCCGTGGACCCCAGTTCGGCCCGGACGGGCGGCAGCATCATGGGCGACAAGACGCGCATGCCGCGCCTGACGGTGCATCCGAATGCGTTCATCCGGCCCAGCCCCAGCGGGGGCACGCTGGGCGGCGTGGCGCGGCGCACGCGCGAGTCGATCACTCTGTGCGAGGCGGCGGGCTTCGACGTGATTCTTGTGGAGACGGTGGGCGTGGGTCAGAGCGAGACGCAGGTGGCGGCCATGACGGACCTGTTCGTGCTGCTGACCCTCCCGAACGCGGGGGATGAGTTGCAGGGCATCAAGCGGGGGATCATGGAACTCGCGGACGTGTGTGTGGTGAACAAGGCCGACACGAACCCGCAGGCGGCGGTGCGCGCCCAGACGGAGTTACGGACGGCGCTGACGCTGCTGACCCCGCACGACGCGCCGTGGCGGCCCATGGCACTGCGGGCCTCCGCATTGACGGGCGAGGGCCTGGACGCCGTGTGGAGCACCGTCGAGGCGTACCGCGCGGCGGTGAACCTGCGCGAGAAACGGCAGCGGCAGGCAGCGCAGTGGTTCGACGAACTGCTGCGCGAGGCCGCGTGGCGGGCGTTCCAGGCGGGCCTCGACCCGGCGCGGCTGCACGCCCTGCGCGGCGAGGTCCTGCGCGGCGAACGCACGGCGGTGCAGGGCGTCGCGGCGCTGCTGGACACCACTGGAAGCCAGGAATGACGCTGCAGTGGTTGCGGGACGTGTGGTGGCTCCTGACGGACCGGGGTGGACCGTCGCGCCCGGATGCCGGGGAACTGGCGACCCTGGCCGAACGGGACGAGTGGATGGCGCGGGGCCGCCTCCTGAACGGCGCGCCGATCCTGGTCGCGCCGGGCGGGACACCACTCTCGCTGGACAGCCCCCCTGACTCGCCGGAGATCAGGCGAATCCCGCCGGAGTGGGTGCAGGGGCAGGTGGGGAGCGTGCCGTTCGCGCACCTGACCGTGCAGGGCGACGCCGCCGCGCGCCCCGTGCAGTGGAGGCCCGTCGGGTACCTGGACCTGCACGGCGTGACGGTCACGCGGGCATTCGGGTGGTCCTCGACCGCCCCGGCGCTGTTCGAGGTGCTACCGGGCCGCCTGCAACCCCCGCTGCCCATCATTCAGCACATCCAGGAGGCATTGAGTCTCGGGCTGGACACCCTGGACCCACGGGTGGTGACGGGCCTGGGGGCGCTGCTGCCACCGGGACAGTATCTGGTGTTCCTGCGGCGCCTGCGCCCCCGACCCGTCCGCCTGGGTGATCCGGACGATTATCTGTCGAACGAACTGGTGACGCTGTGCGGGCAACCGCCGGGTCGTCACCGGACCGAACCGTACTACGCCTGCGACGCGGAATCCCTGGTGCGTCGCGGACAGAACGGCATGGATTTCGTCTACCTGGAGCGGACGGTGATCCTGCCGACGCAGGCGGCGTCCCGGCTGGACGTGGACCGCGTGGCGCACTACCGGGACCAGTTGCGGGGCGGCGCCCTGCCGACCGCGGTCACGCTGCTGGTCAGCCACGGCCAGAACGGCATGGGCATCTCCACGCAGTCGCCACCGCTGGGTGGGTTGAGTGTCGACATGCACCACCTGCTCGACGGGCATCACAAGGTGCAGGCGGCTGCCGAGTGCGGCGCAACGCTCAGCATGCTGGTGTTCACGCAGCTCGGGGGCATGAGCAGTGACGTGTGGGGCTGGCGGGACCTGCGCGGCACGCAGCAGGAGGTCGCGCGCAGTGACGCGGCCGTGCGTGCGGGTGGACACCGGGAGTCCTGAACGACTCACATCCACCACGGCGAGAATCGGCCCGGTGCCGGTTCAGGTGGGCCGGGCGAGGTCCATGCTGGGCGTGGCGGGCGACACCCAGGGATTGCCGCGGATCGTGAAGCGCCACGGGAGGTTGCGCCCCTCGCGGATGCCGATGCGGGCGGTGACCTCCACCTCCTCGTCGGGGAGGGGTGCGGGGGGCGGCAGGAGGTGCAGTTCCGGGGCGTTCACGGGCCGCCCGCTGATCCGCGCGGGGTTCAGGCCCAGCGCGTACACGAGTTTGGCGGGGCCGTTCGTCAGGTCCCGTTCGCGGGTGACGGGTCGGAAGGTCAGCATGTGCCCCAGGCCCTCCAGCGGCTCCAGTGCGCGGATCAGGACGCTGGCCGACACGCCCTCCGGGCGGCACGCGACCTGCAGCAGCGGGTGGCCGTGCGCCGTCCAGAACAGCCACGTGCCGGGCGGGATGGCCATGTCGGCACTGCGGGCCGCGTGGAAGCGTCCGGCGGTGCAGGCGGGGTCGCGGGGGCAGTCGTAGGCCTCGACCTCGACGATCCGCCCGGTCAGGCGTTCCCCGCCGTCCAGCACGCGCACGAGCGTTCCACCCAGCAGCGCGCGGGCGACGGGGACCGGGTCACCCCGAAAGTGTGTGGGCGGCAGAAGGGTGGTCAAGGCCGGGTGCGGTACGTGTAGATCGTCGCCCCGAGGAACGCCAGCGCGGCCAGTCCCAGGAAGGCCCACTGTCCGGCGGGCAGCGTGTCGCCCTGCGCGAGGCGGAGGGCCGCGCCGGACACGGGCAGGCTGAGGAGGGTGGCCGTGAGGGGAAGGAGCGGGGCGGGAAATGGGCTGGGCACGCCGCGCGCCCGCCAGACGGCGGCGGCGGTCCACAGAAGTGGGGCGAGGGGCAGGGCGGCGCAGGCGAGACGCAGGGGGCGGTCGTCGGGGATGACTGTCAGGAACAGGACGTTGAAGGCGACCGCGCAGGTCAGGATCATCAGGAACAGCGCGCCTGTGCTCACGCTGGGGGCCGGGCCCGTGGCTTCAGGGTGCGACATGACCTCTACCCTACCCCGGCGCGGAGCAGGTCGCCCTCGTAGATGCGGCGGATGGTGGCCTCGATGTCCGGTTCGCGTACGGTCAGGTCCCGGACGGGCGCGTGCGCGGTGACGCGGGCGATGGGGTCCGCTGCGGCTCCCGTGAAGGCGTACGTGGCGCGGCCCGGTTCGTGGGTCAGGAGGGTCAGGCCGGGCACCCCGGCGTCGGGGACGGGTCCGCTGAACTCGACGTGCAGTTCGCGCTGCGAGCCGTACGCGGCCTGAAGTCGGGCGAGGTCGCCGTCGAAGAGCAGCTGCCCGTGGTCAATGATCAGCACGCGCCGTGCGAGGCGTTCCACGTCCCCGAGGTCGTGCGTGGTGAGGAGCACCGTGACCTCCCGTTCGCGGTTGACGTGCGCGATGAAGTCCCGGATGCGTTCCTTGGCCACGACGTCCAGGCCGACGGTGGGTTCGTCCAGGAACAGCAGTTCGGGGTCGTGCAGCAGCGCGGCGGCGAGGTCGGCGCGCATCCGCTGGCCCAGCGACAGCGCGCGGGCGGGGGTATGCAGGAACGGCCCGAGGTCCAGCAGGTCCGTGAAGGTGCTCAGGTTCGCCTGCCACGTCGCGTGCGGGATGCGGTAGACGTGCCGCAGGAGGCGCAGGCTCTCGGTGACCGGGAGGTCCCACCACAGGGTGGTGCGCTGCCCGAACACCGCGCCGAGCCGCGCGACGTGACGGCGGCGGTCCTGCCAGGGCGTCAGGCCGCCCACCGTGACGGTGCCGCTGTCGGGCACGAGCAGGCCGGTGAGGATCTTGACGGTGGTGCTCTTCCCCGCCCCGTTCGGCCCGAGGTACCCGACGATCTCGCCGCGTGGAATGTGGAAGGACACGTCCCGGACGGCCTCGTGGGTGCGCCGCCCCGCGCTCAGGAAGCGGCCGGTGCGGGTGGTGAAGGTCTTGCGCAGGTGCTCTACGTGAATCATGGGGTGCCTCCCTTCGGGGCTGTGGCGAGCGGTGTCATACGGACTCCGATTGAATGGTTTGTACAAACCGTTCAATCCGAGCGGATGCGAGAAGGAGCAAAGCGGGTTCCGGACGTGGAGTTGACGGATCGGCGGTGTTCCGATCTGTCAACGAAACAAACGGAATCCGTATCATGTTCCGGTGCCCTGGTAGTGCCGCACGCCGACACGCCAGAACGCGAACGCGGCGGCCAGCACGAGTGGTCCGGCCAGCGGTCCGATCAGCGCGGCCCAACCGGGCAGGCCGTCGGGCAGGGGGCGGCCCAGGAGGTGCAGGGCGGGCAGGTAGGACAGGAACGCGGCGGGGATCAGGTACGTGAAGGTGCGCCGCAGCCACGCGCTGTAGATGTCCATGGGGTAGCTGATGAGGGTGCGGCCGCCGTAGGTGAGGACGTTCATGGCCTCGACGCTGTCCACCGTCCAGAACGTCAGGGTGCCGCCGATGACGAACAGCCCGCCGAAGAAGCAGATCATGCCCAGCACGGCAGCGGTCAGGAGGGCGGCCGTTTCGAGCCCAGCGGCGAGGGGCGCGTGCGTGAGGCCGTACGCGGCGATGGCAGCGGCGAGCAGCACGCGTGGCAGGCGGCGCAACGCGAAGTCGGACGCGAACACCTGCAACGTCAGCGGGGCGGGGCGCAGCAGGAACGTGCTGAACGAACCGCTGCGGACGTGCGCGGAGAGGTTGGGCGCGTCGAAGCCGCCGAACAGGATGTCCATCAGGACGAACGCGAGTTCCGCGAGGCCGTACAGCAGGCAGATCTCGCCCAGCGTCCAGCCGCCCAGCCCGCCGAAGCGTGGGAGGACCAGCGCGAGGGCGGCGAACTCGGCGGCGGTGATCAGGAGGCTGCCGAGCGCGTCGAGGATGAAGGAGGTGCGGTGCGCGCCCTGCGAACGGATCTGCGCGCCCAGCAGCCGGACGTACAGGGTCAGGTGATGCCGCAGGTCAGCCACCGGCGACCTCCAGCCGCCGCAGGCCCGCGCGGAGCGTGACCCGGCAGGCGAGCAGCAGCGCCACGGTCCAGGCCAGTTGCGTGCCCAGGGCCGCCCAGGCGGCCGGGCCGGTGGTGACGCCCACCCAGAGTTCCACGGTGGTGTTCAGCATGGCGGGAAAGGGCGTCCAGGCCAGCACGGCACGAACACCGTCGGGGAAGAAGGCCAGGGGCATCAGGAAGCCGCAGCCCAGGCCCAGCACCGCCCACGCGAAGCGTCCGAAGCCCACGGCGTCCGGGGACCAGAACGCCGCGCAGTTCACGAGGAAGCGGAACAGGAACCCGCACGCCCAGGCCAGCAGGACGCTCAGGGTGACCTGCGCCCACGCCAGCGGGCCGGGCGGCCAGTTCAGGCCCCAGACCATCTGGAAGATCAGCAGCATGGGCAGGCCGCGCAGCACCAGCTGCCCCAGCGCCCGGCCGGCGTCCTGCGCGGCCCAGAAGCCCAGCAGGCTGGCGGGGCGCAGCAGGTCCGCTGTCACCTCGCCCCGGTGGACGACGCGCATGAAGTCGAACCAGCCGAACAGGCTGAACGCCATGATGAACGCCTGGGTCAGCCCGGTGTACGTGATGGCGTCCTGCGGGGTGTACCCGGCGACCTGCGGGCGGGTGCCGAACAGGGCCAGCAGCACCGCGACGCGCAGCAGGCCGAAGAACGAGTTGGTGATCAGGCCCCACAGGGCCGCCTGCGGGTACGCGAACTGCCGCTGGAAACCCAGCCGGGCGACGGCCAGGGGCAGCGCCAGCCGGGACAGGCGTGAGACGTGGCCCCCCGTGGGGGGGGCGGGCATGGTGGTCATGATTTCCTCCCTGCTCCAGTTGCCGAACCGGAAGCGTTCAGAGTAGTGGTCGAGGCGGTAGCAGCGGAATACGCCGGGTGGCGGAGGGGGAAGCGGAGGTGTGCGTCAGGGTTTCCTGAACGCCGGGCGGATGGACGCCCGGCCCACGCGGCTTACGCTGGGCGCATTCCAAGGAGGAACACACCATGATGGACATCTTCGGCATGCTGGGTGGGATGGGACAGGCGCAGGAACGCATCGGGCAGCAGGCGGGCACCAGCCCGGACCAGACGCAGGCGGCCCTGCAGGCGGCGCTGCCGCTGCTGCTGGGCGCCCTGACCCGCAACGCCGCGCAGCCCGGCGGTCTGGACGCCCTGAGCGGCGCCCTGAGTCGTCACGACGGCAGCGCGCTGGACGCCTTCGCGCAGGGGCAGACGCCAGACACGCGCGACGGGCAGAAGATCCTCGGGCACGTCTTCGGCGGGCAGCAGACGCAGGCGGCGCAGGCGGTCAGCAAACGCGCCGGGATCGACCCGCAGCTGGCCATGCAGATCCTGAGCATGCTGGCCCCGCTGGTGCTGGCGTACCTGGGCCGTCAGCGGCAGGGCGGCGCGGCCGCGAACCCCACGAACAGCGGCGGCGGCGGCGCGGGCGGCAGTCCGGACCTGGGCAGCATCCTGGGCGGACTGGTGGGCGGCGGCGGCCTGGGTGGCCTGCTCGGCGGGCTGCTGGGCGGCGGTCAATCGCAGGCGCAGGTGCCCCAGCAGTCGCCCCGGATGGACAGTGGGCTGGGTGGCGGCCTCGGCGGCGGCCTCGGTGGGAGTGTCCTGCCGGGTTACCCGGACGCGGGCCGCAGCGCCCCTCCTCAGCCGCAGATGGGGCAGTCGCAGGGCGGTGACCTGTTCGGCACGCTGAACCGCGCGCTGGACGGCGACCGCGACGGCAGCGCCCTGGACGACCTGATCGGCATGTTCGGCGGACGCCGCTGACGGAAACAAGAACAGCGGAGGCCCGGTCGCACGCAGCGCCGGGCCTCTCTCCTGTGTCCTGATTCAGTTCAGCTGTTCGGGCACGCGGCGGGGCGTGAGCCCTTCGGTGAAGGTGGCGAGCAGCGCGCCGATGGCGGCGCCCAGCAGCGGGCCGACCCAGTACACCCACTGGTCGGTCCAGTTCCCGCCGATCAGGGCGGGGCCGAAGGCGCGGGCGGGGTTCATGGCGGCGCCGGTCAGGGGGCCGGTGGCGAGGATGTCCGCGACGATGGTCAGGCCGACGATCAGGCCGCCCAGGACGTGCCGCTGGTGGATGGCGACCTTCACGATCACCAGGACCAGGAAGGCGGTGGCGATCACCTCGGCCAGGAGGCCGCCGCCCAGCGTGACGCCGCTGAGGGCGGGCGTGCCGTAACCGATGGCCTGCATGCGGGCGGGTCCGGCAACAGCAAGCGCGGCCAGGGCGCCCAGCGCCGCGCCGGTCAGTTGCGCGGGAATGAAGCTGAGGGTGGTGCGCCAGTCCTGGTGGCCGCTGAGGCTCAGGGCGACGCTGACGGCGGGGTTGAACTGCCCGCCGCTGACGGTGCCGAGCGCCATGGCCATCACGGCGATGATCAGGCCGTGCGCGAAGGCGACGCCCAGCAGGGTGGCTTCATTGTTGATGGCGAGCAGGCCGGTGAAGACGAGCGCGAAGGTGCCGATGAGTTCGGCGGTGAGTTTCTGGGGTGACATCCGCGTCACTGTAGCGGGCGCGCGGATGTCTGGACAATCACCCCCGCAGTGGTGTGGGGCCCTGGGTGCGGCGGTCAGGCGGTGCGCTGGCGCGAGCGGGGCAGGTAGCCGGGGGGCGTGTCGCCCTCGCCCGCGAAGAGGCTGGTGGTCAGGTAGCGGGCGCCGGTGTCGCAGGCGATGGTGGCGACACGCTTGCCTGGGCCCAGGCGGCGGGCGACCGCAAGCGCGGCCCAGGCCATGGCGCCGCTGCTCATGCCGACGAACACGCCTTCCTCCTGCGCCAGGCGGCGGGCCAGGGGGTAGGCGTCTTCCTCCCAGACGTCGATGACGTCGTCGATGACGCTGCGGTCGAGGTTGTCCGGGATGAAGCCGGGGCCCATGCCCTGGAAGCCGTGGGTGCCCATCTCGCCGCCGGTGAGGACGTTGCTGCGGGCGGGTTCACAGGCGATGATCTGCACGGCGGGGTTCATGCGTTTCAGGTACCGGCCGACGCCGCTGATGGTGCCGCCGGTGCCGCTGCCGTACACGAAGGCGTCGATGCGGCCGTCCATCTGCTCCCACAGTTCGGGGCCGGTGGTGCGTTCGTGAACGGCGGGGTTGGCGGGGTTCCCGAACTGGTTCATCATGACGGCGCCGCGTTCCTGCACGAGCTTCTCGGCTTCCTCGATGGCGGCGAGCATGCGGCGGGCAGGGTCGGTGAGGATCAGTTCGGCGCCGTAGGCGGCCAGGGTGCGTTTGCGTTCCTCGCTCATGCTGGCGGGCATGCACAGGATCAGCTTGTAGCCCTTGGCGGCGGCGACCTGCGCCAGGCCGATGCCGGTGTTGCCACTGGTGGGTTCCACGATGGTCCCGCCGGGTTGCAGGAGGCCGCGCCGTTCGGCGTCCTCGATCAGGCCGAGGGCGGTGCGGTCCTTGATGCTGCCGCCGGGGTTCTGTCCTTCGAGTTTCACGAACACGTCGGCCATGCCGGGCTCGACGACGCGCGTCAGTTGCAGGAGGGGGGTGTGCCCGATGAGGGACTCGATCATGGCGTTCAGGATAGGCGCTGCCGGGCCGGGTGCGGGTGGGCTGCCTGACTGTGACGCGTGCAGGAGGGGGGTGGCGGGGCGGGTGACCCTCCGACACTGCTTTGCATACGACTCGTTTTTTATCCTTTTTTGTATCAGATGATTACTCAACCCGCCGGTGCTGGTCTTGCTGCGAGGTAGCCTGCGGGGCATGACGACCTCTTCCCTGCCGTTCCTCCGTGCGCCGGGCGCGCCGCCCACCCCTCTGCACGTCCCCTGTCCGAGCTGCCCCTGACGGTGCTGGTGGGCGTGACGGGTGTGGGCAAGAGCACGGCGCTGGCCGCCCTGACCGGCGCGGACGCCGGCGTGCGGGTGCTGCCGGACCGGCGCGAGGTGACGGACGCCGTGATGATCCTGCCCCTGGCGGGCGCGCCCGTGCGGGACCGTGAGGAACGCTTCCGCCTGACCGCCGCGTACCGCGAGGCGCATCCGGGCGGGATGGCGCAGGCGCTGGGGTCGCTGATCGCGGACACCGCCCACTGGGGCGAGGCCCCGGTGTTCGACGGACTGCGCGGCCTGGACGAGGTGAGGTACGCGGCTCAGGCGTTCCCCGCGTGGCGCTTCGTGGCGCTGGGCGCGCCGGACCTCGTGCGGGTGCGGCGGCTGCTGGGCCGCGCCGACACCTTCGATCAGGTGCAGGGCGGCTCCGGCGGGGCGCTGCGGGAGGAACTGGCGGCGCTGAAGGGCGTGGAGGCAGTGTTCACCCCGGCGGAACTGGATGACCTGGCCGCGCTGCCCGCTCAGGGGTTCGCTCCGGCGGACGTGCTGGCGAAGGTGAAGATCGTGGTGTCGGAACGCCGCAATTACGACCCGGCGGCCGCCGAGGCGTTCCTGCGGACCCTGCCGTCCGCGCGGGCGCTGGTGCTGGACACCGTGGCGCTCGACCCGGCGGGCGTGGCGGCGGCGGTGCGCGCCTGGGCCGGAGGTGAGGCGTGAGCGCCCCGACGGTCGCGCGCCTGGAGGGCGTTCCCTTCCGCCTGCCGCTGACGTCGGCGCTGGCGTGGGGGGCGCACTCGGCCCTGAGTGCCGCCGAGCACGTGCTGGTGCGCGTGACCCTCTCGGACGGCACGGTGGGCATGGCGGAGGCCACACCGCGCCCGACGATCTACGGCGAGACGACCGCGAGCGTCCTGGGCATCCTCGCGCACCTGGAGGCGGCTCTGGTGGGCCTGCCGATCACGGACGAGGCGGCCCTGGACCGCGTGCGGAACAGTGTGGTGAACAACCACACGGCGCGCGGCGCGCTGGACATGGCGCTGCACGACGCCCGCGCCCGCGCGCGGGGAGTCACGCTGTTCGACACGCTGCTGGGGCCGAACACGCGGGTGCGGCCCAGTTTCATCCTGGGGATCGCCCCGCCGCAGGAGATGCTGGACGAGGCGCGGCGCGTGGTCTCGGCGGGCGTGCGCTGCCTGAAGGTGAAGGTGGGCCGCGAGCACGAGCGGGACCTGCGCGTGATCCGCGAGCTGCGCGCCGAGTTCGGCGGTGAGGTGCTGCTGTATGCGGACAGCAACGAGACCCTGACGCCGCAGTCGGCCCCGGCGGCGCTGGACGCGATGCGCGAGGCCGGGCTGATGTACGTGGAAGAACCCCTTCCAGCGCGGAATCTGCGTGCCCGCGCCGAATTGCATGCGCAGGGTCGCCTGCCGGTCGTGGCGGACGACTCGTGCTTCACGCCCGCCGATCTGGAGCGGGAACTGGACTTTGATACCTTCGACGTGCTGAACGTGAAGACGGCCCGCAACGGGTTCACGGACGGCCTGCAGATGCTGCGCCGCGCGGCGGCGGCCGGGAAGCGCGGCATGGTGGGGTCGCAGGCCAGCACGGGGCTGGGCACCATTCACGCGGCGCTGCTGTCCACGCAGGCGGAGGTGACCGAGCCGTGCGAACTGAGCTTCGTGCTGAAGTTGCGGGACGACCTGCTGAACGGCCCGATCGAGTTCCGGGACGGCTGGCTGGATGTGAATTCCCTGAGAGGCCTGTGTGTGGATGACAGGCAGCTGAGTCGATACCGCCTTTGATGAAGGACCTGTCCAGGCAGTTCAGCACGGAGAAATGCCCATTTGCTCACACAACTTCCCGGCGGGTCATATGCCTGTCAGAGTTGTCGTTCAATAATGAGGTATGTCTCAAGAGATGCTTAACGCGCTGCTGCTGCCGCTGCTCTTCAGCATGGCGGGCGGCACCTTCGTCTTCCTGCGCCGTCCCGACGCGCGCCAGCAGGGCCTGCTCGTCATGATCCTCTTCCAGCTCGTCGGTGCCGCCGGGTACGTCACGCAGCCCACCCTGGAGGTCTTCGGTCTGCTGTGCATCCACGCGCTGTTCGTGCTGGTCCTCATGACCCGCCACCTCCAGACGCCGCCCGTCGCCCCGCAGCCCAGCGGCGAGTAACCCGGACCCCAGCGCGGGCGACCTTCCTTCGCGGGTGGGTCGCCCGTTGCCCTGCGGGGTGGGCGCCGCACCGTGAGGGCCGCCGCAGCCCCGGCGGGCGCGGGCGGGTACACTCGGGCGCATGACGCGCCGCGACCTCGACTCGCGCACCCAGACGCTGGAACGCACGCATACGCAGCGGCCCCGCCTGTTCCGGGTGCTCCTGCTGAACGACGACTACACCCCCATGGAATTCGTGGTGATGGTGCTGCAACGCTACTTCCGCAAGGCCGAGCAGGAGGCGGAACTGATCATGCTGGCCGTGCATCACAAGGGGCAGGGCGTGGCTGGCGTGTACACCCGTGACGTCGCCGAGACGAAAGTCGCGCAGGTCATGAACCACGCCCGGCGTGACGGGCACCCCCTGCGGGTCGTGGCGGAACCGGAGCCGGACGCATGATCGGCGATCACCTGCAGGTCACGATCGCCCGCGCGGCGGATTACGCGCGTGAGGCGGGGCATGAGCTGGTCACGCTGGAGCATCTGCTGCTGGCCCTGACGCACGATCCGGAGGCGCGGGAGGCGCTGCTGGCGGTGGGTGTGGATGTCGAGCGGCTGCGTGAGGATCTGCAGTCGCTGCTGGCGGAGTTCGAGGTGGTGCCGGACGCCGAGCCGGATTTCACGCTGGGCGTGCACCGGGTCGTGGAGGGCGCGGTGTTGCAGTTGCACGCCAGCGGGAAGGGGCATGAGGTCGCGGATGGCGCGCGGGTCCTCGTGGAACTGCTGGAGGAACCAGACAGTCCGGCCCGTTCGGCGCTGGAGGCGCGGGGGGCGTCGCGGCTGGACGTGCTGAGTTTCGTGTCGCACGGCGCGGCGAAGGTGCCGGGCCGTGACCGCGAGCGGCGCGTGGCGGGCGTGGACGGCCCGGCCCCCGAGGCGCCGGAGGCGGAGGTGGACCCGCTGGAGGCCTACGCGTCGGACCTGACGGCGCAGGCACGCGCCGGGGCGTTCGATCCGGTGATCGGGCGGACGTCGGAGCTGGAGCGGGTGGTGCATGTGCTGGCGCGGCGCGGGAAGAACAACCCGGTGCTGGTCGGCGAACCGGGCGTGGGCAAGACGGCGCTGGCCGAGGGCCTCGCGCAGCGGATCGTGGACGGACAGGCGCCGGGCTTCCTGCGGGGCGCGTCGGTCTATGCGCTGGATCTGGGGGCGCTGCTGGCCGGGACGCGCTACCGGGGTGATTTCGAGGCGCGACTCAAGGGCGTGCTGGCGGCGCTGGACGGGCAGAACGCGGTGCTGTTCATCGACGAGCTGCACACCCTGGTGGGCGCTGGGGCGACCGAGGGCGGCAGCGTGGACGCCGCGAACCTCCTCAAGCCCGCGCTGGCGCGGGGCAAGCTGCGGGTGCTGGGGGCGACCACCCCGGCGGAACTGCGGCACCTGGAGAAGGACCGGGCGCTGTGGCGCCGCTTCCAGACGGTCGAGGTGCCTGAGCCGTCCGAGGAGGACGCCCTGAAGATCGTGCAGGGCCTCGCCCCCCGCTATGAGGCGCATCATGGGGTGACGTTCACGCCGGGCGCGCTGGACGCGGCGGTGCGGCTGTCGGTACGGCACCTGCGCGACCGCTTCCTGCCGGACAAGGCCATTGACGTGCTGGACGAGGCGGGCGCGGCGCGCAGCAGCGCCGGGAAGGGCGGCACCATCGACGTGCCGGACATCGAGGGCACGGTGGCCCGCATGGCGCGCGTCCCGCTGGGCGCCGTGAAGGCCGAGGAGGTCGCGTCCCTGGCGACCCTGGAGGCGGACCTGCGGGCGCGGGTGTTCGGGCAGGACGCGGCGGTGGGCGCCGTGGCGAGCGCCGTGAAACTGGCCCGCGCGGGGCTGCGCGACCCGCAGAAGCCGCAGGGGGCGTTCCTGTTCGCCGGGCCGACCGGGGTGGGCAAGACCGAACTGGCCCGCGCGCTGGCCGAGCGGCTGGGCATTCACCTGGCGCGCTTCGACATGAGCGAGTACCAGGAGGCGCACACGGTCGCGCGTCTGATCGGGGCGCCCCCCGGGTACGTGGGTTTCGACCAGGGGGGCCTGCTGACGGACGCCGTGGCGAAGCATCCGCACGCGGTGCTGCTGCTGGACGAGATCGAGAAGGCGCACCCGGACGTGTACAACGTGTTCCTGCAACTCATGGATCATGGGACGCTGACGGATCACACCGGGAAGAAGGTGGATGGGCGCGGCCTGATCTTGGTGTTCACGACGAACGCCGGGGCGGCCGACGCCTCACGGCCCGCGCTGGGCTTCGGGCGCTCGGGCCGCGCGGGCGAGGAGTCCGAGGCGGTGAAACGCACGTTCACGCCGGAGTTCCGCAACCGCCTGGACGGCGTGCTGCACTTCGCGCCGCTGTCCCCGGACGTGATGGGCGGCGTGGTGGACAAGTTCATCCGGGAGTTGCAGGTGCAGTTGCAGGAGCGGGAGGTGGCCCTGACGGTCACCCCGGCGGCGCGGGCGCGGCTGGCGACGCTGGGCTACGACCCGCTGATGGGCGCGCGGCCCCTGGCGCGCGTGATCGAGGCGCAACTGAAGCGCCCGCTGGCGGACCTGATGCTCTTCGGGCGCCTGAAGGGTGGGGGGCGCGTGAAAGTAGGCGTCAAGGACGGCAGCTTTACCTTCAGTTAAGTCCCCGCATTGGACGTAAAGACTCCCTGGGTTTCTCCTCACATGAGAAGGCTGGGGAATCGGGAAGATGACAGGCATGAAACCCACCCTGCTGGCCCTCCTGACCGCTGCCCTCCTCGCCTCCTGCGCGCCCAAGACGGAAACCACCACCACCGAAGACGGCACCACCGTCGAGACCACCACCGACACGACCGGCGTGGACAACCCTGTTGCCGAGGGCGAAGGCGCCGTCGATAACGCTGAAGACCCCGGTGTCGACAGCACCATGACCAACGACGACGACGCCAACATGAGCGAAGAGGTCGACATGGCCGTGGGCGACGGCCTGGAAGGCACCGTGACCGACTTCGACGGCACCGCCCAGACCTTCACCCTGAACGAGAACGACGCCAACTACGCCGTGACCATCACCCCCGACACCGTCTTCGAAGGTGCGGCCACCACCGCCGAGGAATTCTTCGGCACTGACCGTGCCGACGCCAGCGTCGCGGTCGAAGGTGAAATCGACGAGGCCGCCAGCACCCTGACCGCCAACAAGATCACCCTCAACTAAGGCGCCTCGCGCCGGGCCGGGTTCCTTCGGGAGCCCGGTTTCTGCTGTGCCGTTACCCTGAGGAGGTGACCGATATCCTCATCCGCCCGGCCCACCCGTTCGACGCGGCGTTCGCCGTGCCACTGATCCAGGCCACCATTGGCCGGATCGGGCACGCACTGACGGGCGTGACGGACGACGTGGCCGCCGAACGGACCCTCCTGGGCTTCTACCCGCTGCGCGGGAACCGCCTGAGTTTCGAGCATCAGCTGATCGCGCAGTCGCCTGCCGGGGAGCCGCTGGGGCTGATCCTCGCGTATCCCGGCGATCACGCCGAGGCGCTGGACGATCCCTTCCGCGAGCGGCTGCGTGCCCTGGGCCTGCCGGGTCACGTCGAATCCGAGGGCACACCCGGCGAGCTGTACGTGGATACCCTGGCCGTCACGGAGGCCGCGCGGGGACGGGGCATCGGGGCTCGGCTGCTGGACGCAGCAGCGGACCGGGCCGTGACGCTGGGTCTGCACCGGGTGGGCCTCCTGGTCGAGGACGGCAACCCGGCGGCGCGGCTGTACGCCCGGCAGGGCTTCCGACCGGCGGGGACACGGGCGCTGGCGGGGGGCACGTACACGCATCTGGTGCGGGACCTGAGCTGAAGGTCCCCCTTACGGTTGATCCGCATGGGGGGCGCCGGGCGGTATGCTCCGCGCGTGCGCACTCCGGTTGTGGTTGGTCTGGTCGTCCTGGCGGGCGTGGTGGCGGTCGTGTCACCCGCCGCGCCGTTTCTCGCGCGGTACGGCACGCTGCCGCGCAAGGCCGAAGGGCCGGTGAATCTGGTGCTGGCGGGCGTGGACGTGGAGTACAACGAGAGTGCCCCGGTGTGGCCTTACCCGGCCCAGCCGGAATCGTACCGGGGCCGGACGGACACGATCATGCTGGCGCAGGCGTGGCCGGACGGACGGGTGAACCTGCTGAGCATCCCGCGCGACTCGTGGGTGAACGTCCCGCAGTCCGGGTGGGGCAAGATCAACGGCGCGAACCGCAGCGGCGGCCCCGAGGGCCTGATGCGCGCCGTGCAGGACCTGACGGGCCTGCCGGTGGACGGGTACGCGCTGCTCAGCCTGAACGCCGTGCCCGCCCTGACGGACGCGGCGGGGGGCGTGACGGTGGACGTGGGGCAGGCCATGAAGTACGACGACAACGCCGGGAACCTGCACATCGACCTGAAGCCCGGGCGGCAGCGCCTGAGTGGCGAGCAGATGGTGGGTTTCCTGCGCTTCCGGCATGACAACCTGGGTGATATCGGGCGGATCGGGCGGCAGCAGCAGTTCGTTGGGGCGCTGGGCGCGCAGGTGCGCAATCCGCTGAACGCGTGGCGACTCCCGCTGATGGTCGCGGCGGTGGACCGGAACATGAAGTCGAACCTGACCCGCGCGCAGGTGGCGGCGCTGATGGGCGCGGGCCTGAGCGGCGTGCAGATCAAGACGCATCAGGTGCCCGGTGACTTCGGGTACCGGGGCGCGGCGAGCATCTGGGAGGTGGACCGCGCCGCGCTGGGGGCGCTGATCGCCAGGGAGTTCCGTGACCCGAACGATCCGCGGTCGCTGGGCGTGGCGGTCGTGAACACCGACGCCCCGGACGGCAGTGCGCGCCGCCTGAAGGAACGGCTGGAGGGCCTGGGCTACGCGAACGTCTGGATCGTGAACGAGACGCGCGGCCCCGCGAAGACCACCGCGTCGGGCGCGGCGGCGGCGCGGGTGCTGCGCGACGTGGGCTTCGGGACGGTCAACGATCAGCCCCTGGCCTCCGGCGCGGACGTGACGGTGCGCCTGGGCTCAGACACGCCCTCACCCTGAAGGGAAATGGGAATCGAATTTTTCACCCCTGGCAGGACCACAGGACAGCGTGGAGTGGTCTGGAAGGGCACGTTCAGGCGATTTCGACCCCGGATACGGCCTCAACATGCTCAGTCATGCCGTGATGCCTCACATGCCATCAATGCTGTCTGAGACAGGCTTCAAAGTGTCTCGTGACCCGAAGCCGAGATGGTGAGAACTGAAGACCTGTTGCGCAGTAGTTGAAGGATCAGTGGGGAGCCGCGAATCGGCTCCCCACTGATCTGTCCCTACGCTCAGGGCGTGCAGAGGTGGTGGCGGCGTTGCCAACGGAGATTGACGAGTCCGGCGACACACCCCCACATCACGCCGTGCTGTGAGGTCCGATTCCTGAAAAACTCCTTGCAGACGCGAAATTTCTTGATGCGGCCGATGGCATTCTCAGCGCTGATCCGCACCTTGGAGATCAGCCGATTCAGCTCACGTTGCTCCTTGCTCAACTCGCCGTTCTTCGGTCGTTTGGCGGGCACGATGGTTTCCCAGTCCGGATAGACCTTCTCCATTCCGGTATAGCCCCGGTCTCCCCACACCCGGACGTGCCTGGGCAGTCGGTTCATCAGTCGGGAACGTCGCAGCACCTTCATGTCGTGGGTGCGACCGCTGGCGGTCGCACTGAGGTGCACGATCTGTCCTTCGGGCGTCACCGCCACCTGGGTTTTCAGGGTATGGGTCCTTTTCTTGACGCTGTAAAAGCGCTTCTTGTCCTTGGGCCGCCCGACCGCCTTCTTGCCGGGGTTCTCCCCCTTCTTCACTTTCGGCTGCCCGCGAGGTTGCTCAGTCCCATCCACGATCACGTCGGTCAGTTCGGGGAAGATCTCCAGAAACTCCTCCAGAGAGCGTATTTTCCTCGGGTTCCTGCTCGCCCCTCCAGGAGCCTCATCCGGCTCGGCCTGGAGCGTCCGGGGACGGAGGGGAGCAGGCAACGCCTGCTCCAGGACCGGCAGCAGGGCATGGATGTTCCGGCAGATGTTCGCCGCGTCCAGATCGAACAGGATGCCCAGAACATGCATGGTGAAGTACTGTCGCAGATAGAGCAGCGTGACCAGCAGTCGCTGGCTGAGGTCGAGCTTGAAGGTGTTGCCCGCTCCGATGCGCCGGACCCGTCCGGCGCGGGAAAGGGAGCGGTGATGACTCCGTTCCCACAAGGGCTCCAGTTCAATCAGCAGCTGGTCAAACTCGGCAGGACTCAACCCCACCAGCCGTTCAAAGGACCGCCCCCTGGATTTCAGCTTCTCAAGCCGCAACACCCTTGAACCTACCTGCTCCGACCTCTACTGCGCAACAGGTCTTGAAAGCACATGACTCGCTGTGATAACCACGCGCGCCCCATTCTGGTGTTCCACGCTGTCCTGTGGTCCTACCCGCCCCCTTGATACAAGAAGTAATGAGGATAATTTCTCGAGAAGGACTAGTGCTTCCTAGATGAAAATAATTCCTAATCCAAAAAGAGTCCGACGTGGTGATATATTTGGCTTTGAACTCCGGAATGGCAAGTGGGTCGTTGGTATTGTGATTCATATTTCAAAAATATTTACAAGTGCTATGCTTATAAGCTTTTTTGATAAAGAATATGATTCGCCAGATGATATTTCAGTTGATTCACTCGGCGATCAAATGATTATTATCGGCAGAAAATCCCTTCCAAACTATACAGGCAAAGCCATTCTAACAAAGGGTCCATTTAAATATCTAGGAAATTATCCAGAAATTGCATATAGCATACCCTTGCCAGTTTTAGGTCAGGGGCGAGCATACTATAGAGGAGACGACGTGATAGATATTTCTGAAGTAGATGATGAAGAATATTTAGGTCCTATTATTGGATTAGGTTTGCTATCTATAGAAGAGGATTTATTTGAATATTTCAAAAGAAATCGATAATAAATAATATTGGTGCTTTCTGATAAGTGAGTAACCCCGTTTAGGGCTCGTATCATGAGCTGCTCAGCGGCTCCCAGAAGGCAAAAAATGGAGACGGCATGGCTAGATACCGTCTCCACCACAGTTTATTTATAACGGCATAAGTCCGAATCCATGAGATGCTGAGGCAGGCCAATGTACCGAACTCGTTGCTAGGCCGTCACCAGCTTCGCTTTCAGCCCGCCCACCGAGCGGGCACAGAAATTCCCCAGCAGACCATCCTTTCCCACTGCCCCCTCCCCCCTTGATCTGAAACGATTCAGAAGGTACTGTGCTGGGCATGACCTCCTCCCTGACCGGCGAGCTGAAGTGGTGGCAGAGCGGCATCATCTACCAGATCTACCCGCGTTCCTTCCAGGACGACAGCGGCGACGGCGTGGGCGACCTGCGCGGCATCACCCGCCGCCTACCCTACGTAGCCAGCCTGGGCGTGAAGGCCGTGTGGCTCTCCCCCATCTTCAGGAGCCCCATGCGCGACTTCGGGTACGACGTCGCCGACTACTGCGACATCGACCCGCTGTTCGGCACGCTGGAGGACTTCGACGCCTTCGTCGCCGAGGCGCACCGCCTGGGCCTGAAGGTCATGCTGGACTACGTGCCCAACCATTCGTCTTCTGACCACGCGTGGTTCCAGGAGGCGCTGATGGGCAAAGGCAGTGCGAAACGCGACTGGTACGTGTGGCGCGACCCGGCCGAGGGCGGCGGCGTGCCGAACAACTGGAAGTCCTTCTTCGGCGGCCCCGCCTGGACGCTGGACGAGGCCAGCGGGCAGTACTACCTGCACCAGTTCCTGCCCAGCCAGCCGGACCTGAACTGGCGCAACCCGGCGGTGCGGCAGGCGATGTTCGACGCGCTGCGCTTCTGGATGCGCCGCGGCGTGGACGGCTTCCGCGTGGACGTCATCTGGCTGCTCGCCGAGGACGACCGCTACCTGGACGAACCCGGGAACCCCGAGTGGCAGCCCGGACAGCCCGAACACTGGAGCCTCCTGCACCCGTACACGCAGGACCAACCCGAGACGCACGAGTACATCCGCGAGATGCGGGCCGTGCTGGACGAATTCGACGACCGCATGATGGTCGGCGAGATCTACCTGCCGGTCGAGCAGCTCCTGCCGTACTCCGGCACCGAGGACGCGCGGATGGTGCACCTGCCGTTCAACTTCCACCTGATCCTGATGCCCTGGACGGCGCAGGACGTGCGGCGCTTCGCGGACAGCTACGACGCGGCGAGCCTCGCGGCGGGCGCGTGGCCGAACTGGGTGCTCGGCAACCACGACCAGCACCGCTTCCGCAGCCGCCTGGGCGACGCGCAGTACCGCGTGGCGCAGACCCTGCTGCTGACCCTGCGCGGCACCCCCACCGTGTACTACGGCGACGAGATCGGCATGCACGACGTCGAGATTCCCGCTGACCGCATCGTGGACCCCGCGGCGCTGCAACAGCCCGACAGCCCCGAGGCGGGCCGCGACCCGGAACGCACTCCCATGCAGTGGGACGCTGGCGTGAACGCGGGCTTCAGCGCCAACGGCACGACCCCCTGGCTGCCCATCGCGGACGACTTCGCCACCCTGAACGTCTCCGCGCAGGAGGGCGACCCGGCCAGCGACCTGAACTACTTCCGCGCCCTGACCCGCCTGCGCCAGGAACACCCCGCGCTGATCGGCGGCACGTACCGCAGCGTGGACGCCCCGGACGACGTGTTCGCCTTCGTCCGCGAGGAGCACGGCGAGACCCTGACCGTCCTGCTGAACTTCGGCGCGCAGACCCACGACCTCGGCACCCTGGCGCGCGGCGAGACCCTCCTGAGCAGCCTGGGCGACCAGCCCCAGAGTGGCGCGGCCCTGCGCCCGAACGAGGCCCGCATCCTGCGGGGGTAGTGGGCAGGAGGAAGTGGGGAGTGGGAAAGGCAGAGGCGAGGGGGAGGTTGTCCGGTGACAGCCTCCCCCCTCCTCTGCTGCTACGGCACGCGGGGGTGGATGTTCGCGCTGATCGCATCGGCGCTGTACAGGCACTCGTCGGGATACACCGTGACGCGACCGCCGTCGCGACTCGTCAGTTCACCCCGCACCTGCCACAGCTCCGGGGTGAGGGCCTTCACGCCGGTCAGCCGGTTGGACTGCCCATCTGCCCCGTGATACTGCTTGGCCAGGACGCGGCGCGCGAAGCTCACGCACTGCTGCGTGAGCGCCTGCGGCTCCGGCAGCGGGTCGTCCGGGGGGAGAGTCACCGCAGGGGGCGGCGCCGTCCTCGCGTCACGCTTCGCCCGCAGTCCAGCCCCGAGCGTCACGGCCAGCAGGCCGCCCGTCGGCATCACAACTGTCCTCTGCACGGTCATCCCAGCCTCCCCCAGTCAGGAGGGGGTGGGTCCGTCACGCGACGACACCCACCCCCTCCAGTTCCTACGTCCGGCGTCAGGCCATGCGGCGGGCCTGCATGACCTTCAGCAGCACGGGCACGATGCTGATCACGACGACGCCCCCCACGATGAACAGGATGTAGCGGTCCAGGTGGGGGATGCGGTCGCCCAGGAAGTACCCCAGCGCGGGGACGCTGACGCCCCACAGGATGGCGCCGAGGATGTTGTACAGCGTGAACGGCGCCAGGGGCATGCGGCTCACGCCCGCCATGGTGGGCACCAGGGTCCGGACGACGGGCACGAAGCGGGCCAGGACGACGGCCAGCCAGCCGTACCGCGCGAAGAACAGTTCGGCGCGGGTCACGTACTCGGGTTTGAAGTACCGGGCGTCCTGATTGGCGAACACGCGCGGCCCGAACCGCCCACCGATGAAGTACCCGGCGACGCAGCCCAGGATCGCGCCCGCGACGACGGCGGCCATGACACCGCCCAGGCTCAGGGCTCCACCAGCGGCCAGCACCCCGGCGGCCAGCAGCAGGGTGTCGCCGGGCAGGAAGAAGCCCAGCAGCAGGCCCGTCTCGGCGAAGACGATGGCGAACAGGCCCACGTAGGACGCGGAGAGGATCAGGCTGGTCAGGTCGTGCATACCCGCGCAGGCTAGCGTGCCGCCCGGCACGGGCGCGTCACTCGCAGGGCGGAGGCCGGTTCATGAAGGGGCGTGCCGCAGGGTCCGCGTGATGAAGGTTCAGCGGGCGCGGAGGTTGGTGGTGTTCCCGGCGGTGTCGGTCACCACGATGTCGGCCCAGATGCCGGTCGTCTCGGCGTAGAACTCGACCTCCCTGCCAGGGGTGATGTTCAGGCGGTTGCCGTCCACGCTGACCTGCGCCACGCGGACGTTGTCCGTGGCGACGCCCGAGACGCGGATGACGTTCCCGGTACGTTCGAAGCGGGTGACCTTCACGGCAGGCCGGGTGGGGTCCACGCTGACGGGCAGCACGAACTTCGCCTCGTTCCCGGCGGCGTCGCGGGCGGTGATGGTGTACTGCCCGGTGGGAGTGGAGAGCACCGCCTGGAACTGGAAGCGGGCGATCTTGCGGCTGCCGGGCTGGATGGGCACGCTCCTGCCGTCCACCTGGATGTCCGTGACGCCCGTGTCGTCCAGGACGTAGCCCTGCACGAGGAAGCCGTTGGCGCTGCGGGTGGCGCCGGTGTCGGTGACGCTGATGCGCGGCGTGAAGTTGTCGGTGGTGCGGGCGCAGCTGCCCAGCGTGAGGATCAGGCTGGCTCCCAGCAGGGCGAGGAGGGGGGCTCGGCGCATAGTGCGGGCAGTATACGCGCCGCGCACGGGGCGTTCAGACCGGGGTGACGGTGGGCGGCGCGGGTGGCGCTTAGAATGCCGGGCGTGAATTCGTCCGCCCCATCCACCGCTGCCGCACCCGGCGCCGCGCCGCGCGTGTCGGCGTTCATTCCGGAGGGCACGCGCGACGTGCTGCCGCCCGAGTGGGCGCAGCGTGAAGCGATCCGCGCGCAGCTGTCCGGCCTGTTCTCCCGCTGGGGGTACCGTGGCGTGGAGGTCCCCGCCCTGGAGTACGCCAGCGCGCACCATCCGCAGGACGCCGTGGCGTTCAAACTGATCGACTCGGGCGGGCAGGTGCTGTCGCTGCGCAGCGAGTTCACGACCGCCGTGGGCCGACTGGTCCGCACCCGGTACCCGCAGGGGCCGTTCCCGCTGCGGTTGCAGTACTCCGGGCGGCTGTGGCTGCGCGCACAGAACAGCGAACTGGGCCGCCTGCGGGAGTTCAATCAGCTGGGCGTGGAACTGATCGGCGTGGAGACCGCGCAGGCGGACGCGGAACTGCTGCACCTGGCGGCGGCGGCGCTGCGTGAGGTCGGGGTGGGCGCGGCGCTGGAGGTCGGGTACCCGGGCTTCGTGGACGCCGTGCTGGAGGACGCCGGGCTGCACGGCGCGGCGCGGGCGGCGCTGCACGACGCGATCGACCGCAAGAGTGGCGCGGACGTGGACCTGCTGTGCGGCCAGTTCGGGCTGGGCGGCGACACGCGCCGCACGCTGCACGCCCTGACGGACCTGTACGGCGGCCCCGAGGTGCTGGACGCCGCGCAGGCGCTGGCGCGCGGCACGCGGGCGCAGGAGGCGGTCGCGCACCTGCGCCGCGTGGCCGCGCTGTACGCGGGGCCGCTGCTGTTCGACCTGGGCGTCAGCCGCCGCTACGACTACTACACCGGGCTGACGTTCCGCGCGTACGCGCCGGGCCTGAACCAGCCGGTGCTGGGCGGGGGCCGCTACGCGCTGGAGGGGGGCCTGCCGGGCGCGGGCTTCGCGCTGGGCCTGGAACGCCTGATGCGCGCCCTGGCCGGTGACCTGCCCCCCGAGCCGGAACTGGTGCTGGCGCTGGACCTCGCGGCGGCCGACGCGGCGCGCACGCAGGGTCTGCACGCGGAACTCGCCTGGACGGACGACCGGGCCGAGCTGCAGGCGTTCAGCGCCGCGCGCGGCATCCACCGCTGGGCCAGCAGTCAGGGCGGCACGCTGACCTTCCAGCCCGCCCCGGAGGTAACGCAGTGACCCCCGCCCCCACCCGTGACCCCGGCCACCTGACCCTGGCGCTGCCCAAGGGCCGCATCCTCGAAGACGCCATCGCGCTGCTGTCGCAGGCGGGCCTGCCGCTGACCATGCCCGAGAAATCCCGCGCGCTGCGGCACGAGTTCCCGGGCGTGACCGTACTGGAACTGCGCAACCAGGACGTGCCGGTGTACGTGGACCTGGGCGTCGCGGACGCCGGGATCGTCGGGAAGGACGTCCTGATCGAGTCGGGCCGCACCGTGTACGAACCGGTGGACCTGAAATTTGCCGGGTGCCGCCTCTCCCTGATCCGCGAGGTCGGCGCGGACGGGGACATCGCTCGGGTCGGCACGAAGTACCCCCGCGCGGCCCGCGCGTACCTGAACGCGCGCGGCATTCCCGCCGAGATCGTCAAGCTCAGCGGGAACATCGAACTGGCGTGCCTGACGGGCCTCGCGGACGCCGTGGTGGACCTCGTGCAGACGGGCAGCACCCTGCGCGCCAACAACCTGGAGGAAGTGGACGTGCTGTTCCACTCGACCGCGCGGCTGGTCGTGAACCGCGCGGCTCTCAAGACCCGCCGCGAGCGCCTGCGGCCCCTGATCGAGCGCCTGCGCGAACTGACCTCGCAGTAAACGCAGGAAGTGGAAAGTGGGGAGTGGTGCAGCACCGCATCCACTCCTTCCGGCCTACTTCGTGGCGTTCAGGGCGCGTTCCACGCGGGTCAGCGCCTCGGTCAGCAGCTCGCGGCTGGTGGCGAAGTTCAGGCGGATGAAGCCCTGATACTGCGGCTTGTGGCCCTCGTGCGCGAAGACCGGGCCGTCGTGGATGGCGACCCGCGCTTCCTCCAGCAGGAAGTTCTGGATGTCCCCGGCTTTCGGGTGCTCGCGCAGGTCCAGCCACGCGAGGTACGTCGCCTCGGGGACGTGGAAGCGCACCCAGGGGAGTCGCTCGCGCAGGAACGCCGCCATGAAGTCCCGGTTCTCCTGCAGGTACTGGGCGGTGTCCGCCAGCCAGGGGCCACCCTCGGCCAGGGCGGCGCGCCACATGGTGACGCTCAGGGCGCTCTCGTGACCCATCAGTCCGCCCGCTGCGCCGCGCACGCGGGTCAGCAGCTGGGCGTTGTGGCTGATCATCGCGCCGATGCCCAGCCCGGCCGTGTTGAACGCCTTGCACGGCCCGGTCAGGGTGATGGTGCGGTTCTGCACGCGCGGGTCGGCAGCGAACGCCTCGAACGCCTCGTCCGTGAAGCGCAGGTCGGCGTGCAGTTCGTCGCTCATGACGAACAGGTCACGCGCCAGCACGAGGTCGCGCAGTTTCTGCAGTTCCTCGGCGGTCCACACGCGCCCGGTGGGGTTGTGCGGGTGGCACAGCAGCAGCAGCCGCGACCCGCGCGACGCGGCGTCCATCGCCGCCCAGTTGATCTCATAGCCGTTCTCGCCGTCGCGCAGGGGCACGCCCGCCACGCGGCGGCCCAGCTCCGTGATCGCCAGGTGGAACGGGTGGTAGATGGGCGTCATGGTCACGACCGGCTCGCCGGGGTGGTCAGGGCGTGCACGGCGGCGTAGATGCCCGGCACGACGCCCGGCAGGAACGTCACGTTCTCGTGCGTCAGGCCGTCCAGCCCCTGCGCGGCCAGCTTCGGCAGCAGGGCGTCTTTCAGGCGGGTGTCGCCGCGCAGCTGCGCGTAGCCCAGCCCGGCGTCCAGCCGCTCGTGCAGGGCGCGCATGATGGGCGGCGCGACCGGGAAGTCCATGTCCGCCACCCACATGGGAATGACGTCTTCCGGGTACTGCGTCCACTTCAGGGAATCGGGGTGACGCAGGGCCGTGACGTCCAGCGTGTCGCGCGGATTGAGGGTGTCCGTCATGCCCGCGAGCATACGCCCCGCCCATGAGGCGGCGGGAAGTAGGGAGTGGGGAGTAGGCAGTGGGAAGTGGAAGCCCGAGCACCCGCCCAGGCCTTCCCGCCCACGCCCCCCCAGACTCCTGGGACGCGGACCTCCGGCCCACTCCCCACTTCCCACTCCCCACAGCCCTCCCCCGCTAGACTGCACCCCATGCTGGCGATCATTGGCGCGATGGATGAAGAGATCGAGTTGCTTCTGGCGGACCTGATGGCCCGCGAGGACCTGACCTTTCCGGGCGTGACGCTGCACCGGGGCGCGCTGGACGGCGTGCCGGTGCTGCTCACGCGCGGCGGGATCGGGAAGGTGAATGCCGCCATGACCACGACGTACCTGCTGATGCAGGGCGCGACCCGCGTGATCTTCACGGGCGTGGCGGGCGGCGTGCACCCTGAACTGCGCGTCGGGGACATCGTGGTCAGCACGGACTGCGTGCAGCACGACGTGGACGTGACGGCGCTGGGCTACGCGGCGGGCACCGTGCCGGGCGAACTGCCGGCGTGGCCCGCCGACGACACGCTACGGCTGGTGGCGCTGGAGGCCGCGCGGGACGTGGAGGGCATCCGCGTGCTGGACGGCCGCGTGGCGAGCGGGGATCAGTTCATCGCGTCGAAGGAGGGCGTGACGCGCCTGTGGACGGGTTTCGGCGCGGCCTGCGCCGAGATGGAGGGCGCGGCGGTCGCGCAGGTGTGCGCGAAGGCCGGCGTGCCGTTCGTGGTGATCCGCTCGGTCAGCGACACCGCCGACCACGACGCGAACGTCGACTACCGCGAGTTCATGCCGCTGGTGGCCCGCCACGCCAAGCAGGTCGTGCGCGGGATGCTCGCGCGCCTGAGCGCCCAGGCAGGCTGAGCCTGTGACGTCCGGGTCGGTCACGGCGCGCCTGCCGGCCCCGGCCCGGTTCGTGCTGGGCCTGGGGCTGCTGCTGGCGTTCGCGGCGGCCGGTCAGGCGCTGACGGGCGCGCTGGGGCTGCCGCTGCCGGGGTCGGTGGTGGGGCTGGTGCTGCTGTGGGCGGCGCTGGGATTGAAAGTGGTGCGGCTGCACTGGATCACGGACGCCGCCGACGGGCTGCTGGGCATCCTGGGGTTGCTGTTCATTCCGGCCACCGTGGGGTTCCTGCAGTTCCTCAGCGCGGGGGCCGCGTGGGGCCTGTGGGTGCTGGTGATGACGGCGGGCCTGCTGGTGGGGGCGGGCGCGGCGGGTCTGCTCGCGTCGCGCCTGCTGCGCCCGGAGGACGCTTGATCTGGGTCATGGTCACGCTGCTGGCCTTCGCGGCGGGCGTGCTGATGCAGGTGCGGGTGCGGTCCCCGCTGGCGAACCCGACGCTGATCGGCACGCTGATCGTCGCCGCTGCCCTGCTGCTCACGCGGGTGCCGTACGACGCGTACCTGCACGACGTGCAACCGCTCTCTGCGCTGCTCACGCCCGCCGTCGTCGCCCTCGCCGTGCCGCTGTACCGCCTGCGGGCACTCCTCGCCCGGCAGTGGCGCGCCCTGCTGATCGGCGGACTGACCGGGACCGCGCTGGGCGTCACGGTGGACACCCTGCTGGCCCGCGCGCTGCACCTCTCCCCCGACGCGCAGCGGGCCCTGCACACCGCGCCCGCCACCAGCCCCGTCGCGCTGCAACTCGCACCGTTCACATACGCCCCCCCCGCGCTGGCCGCCACCCTCGCCGTGCTGTCCGGCCTGATCGGCGCGCTGATCCTCCCCGCCCTCCTGACCGCCCTGCGCGTCCGGCACCCCCTGGCGCGCGGCATCGCCATCGGGTCCGTCGCGCACGGTGTCGGCACCGCCCGCGCCCGCGAGGAAGGCGAGCAGACCGGGGCGGCCTCCTCGATCGGCATGGGGCTCGCCGCGCTGACCGTCACGCTGATCGTTGCGGTCGTCGGGGGGAGTGGGCAGTAGGAAGTGGGGAGTGGGTCGGAGGTCCGCGTCCCATCCCACAACCCACTCCCCACTGCCCCGCCCCGCCTTGACCTTCACCCGCGCAGCCGGGATGCTGTGGGCAATGGCGCGCAAGGTGAATCCCATTCAGGACCGCGCGCGGCGGGCGGCGCTGGAGAAGGCGGCGTACCTCGCGATCTACGAGCGGGGGTACGCGGGCGTGACGCTGGCGGACATCGCCGCGCACGCCGGGGTCAGCCGGGGGACGCTGGTGTACCACTTCGGGAGCCGCGCGGGACTGCTCGCGGCGGTGATGCGGCGCTTCTCGCGGACGATCGCGGTGGCGACGCGGCGCGCGGTGCGCCTGTCGGGCACGCCCGAGGGGAAGCTGCGGGCGTACGTGGACAACCAGTTCTACGGGCTGGTGAACACCCGGCGGTTCTACACGGTGTCCCTGGATTTCCTGGCGGCCGCGACGCGCGACGCGGAACTGATGACCATGCAGCGGGCGTTCCTGGCGGAGTCCCTGGCGGTGGATCTGGAACTGGCGCGGCTGGTGGGATCGGCGGGCGCGGAGGGCCGGGCGCGGCTGCTGCGCGCCATCGTCGAGGGCCTCAGCGTGCGCTTCCTGGCCGACCCGGACCCGGACCTGGGCGTGTACCGCGCGGACTGCATGACGGGCCTGCGCGCGGTGCTGGGCTGGCCGCCGGACGACGCCAGTTATACGGACTCCGGTTGAATGGTTTGCAAAAACCGTTCGACCCGAGCGGATGCGAGAAGGAGAGAAGCGGGTTCCGGGCGTGGAGTTGGCAGATCGGTGGAGTTCCGATCTGTCAACGAAACAGACGGAATCCGTATTAGACGTTGACGCCGTCCAGGGTGGCGATGCCGTGTTTCAGGGCGTACAGGGCGGCCTGGGTGCGGCTGTCCAGGCCGAGTTTGCTGAGCAGGCGCGACACGTGGGTCTTGACGGTGGCTTCGCTGACGCCCTGGTCGGTGGCGATGTCGCGGTTGCTGTACCCGTGGGCGAGGAGTTGCAGGACGATGGTTTCCTTGGGGGTGAGGCTCTCGCGCATCTCGCCGCCGCGGAAGTCCCGCACGAGGCGTTTGGCGGCTTCGGGGTGCAGGCGGACCTCGCCGCGTGCGGCGGCGTGGATGGCGTCGGCCAGCGTGTCCGAACTGGCGTCCTTGAGCATGTAGCTGATCGCGCCCGCCTCGATGGCACCGTTGACCTTGTGTTCCTCCAGGGTGCTGGTCAGGGCGATGACCTCGGTGTCGGGGTGCTGGCGTTTGAGGGTGCGGGTGGCGGTGATGCCGTCCATGACGGGCATCATCAGGTCCATGATGACCACGTCGGGGTGCAGGGTGGCGGCGGCCTGGAGGGCTTCCTCGCCGTTGGCGGCCTCGCCGATCACGTCGATCAGCGGGTCGAGGCCGAGGAAGAGGCGCAGGCCCTGGCGGACGACGGCGTGGTCGTCGACGAGCAGCACGCGGACGGTGGCGGGCGCGGGGGATGCTGGGGTGGGGTCGTGGGTCATGTGGGGTCTCCGGGTGGGGGTTCAGCGGCGGGTCAGCGCCGGGTCAGGGAGCGGCTGGAACTGGCGGGTGGGTCGGGGGCGTACGCGGGGTCGCTGGTAATGGTCACGCTGCGGCTCCCGGCGTCCACGAACACGTCCAGCGCGGGCGTGGGGCTGGGGGGGCGGTCCGGGGGGAAGTTCAGCGTGTCGCGGTCCGGGTAGCGGACGCGGGCGGTCAGGGTGGGCGGGAGGATCAGGGTGACGTCGCCGCTCTGGCTGCGGATGTCGAGGTTCCCGCGCGTGCGGGCGGTGGCGGTGATGCGGATGTCGCCGCTGCCGGTGGTGACGGTGCCGCGCCCGGTGAGGACCGGGAGGGTCAGGCGCACGCGGCCGCTGTCGGTGCCGACGCCCAGGGTCTGGGTGGTCAGGCCGCCCAGGTCGAGGCGCTGGTCGCCGCTGCCGGTGTTGACGCGCAGCGCGTCGGTGAGGCTGCCGCGCGGGGCGTTCAGGGTGACGGCGCCGCTGCGGCTGACGGCGCTGATCGCTCCGGCCTCGCGGGCGGGGAGGGTCAGGGTCTGGTCGCCGCTGTCGCTGCGGACGGTCAGGGCGCGCAGGCGCAGCGGCGTGAGGTTCAGGGTCTGGTCACCGCTGGCGGTGCCGGTGCTGAGCGTGACGGGCAGGTCGCGGCTGATCCCGACCTCCAGGCGGTGCTGCACGCCCTCGGGGCCGCTGATGACCACGCCGCGTTCGCGCAGGGGCTGCACGTTCAGGTTCAGGTGGGCGGTGATGGCGCGGCCCTGGCGGGTCACGTCGGCCTGCACGGGGTTGCGGGCGCGGTGGTGCGCGCGGCCGCGCAGGGCGTAGGGACTCCCGGCGTTCAGCGCGGTGACGCTCAGGTCGGTGCGGTCCCCGCCGAGGGTCAGGGTGGCGCTGCTGGCGAGGTCCAGCGGGAGCGGGCCGTCCAGCTGCACGCTGATGGGCGTGTCCTGCACGCTCATGCCGGGCGTCAGGGTGCGGCCGCTGCCCTGCCACACGAGCAGGCCGCCCACGCCCGCCAGCAGCAGTCCGGCGGCCATGCGGCGCAGGGTGGGCGCCAGGGGGCGCGAGGCGGGCAGGCTGGTCACGCGCTCACCTCCGGCCGGGTGGCGGGGAGGGTCAGGGTGACGCGGGTGCCCTGGCCGGGGTCGCTGAGGACTTCCAGGGTACCGCCGGCCCCGGCGGCGCGTTCGCGCATGCTGCGCTGCCCGAGGGTGCCGCGCCCCTGAGCATTGACGTCGAAGCCGCGCCCGTCGTCGCGGACGCTCAGGGTGACGTGCGTGGCGTCCTGGGTGACGCTCAGCCACACCTGACCCGCGCGGGCGTGCTTGACGGTGTTGTGCAGGGCCTCCTGTGCCACGCGGTACGCGGCGGCCTGCGCGTCGGGGCTCAGGGCGGGTTCCTCGCGCAGGTCGGCGTGGACGGTCAGGCCGTGGCGGGCTTCGAGCGCGTGGGCGTGCTGGGTCAGCGCGGCGATCAGGCCGCCTTCCTCCAGCGCGTCGGGGCGCAGGCTGAACAGCAGCGCCTTCATCTCCGAGACGCCCCCCTCGGCGAGGCGGATGGTGTACTCCAGGCTCTGGCGGGTGCGGTCCGGGTCGCGTTCCAGGGTGGCGCGGGCGGTCTTGGCGCCCAGCGTGATGCCGTACAGCGCCTGCGCGACGCTGTCGTGCAGTTCACGGGCCAGCCGGGCGCGTTCCTGTTCCCCGGCGCGCGCGCCCGCCCGTTCGATCAGCTGCGTGGCGTGCAGCGCGGTCCCGGCGTGGTCGGCGATGGACAGCAGGAACGCCAGTTCGTCCGCGCCGGGCCGGGTGCCGGGCGCGTACAGGGCGCGCAGGGTGCCGCCGTCCGCGCCGGCGCTGGCGGGCAGCGTGACGGGCAGCGCCGCCAGCGCCGCCCCGCCGCTCAGGGGCGTCAGGCTGGCCTCGCCGGGCGCCGGGGGGCGGGTCAGCGGGCCGCTCAGCGCCGCGAGGTCCGGCGGGCCGAAGCCCGCGTCCAGGGCGCGCAGCGTGCCGTCCGGGGCGACCAGCGCGACGGCGTCCGCGGTGCTGGCCGCCCGCGCCTGGGTGGTCAGGTCGCGCAGCGTGGCGGGCAGGTCGTCGCCCAGCGCGACCCTCCCGGCGGCGCGGCGCAGGGCGATCACCTCGCGCCGCGCGGCCTCGGCGGGGTCGCGGGCGAGCAGCGCGGCGCCCAGGCGGGTCCACATGCGACCCATCAGGTTCACGACGCCCGCCGTGACGATCAGCGCGCCCGCCCCGGTCAGCATCAGGCCCGCCACGGCGACCGGGCCGGGCTCCAGCGTCCACTCGTTCCACACCAGCGGGACGCTCTTGTCCATCAACCATATGGGCGCGCCCAGGCCCAGCACGACCGCCGCGAGCAGCGCCGCGAGCACCACCCAGCAGATCAACCCCAGCGGCAGCTGGATCACGTGGAACAGCAGCGTGCGGTACGTGGCGGGGTCGCCCAGCGTGGCGCCCAGCCACCCGAGCAGCCCGCCGGGCCTCAGCGCGTGCGCGGGCCGCGCGAAGCGCACGCCGAGCACGCCCATCAGGGCGCGTTGCGCGTCCCCGAGCGCCGCGACCAGCCACAGCGCCCCGATCAGGAACAGCGCCCCGATCAGGACCGGCAGGCTCAGCACGCCCACGAGCACGGCGGCCGTCAGCAGCGCCGCGACCAGCGTCCCGGCGGGCACGCTGAGCAGCACGTACGCGGCGGCGCGGTACGTGGCGGGGTCGAGCAGTTCCGCCAGCGCGTGCCGTGGGGCGGGGCGGGCGGGTCGGGTCGGGCCTCCCTGATCCATCACCCTTATCATGCCGCGCAGCGTAGCGGGCCGGGCGCGCCGCGAGCGTCCCCCGAAAGGCGCACGCGCTGCCCGCCGGTCATAAGGCCTCGGGTTGAAAGGTTTGCAAAAACCTTCAACCCGAGCGGATACGACTCGCAGAGCGGCGGAGCAGAGAAGCAGCAGGGCGGGTTCCGGACGTGGAGCTGGCAATCCGGTGTGGTTCCGGGTTGTGAACGAAACAGACGGAATCCGTATCAGGCATGCGCGGCGAAGGCGGCGTGCTGCGCGGGCCAGTCGGTCAGCCACGTCTGGAACTCGGCGGGCGGCAGGGGCCGCGCGAAGAGGTAGCCCTGCATGGCGTCGCAGCCCAGCCGCAGCAGCTGCCGCACCTGCGCGGGTTCCTCGACGCCCTCGGCGATCACCTGCAGGTTCAGCGCCTGCCCCAGGCCCACGATGGCGCTGATCAGCGCGGTGGCCTGCGGGCCGCTGCGGTCCGGCGCGAGGAACGACCGGTCGATCTTCAACGTGTTCACCGGGAAGGCGTGCAGGTAACTGAGGCTGGAGTACCCGGTGCCGAAATCGTCGATGCTGACCTGCACGCCCAGCGCCCGCAGCGCCGCGAGGTTGCGCTGGACGTGTTCGACGTGGCGCATCAGGAGCGTCTCGGTGACCTCCAGTTCCAGCAGGTGCGCGCTCAGGCCGCTGGAACGCAGTTCCTCCTGCACGGTTTCCAGGAAGCCGGTCTCGCCGAACTGCGCCGCCGAGATGTTCACGGACACCGGCAGGGCGCGCCCGTCGTCTGCCCAGCGGCGCGCCTGCGCGCAGGCCTCGCGCAGCACCCAGCGGCCCAGCGGGACGATCAGTCCGGTGTCCTCGGCGACGGGGATGAACGTGGCGGGTGGGACGGGTCCCGCGGGGCCGTTCCAGCGCAGCAGCGCCTCGGCGCCCAGCACCGCGCCGCTGTCCGGGTTGACTTTGGGCTGGTACACGAGGTGGAACTGCCCCGCGTCCAGAGCGGCGCGCAGGTCCTGCCGCAGCTGGTGCTGCCGCTGAATCTCGTCGTGCAGTTCACGGGAGTAGAAGTGGTGGCGGTTGCGGCCCTCGGCCTTGGCGCGGTACATGGCGGCGTCGGCGTGCTTGAGCAGCTCGTCGGCGTCACGGCCGTCCTGCGGGTACAGGGCCGCGCCCAGACTGAGCGTGACGTGCACCACCTGACCGTCCAGGTCGTACGGCGCGGTGACGGCCGCCATGAGTTTGCTGATCACGGTCTGCACGTGCGCGGCGCTGCTCACCTCGGGCAGCAGGATGATGAACTCGTCCCCACCCTGGCGGCTGACGGTGTCCGAGGCGCGCAGGTTGCCGGTCAGGCGGCGGGCCACCTCGCGCAGCAGCTGATCCCCGGCGTGGTGCCCCAGGCTATCGTTCACGTCCTTGAAGTGGTCGAGGTCCAGGAACAGCACCGCGAACGGCGTGCCCCGGCGCCGGGCCAGGGTGGTCGCCTGCGCGATCCGGTCGCGCAGCAGCACGCGGTTGGGCAGGTCGGTCAGCGTGTCGTGCTGCGCGAGGTGACTCATGCGCAGCGCCATGGTGCGGGCCTCGGTGACGTCATGGAAGACGATCACGGCGCCCAGCAGCTCGCCGGACTCGCTGAGGATCGGCGCGGCGGAATCCTCCACGCTGAACAGCGCGCCGCTGCGCGACCGCAGCGCGGTGCCGCCCATCATGCCCATGATCTCGCGGCGGCTCAGCGCGGCCCGCAGGGGGTTCGGGGCGACCGTCAGGGTGGTTTCGTCCAGCAGGGGCATGACCGTCTCGATAGGCTGCCCGGCGGCGTCCTCGTTGCTCCAGCCGGTCATGCGCTGCGCGACCGGGTTCAGGAACGTGACGTTTCCGTGCGGGTCGGTGGTGATCACGCTGTCCCCGATGCTCGCCAGGGTCACGCGCGCCAGTTCCCGCTGCTCGCGCAGGGCCTGCTCGGCGCGGCGGCGCGCCGTCACGTCGGTCCCCAGCGCGAAGAAACCACGGACCTCGCCGCCCTGAAGGTCGGGCACGTAACGCAGTTCGGTGTGCCGCTCGCGGCCCGCCGCGTCCGTGATGGTCCGGTCGAACACCTGCGCCTCGCCGCGCAGCACCGCGTCCATGAACGGCCGGTTCAGGTGGTACGCGTCCGCGCCGATCACGTCCCGGATGTGCTGCCCACGCATCTGCTGCGGGGTCTTCCCGAACCAGTCCAGGTACGCGCGGTTCCCGAAGCGGTTGCGCAGCCCGGCGTCCCAGTACCCGATCATGGCCGGCAGGTTGTCCAGCAGCACCTGCACGTCCCGCTGCGCCTGCACCCGCGTGGTCACGTCCGACAGCGTCCCGGTCACGCGCGTGACGACTCCCCCGTTGCGTGCGGTCACGCGCCCCCGCAGCGCCAGCCAGCGGTCCACGCCGTCCGCGCCGCGCTGCCGGAACTCCAGGTCGATGTGCTCCGCCTGACCCTGCGCGTGCTGCCGGTACGCGCGCAGCGTCCCCACCCGCTCGGGGCGCGGCAGGGCCAGCCACCAGTCCCGCAGGGTACCGCCGGGCAGCACGCCACCCAGGACCTGACAGCGTTCGGTGCAGTCCAGGGTGCCCAGCGTGGGCCGCCAGTCCCAGATGCCGTCCTGCGTGGCCTCCACCGCCAGGTGCAACCGCTCGCCGAGGTCCTGCACGGCCGTGACGTCCTGCACCTGCGACAGCAGCGCGGCCGCCTCGCCCGCCAGGCCGAGCAGTACCGACACCTTCACCTGCGCCTGCACGACCCGCCCGTCACGGCTCAGGTAGCGCTTGCGGCGCTCGAAGCCGTCCTGCTGCCCGTCCAGCGTCCGCTGCCACTGCAACTCGTCGGCCGGCAGGTCGTCGGGGTGCGTGACGGTCCGGTACGAGCGGCCCAGCAGGTCGTCCCGCGCGAAACCCAGCAGGTCGCACAGGGCGTCGTTCACGTCCAGGAACGTGCCGTCCGTGTCGAGCAGGGACATACCGATCGGTGAGCGGCGGAAGACGGCGCTCAGCAGTTGCGCCCGCTGTTCAGGCATGGTCGGGAAGGGCAGTGAGTGAAGGCATCGGGGAGACCTGATTGTAGACCACGCCCGGCGCAGCAGGCTGGAGCGGAACAAGGAAAAAACCCCGCCGGAGCGAGGTTTGATGTGGTGGGCGGTATAGGATTTGAACCTACGACCCTTCGCGTGTGAAGCGAATGCTCTACCGCTGAGCTAACCGCCCGTGTTGTGGTGGGCCCTGCCGGATTTGAACCGGCAACCAATCGGTTATGAGCCGACTGCTCTGACCGTTGAGCTAAGAGCCCGCAGAGCTTTTCTTGGCTGCCCTCGTTCAGGGCGAGGGGAAGTGTACCAATGGCCTGCTGGGTTGTCAAATCCTGCTGGGCCTGGGGGGCGGGGGCGCGTGGGCGGGTAGAGTGCGGGGCATGCGTGTCGTGCATGTGGCGTCCGAGGTGTTCCCGTTCTCGCGGTCCGGTGGGCTGGGTGACGTGCTGGGCGCGCTGCCGGCGCAGCAGGCGCGGCTGGGCGCGGCGGTGACGGTGGTGTCGCCGTGGTACGCGGATATCGCGCAGCCCGTGCGGGAGGTCTGGCGTGGGGCGCTGGACGTGCCGGGGTCGGTGCCGCTGGCGGACGTGCGGGTGGGGGAAGTCGTGCAGGGCGGCGTGCAGTTCCTGTTCGTGGGGCTGGGGGCGTTCGATCGTCCTGGGTTGTACTTCCCGGATGACGTGTGGCGCTTCGCGCAGTTCGCGCGGGCGGTGCTGCCCGCGCTGGAGCGCGTGGGTGTCGCGCCGGACGTGGTGCACGCGCACGACTGGCAGGCGGGACTGGTGGTGGCCCTGGCGCGGCTGGCGGGGGTGCGGGCGGTGTTCAGCGTGCACAACCTCCAGTACCAGGGGCGCTGGAACCTGATCGACGGGGTGGGCTGGACGGGCCTGCCGGACTGGGCGTTCACGCACGAGGGCCTGGAGTTCCACGGGGACGTGAACCTGATGAAGGCGGGGCTGGTGTTCGCGTCGCAGGTGACGACGGTCAGCCCGACGTACGCGCTGGAGATCACCACGCCCGAGTACGGTGAGGGCCTGGAGGGCCTGCTGGTGCGCCTGACGCACGAGGGGCGCCTGAGTGGCATCCTGAACGGCCTGGATCAGGACCGCTGGGACCCGAGAAAGGACGTGGACGTCACGCCGTTCGCGGACGTGGCGGGCAAGGCGGCGTGCGGGGCGGCGCTGCGCGCGGAATTCGGCCTGGACGACGCGCCGATCCTGGCGGCGGTCAGCCGACTGGCGGAGCAGAAGGGCATGGACCTGCTGATCGAGGCGCTGCCCACCCTGACGCGCGACTGGAACGTGGTGGTGCTGGGTGGCGGCGACCCGCGTCTGGAGGCGGGGCTGCGCGAGTGGAACGCGCATCCGCGCGTGGCGTTCGCGCAGGGTATGAACGAGCCGCTGGCGCACCGCATCTACGCCGGCGCGGACGCGTTCGCGATGCCCAGCCGCTTCGAGCCGTGCGGGCTGTCGCAGATGATCGCCATGCGCTACGGGACGCTGCCCGTGGTGCGTGAGACGGGCGGGCTGGTGGACACCGTCCCGCACGAGGTGGGCTTCCGTTTCGCCGGGGCGACGCCGCAGGCGCTGGTGGACGCGTGCGCCGAGGCGCGACTGACCTTCGACGACCGCGCGGAGTGGACGGCCCGCGCGCAGGAGGCCATGAGCCTGGATTTCAGCTGGGACGGCCCGACCCGTGAGTACCTGGGGCTGTACGCGCGGGTGCTGAGCAGTCCGCTGCGCCCGCTGCCCGGTCCGGTGGACGCGTGACCGTTCAGGTCGAGCGGCTGTCCGGGGACGGCCTGACGACCGTCCTGGCCGCGCTGTACGACGCGCCGCAGGAGGCGGTCGCGTGGATGGCGGACGTGTGCACGGCGGCGTGGGTGGCGTTCGAGGTGCAGTCCGGCGAGGACGGCGAGCCGCGCGAGGTGGTCCTGGGTGCCGCCGGGACGCGGCCCAGCCCGGCGCACGGTGCGGAACTGCTCGGCGGCGTGTTCAGCGGGCCGCTGCGCGAAGGGGCGGCGCTGGCCCTGGCGGACGCCGCGCGCGCCGAGGTGGGCCGCGCGTACGTGTTCGCCGACGGGCACCTGTTCCCACCCGAGCCGTTCCTGACGCTGGGCTGGCGCGAGACGGGCGCGTACCGCCGCCTGGAGGGCCGCGTGCCCTACCGGCACGTCACGCCCCCGGACGGCGTGACCCTGCGCGCCCTGGCCGACACGCCCCACGCGGCGCGGCTGGAGGCGCTGCGTACGTACGAGGACCGCATCGGGCACCACGCGGTCCACGAGGACGCCGCGCGGGACGGCGCGGGGGATTTCGACGCGCACGTCAGCGTGGTCGCGCTGGACGACCAGGGGCGCGGGATCGGCGTGTGCCGCGCCGCCATCGAGGACGGGCAGGGCCGCGTGGACGCGCCGGGCGTGCACCCGCTGTGGCGGCACACGGCGCTGCGCTCGGCGCTGCTGAACGAGGTGAATACACACCTGCGCGCGCGCGGCGTCACGCAGCTCAGCATGGACTCCTGGGGCGACACGCCCGAGGATCTCGCGCACGACCTGAAGTGGGGCCTGCACGTCGTGGACGAGACGCCGCTGCTCAGCTCGCCCTGACCTGCGCGCTGAACGTGGGCGGCGGCGCGGTCGAATTGCGCCGCTGAGGTACCATCGGGGGTGTGAATCTCGCGGTGGTGCTCGTTTCTCCTAAAACTCCTGGCAATATCGGTTCGGCGGCGCGCGCCATGCTGAACATGGGGGCGCGGGACCTGCGGCTCGTCGCGCCACGCTGCGACCACCTGGATTCCGGCGCGGTGGCGATGGCGGTGCACGCGGCGGACCTGCTGCGCGAGGCGAAGGTGTACCCGACGCTGCGCGAGGCGCTGGCCGACCGGGACCTCAGTGTGGGGACCACGGCGCGCCTGCGCGCGGATCTGGCCCCGCCGCAGCACCCGGCGTACGTGCGCCCGCTGGTGCGCGCAGCGGCGGCGCCCGCGCTGGTGTTCGGCCCGGAGGAGACCGGGCTGATCAACAGCGACCTGGAGCAGTGTCAGCTGGCGGTGCGCATCCCGACCGGGGATTACGCGAGCCTGAACCTGGCGCAGGCGGTGCTGCTGGTGTGTTACGAGTTCCTGCAGGGGCAGGACGAACTGCCCGAGCGGCAGCGCAAGACGGCGACGCGTGAGGAGATGGAGGCGCTGTACGGTCACCTGCGCGAGACGATGACCCTGATCGGGTATACGGACGCGGTGCGGGCGCGGCACACGCTGCGGCTGTGGCGGGCGACGCTGGACCGGGCGTTGATGAGCAGCGCCGAGAGCCGCCTGTTCCGCGGGCTGCTGCGGCAGGTGCAGTGGAAGGTGGAGGACGCCGCCGCGCGCGGCACGACCGCCCCCCGGCAGGCTCCGGCGCCGGACGCCCCGGAGCTGAACCTGCCGGACACCGAACAGAACAGCTGACTCCGGCCGGGACGGCTCGCCCGGAGGCCTGGGCCTAGACTGGGGCCATGACGGACGCTCCTGCGCCGCGCCAGCCTGCTCCTGACGCCCTGAACCCCGACCTCTCCCCCATGCCGGATGGTCTGCCGGACGCCCTGCCGGAGGCGCTGGAGGGCGCGCCGGTGCGGGGGCCGAGGGGCTTCCGGCTGTCGGACCGCGTGCGGGTGGTGCGTAACGTTCTGCCGCCGCTGATCGTGCTGGTGGTGGGCGTGGTGGAGTTCCTGATCTCGCTGCTGCCCGGCGCGGCGCTGGAGCTGTGGGCGCACCTGCTGTTCTACGGGCTGGTGGGTCCGGCGGTGACGTACTTCAGCGTGGAGTGGATCGCGGAGGGCACCCGCGCGCGCGAGCGGGCCGAGCGGCAGCTGCTGGACCTGTACGGCGAGCTGCGGGTGTCGCACGCGCGGCTGGGCGCGGTGCAGGAACTCATGCGGGACCTGTCGGACGCGGCGGACATGGGCGCGGTGCTGGACGTCGCGGCGCGCGGCGCGGTCCGCGTGACGGGCGCGCAGCGGGCGACGCTGACGGTGCCGGGCGGCCTGAGCGGCACGGCCCGCGCCGAGGGGGGCAGCGGCGAGGCGGCGGGACCGCTGCATCCGCTGAAGGTGGCGGTGCCGGGCGGCGGGGCGCTGGCCCTGCACTTCCAGGACGTGCCCCCGGCGGACGCGGAGGCGCTGGCGCAGGCGCTGGCCGCCGAGGTCGCCCGGGGCGTGGAAGCGGTGCGGCAGCGGACGCTGGACCTGATGACGCTGTACTCGGTGGATCAGAGTATCCGCGCCGAGCGCAACATGCGTCGCCTGCTGGGCCGCGTGACGCACGCCATGGCGGGCCGCGTGGGGGCCGGGGCGCGCGCGGTGGTCCTGAGCGATCAGGACGGGGTGCTGCGGCTGGAGTACGCGCAGGACGCGCACGGCGAGCGGCGCGGCGGGGTCGCCCCGGCGTTCGCGCAGCGGGTCGCACATGCCGAGGCGGCCCTGAAGGCCACCGACGAGGAGGCCGCCGAGGTGTTCCCGGACGCCCGCAGCGTGCTGGGCCTGCCCATGCGGGACGAGGAGGGCCTGGTGGGCGTGCTGCTGCTGGGTGACCCGGACCCGAACGCCTTCGATGACGCGCGGGTGTCGCTGCTGGCGCTGATGGCAGGGCAGGCGACGCTGGCGGTGCGGAACGCGCGGGCGTACCTGTACTCGGAGGAACTGGCGATCAGCGACGAGCGCGCCCGGATTGCCCGCGAGATTCACGATGGGGTGGCGCAGTCGCTGGCGTTCGCGGCGCTGAAGCTGGACGTGGTGGCCCGGCAGATCCATACGGACCCCCCGAAGGCGGAAGCCGAGGTGCGCGCGGCGACGACGCTGCTGCGCGAGCAGATCCGCGAGGTGCGCCGTTCGATCTTCGCGCTGCGGCCCATCGACCTGGAACGCTACGGGCTGCTGGAGACGGTGCGCCGCTATGTGCTGGATTTCGGCGAGCAGAACAATCTGCGGGTGCACCTGAACGTCAGCGGGGACGTGCACCTGTCGCCGGGGGACGAGGCGGTCGTGTTCCGGATCCTGCAGGAGAGCCTGAACAACGTCGCCAAGCACGCCCGCGCGCAGGAGGTCAAGGTGACGCTGCACGGCGCGGAGGGCGTGACGCTGCGCGTGCAGGACGACGGGGCGGGGTTCGATCCGGACGCGATCTCGGGCCGGGTGAGCAGCGCGGGCGGCCTGGGCCTGCTGCAGATGCGCGAGCGGATCGAGGCGCGCGGCGGCCTGTACCGGGTGCTGTCCAGTCCGGGGCACGGCACGCTGGTCGAGGCGGAACTCCCGCAGGGCTGAGCGCAGGATGAAGGTCGTGGGGTGAAGTTCCGCACACTTAGGGTCCGGCGTGGCAGGTGGCTGTGACGCCTGCCCTTCTACCCTGGGGCATGACCTTCGCGGATACATCCTTCGAGGCGCGCACCTGGGCGCTGATGGGCCTGCTGTCCCGCGCGGACGGGAGCGTCATGACCCTCGCCGAGTACGAGGACGTCTGGGACGAACTCATGAGTACGGTCGAGGCGCGTGGGCTGCGCTTCTCGGGCCGGGCGATGCCGCTGGACCTGGATGAACTGTCCCCGCAGGACGTCCGCGCCGCGATGCACCCGCAGGAACGCGGCGTGAACGAACCCCTGTAACGGGGGCGGGTCAAACGGGCGGCTGGATGAATTCCAGGATGGTGCCGTCGGCGTTGTGCAGGTACGCCAAGCGCGCGCCGATCGGGCCTGGGCTCTCGGTGACGGTCGCCACCTCTCCGCGCACCTGCCAGCCCCACGGGGCGCTGTCGCGGATCAGGGCGGCCAGGTCCGCCACGCGGAAGGCCAGGTGCCAGGAGCCGATGTCGGCCGGGCTGGGCCGGTACGTGGCGCGGCCTTCGGGGGCGAGGGGCTGGTACAGTTCGACGGTCTGTCCGTGCAGGGCGAGCATGGCGAGGCGGCTGCGCAGGCCGGGCACGCCGGTCTCCTGTTCGGGGAGGGGACCGCTGACCTCGGTCTGGCCGAGCAGGGTGAAGCCCAGGACCTCCTGCCAGTAGCCGAGTTCACGGGTCAGGTCGCTGACGGCGATGGCGGTGTGGACGGTGCCCAGGACGTGGCCGCTCATGGTCGGGCCATGACGGCGCGGATCTTCGCTTCCATGCCTTTCAGGACGCTGGGGTGGCGCAGCGCGGCGACCAGGGCGCGGGTGGCGTGGTGTTCGCTGCCACTCAGGGCGTCCTGGAGGTGCTCGCGGATGGCGGGGTGCAGGGTGCCGTGGGGCCACAGCAGGTCGCGCAGCAGGTCGGCGGCGGGCAGGTCGCCCAGGGGCAGGTCGCGTGAGGACGGGCCGGCGCGGGTCAGGTGCAGGGTGGCGTGCCCGTGCGCATCCTGGGTCAGTTCGGCGTGGACGGGGTGTCCGGCATGGCGGGTGACGTGTTCGATGGTCTGCTGGAAGGCGCGGGTCAGGTTCAGGGCGAGACTGCGGCCCAATAGGGTCAGGCGGGCGGGGTCGTGGGTGGTGACGTGCAGGGTCTGCGTGAGGTGCCGGGCGATGCGGTCGCCTTCGGTCATCAGGGCGGCGTGGGGGTCGTGGGTCATGGGGGCTCCGGGGTGACTGTCTGGACAGGTGTCCCCCAGCATTGTGGGGGCGGGCAGAACCAATGAAGGCGGGGGCTGAGCGGCTTAGTGTAAGCTCGACAGGTATGAACGTCATTGGCAAGGTCACGGTGCTGCCTCAGCTGCCGCCCGGCATCGCGCGGCTGTCGGAACTGGCTTACAACCTCTACTGGTCGTGGACGCCGCACGCTCAGGCGCTGTATCAGGAACTCGATTCGGCAAATTGGGAGCGCTTCCAGCACAACCCGGTGCGCCAGCTGCTCGAAGTGCCCCAGGCCCGCCTGGAACAGGCCGCCGCGGACCCCGCGTACCTCGCGCGCTACGCGAAAGTCATGGCCGACTTCGACGCCTACATGGGCAAGCAGGACACCTGGGCCGCGAAGAACGCCGCGGGCATGAAGCCGGTCGCGTACTTCAGCATGGAGTACGCCTTCCACGAGTCCCTGCCCATCTACTCCGGCGGTCTGGGCGTGCTCGCGGGCGACCACTGCAAGAGTGCCTCGGACCTCGGGATTCCCTTCACGGCGGTCGGCATGCTGTTCCACCAGGGGTACTTCCGGCAGCTGTTCGACAAAGACGGCTGGCAGAACGAGGCCTACGACGAACTCGACCTGACCACCCTGCCCATCACGCCCGCCCTGACCGAAGGTGGCGAGGAGGCGCGCGTGAAGGTCCGCATCGGCGACCGCGACGTGCACGTCCGCATCTGGAACCTGAACGTGGGCCGCATCAGGGTGCTGCTGCTCGACACGAACGTCCCCGAGAACAACGAGGACGACCGTAAGCTGACGGCCCGCCTGTACGGCGGCAATCAGGAACTGCGCGTGCAGCAGTACGTCCTGCTGGGCGTGGCGGGCATCCGCGCGCTGCGCGTCCTGAACGTCCCCGGCGACGTGTACCACATGAACGAGGGTCACGCCGCGCTGCTGGGCCTGGAACGCACCCGCGAGTACGTGGCGCGCGGCCTGGACTTCAAGACCGCCCTGGAAACCGTGGCCAGCTCGACGCTGTTCACCACGCACACGCCCGTCGCCGCCGGGAACGACGCCTTCGCGTACGACCTGATGGACCGCTACATCGGCGCGTGGCCCGCCCAGCTCGCCACCAGCCGCGACGAACTGTACCGGCTGGCCGAGCACGAGCAGATGTGGGACGGCCACCCGGTCCCGACCTTCTCCATGACGGTGTTCGCGCTGAACATGAGCCGCGCGGCGAACGGCGTGTCCGAACTGCACGGCGAGGTCAGCCGCGACATGTGGAAGTTCCTGTACCCCGGTGCCGAGACCGAGGAGGTGCCGATCGGGCACGTCACGAACGGCGCGCACAACCTCACCTTCACGTCCCAGGCCATGCGTGACCTGCTGGGCACCGTGCTCCCCGCCGACTGGACCGAGCGTCTGGAAGACGAGCAGATGTGGGAAGCCGTCGAGGGACTGACCGACCAGCAGCTGCAGGACGTGCAGCGCGACATGAAGCGCGACATGATCACCTTCGTGCGCGGCCGCATGCGCGAGCAGATGCTCCGCAACGGCGCGTCCGCCGCGGACGTCGCGGCCACCGACACCCTGCTCGACGAGAACACCCTGACCATCGGCTTCGCGCGCAGATTTGCGACGTACAAGCGCGCCACGCTGCTGTTCCGCGACAAGGCCCGCCTGAGCCGCATCGTGAACCACCCCGAGCGGCCCGTGCAGTTCGTGTTCGCCGGGAAGGCCCACCCCGCCGACAACCCCGGCAAGTCCTTCATTCAGGAGATCTACCGCGTGTCACAGGAACCCGAGTTCCGCGGCAAGATCGTCATCCTGGAAAACTACGACATGCACGTCGCCCGTCACCTCGTGCAGGGCGTGGACATCTGGCTGAACAACCCCCGCCGCCCCCTGGAGGCCTCCGGCACCAGCGGCATGAAGGCCAGCTTCAACGGCAGCCCCAACCTCTCCATCCTGGACGGCTGGTGGCGCGAAGGTTTTGATGGCACGAACGGCTGGCCCATCGGCGAGGAACGCGAGTACGCCGACCTGAACGTCCAGGACGACGCGGACGCCTTCAGCATGTACCACACGCTGGAAACCGACATCACGCCCCGCTACTACGGCGGCCTGAGCGGCCAGCCCACCTGGGCGTCCACGGTGCGCCGCGCCATCCAGACGGTCAGCCCGCGCTTCTCCATGCAGCGTCAGGTGATCGACTACGTGCAGAAGTACTACCGGCCCATCGCCGAGCGCGGCGCGAAACTCGCCAGTGGCAACAGCACCCGCGCGCGCGAACTCGCCGCGTGGAAGGGCTGGGTGCGCCAGCAGTGGCCCTACACCACCCTGACCGCCACTGCCCAGCTGCCCGCCACCGCCCGCCCCGGCCAGAGCGTCCCCGTCACCGCGCACGTGAACCCCGCCGGGATCAACCTGGACGAACTGCGCGTCGAGGCGGTCCTGAACCGCGGCGGCCACCTGACCCGCGTGCCCCTGACCAGCCGCGGCGGCGGCACGTTCAGCGCCGAGATCCCCCTGAAGGACAGCGGCCTGTACTCGGTCGGCGTGCGCATGCTGCCCGTGATCGACGGGCTGAGCAACGACCTGGAAGCCGGCCTGATCAAGTGGGCCTGACCGGCGGTCAGGTCGCCACGACCTGACCCGAGTGGAACGAGGAGCCGACCCGAGCGGCGGTCTGCAGTGGAGGTGGTGGGGTGCGTTCCCCCACCACCGGAATGTAAGACCGCTGCCCGAGCCCCACCTGAACCCTGCCTGCCCCCTCCCCCCGCCGGGAGGGGGTTTTTTCTCTGTCTGCACGCTCCCTGACGCGGTAACAGTGCTGCCCTGTTCACGCCGGGTACGCTCAGGCATGAGCGACCAACTGGAACGCGGGAAACGCAAGCGCGCGCAGGTCATGGGGCAGGAGTACGTGGACCGGGCGTTCAGTGGCGACCCCGAGGCGTTCGGCGCGGACTACCAGCGTTTCCTGACCGAGTACGCCTGGGGCGCGGCGTGGGGCCGGGGGAACCTGACGGACCGCGAGCGGCACATGGTCACGCTGGGCATCCTGGCGGCGCTGGGCCGCGAGCGGGAGTTCGAGGGCCACGTTCGCGCGACCCGCAACACCGGGGTCAGTGCCCGTGATCTGAGTGACGTGCTGCATCAGGTAGCGATCTACGCCGGTGTCCCGGCGGGCCTGAGCGGGTTCACCATCGCAAAGCGGGTGCTGGAGGAGCAGGAGTAGGCATTCAGGCAGGGCAGACACCCGCACCCGGCAGCCGCGCGTGGGGTGATCTAATGCCCGCCATGTCCCGCGTCCTCTTCCACTCTGCCACCGGTTCCCGGGTCGCCGCGCCACGGGGGCGGTCTTGACCAGTCCGGCCAAGGGGGCGCGGTTCACCCTGCCGCCGGTGCCGTCCCTGCTGCTGGCGATGCTGAGCATCCAGGGCGGCGCGGCCTTCGCGAAGACGCTGTTCCCGACGCTGGGTCCGGCGGGGACGACCACGGTCCGCGTGGCGCTCGCGGCGGCGCTGCTGATGCTGGTGTTCCGTCCCGCGCTGAACCGCCTGTCGTGGGTGCAGTGGCGGGCGATCCTCCCGTACGGCGCGGCGCTGGGCCTGATGAACCTCGCGTTCTACGAGTCGCTGCGGCTGCTGCCGCTGGGGCTGGCGGTCACGCTGGAGTTCGTGGGGCCGCTGCTGCTGTCGCTGGCGCTGTCGCGCCGTCCGCTGGACGTGGCGTGGGTGGCGCTGGCGGGGCTGGGCATCGTGCTGATCTCCCCCATCGGCAGTGGCGGGGCCGGGAACGTCCCGGTGCTGGGCATCGTGCTGGCGCTCGTGGCGGGCGGGATGTGGGCGCTGTATATCCTCGCGGGGGGCGCGGTGGGCCGCCGGGTGCCCGGCACGACCGGCGTGGTGGCAGGCATGATCGTCGCCGCGCTCGTCACCCTGCCGTTCGGCGTGATTCAGGCAGGTCCGGCGCTGCTCGCGCCGCACGCGCTGCTGCTGGGCCTGGGCGTCGCGGTGCTGTCCAGCGCGCTGCCGTACACGCTGGAGATGCGCGCCCTGCGCGCCATTCCCGCCCGGATCTTCGGCGTGATGATGAGCATCGAACCGGCCCTGGCGGCCCTGAGCGGCCTGCTGTTCCTCGGCGAGCGCCTCACGGCCGTGCAGTGGGCCGCGATGGCCTGCGTGATCGCCGCCAGCGCCGGAATCAACCTGACCGGCAAGGCCGCGCACAGCGAACCGGAACCCGTGAATTAGGGAATCGGGACGCGGAAGGCAGTGGGAAGTGAACAAGAAGAGGCCCGCACAGCATCGCTGCTGGCGGGCCTTCCCGGTGGGGCGGAGGCGGGCGCAGGACCCACTCCCCACTGCCCACTTCCTACTCCCCGCGTTTACCAGCTGGCCTGGGTGGTGGTGGTGTCGCCGCCGCTGCCGGTCATCAGGAGGCCCAGCTGGGTTTCGGTGGCGTTCGCGGCGTTCACCTCACCGACGACCTTGCCTTCGTACATGACGAGGATGCGGTCGGCGAGGTTCATGACTTCGCCGAGGTCGGCGCTGACGAGCAGCACGGCGAGGCCCTGGTCGCGCGCCTCGACGATGCGGGAGTGGATGAATTCAATCGCGCCGATGTCCACGCCGCGGGTGGGCTGGCTGGCGACGAGGATCTTGGGGCCCTTGCGCATCTCGCGGGCGACGATGATCTTCTGCGCGTTCCCGCCGGAGTAGCTCCCGGCAGGCAGGGTGGCGCTGCGGGGGCGGACGTCGTACTGCTCGCTGAGAGTGCGGGCGTTCTGCTCGATGACGTCCTGTTTGAGGATGCCGAGGGGTCCGGCGAAGGGCGCGCGGTCGTGTTCGCCCAGGATGAAGTTCTCGGCGGTGGTCATCTCGAGGACGAGGCCGCGTTCGTTGCGGTCCTCGGGCACGTGGGACAGGCCGCTGGCCTCGACCTCGCGCACGCCGCGCGCGGGCTTGCCGAGGTACGTGATCTGACCCTGGTACGTCTGGAGGCCGGTGATCGCCTCGACGAGTTCGCTCTGGCCGTTGCCCTCGACGCCCGCGATGCCGACGATCTCCCCGGCGCGCACCTGGAAGCTCACGCCGTCCACGGCGTTGCGGTGCTCGCCCTTCACGACGACGTTCTGCACGTTCAGGGCGACCTCGCCGGGCTGGGCGGGGGCCTTGTTGACTTTCAGGGTGACGTCGCGGCCGACCATCATGCGGGCCAGGGTTTCGGTGGTGGCGCCCTGGGTGGGGATCGAGCCGATCATCTTGCCGTCGCGGATGACGCTGATGGTGTCGCTGATCTGCAGCACCTCGTGCAGCTTGTGGCTGATGAACACGACGGCGTTGCCGCTCCTGGCGTACTGGTTGACCAGGAAGTCGAACAGTTCGTCCGTTTCGCTGGGGGTCAGCACGGCGGTGGGTTCGTCGAGGATCAGGATGCGGGCGCCGCGGTACAGGGTCTTGAGGATCTCGACCTTCTGCTGCAGGCCGACGGGCAGTTCGCCGACGATGGCGTCGGGGTTCAGGTCGAAGTTGAACTGCTTGATGAGGTCCGCGACGCGTTTACGGGCCGCGCCGTAGTTGATTGAGCCGCCGCTGGTGGGTTCCATGCCCAGGATGACGTTCTCGGTGACGGTCAGCGTCTCGACGAGCATGAAGTGCTGGAAGACCATGCCGATGCCGCGCTTGATGGCCTCGCTGGGGTCGCTGAGGTTCACGGTCTCGCCGTCCACGACGATCTCGCCGCTGGTGGGGGGCTGGATGCCGTACACGATCTTCATCAGGGTGCTCTTGCCCGCGCCGTTCTCGCCGCACAGGGCGTGGACGCTGCCCCACTTGACCTGCATGGAGATGTTGTCGTTGGCGAGCACGAGCGGGAAACGTTTGGTGATGCCGCGCAACTCCAGCGCGTTCGGGGAGTTGTGCTGAACGGCGCGCAGAACGTCGGCCTGTGGAACAGTCATAACGTTCAGTCTAGCTTTCGCGGGCTCGTCTGGACAGACCCTGTGGGGGCGGCGCGTGGGGTCTGGTGCGCCGGGCCGGGTCACGTGGGGCGCGGCGGTACGCTGGGCGCATGCGGCACCCCCCCACGGCACTGAGGCGCACGCCCGAGGAAGTTCGGGACATTCACCTCAGTTACGCCCGGCCTGACCTGCGTTTCTTCTCGGCGGGGGCATGTCACGTGCTGGCGTTCGCGTTTCTGGAACGGTACCCACGCGCGGGTTTTCGGCCGCGGTTCATCTGCCCGGCGGCGGGATTCCACGGAGCGCACGTGTACGTCTCCGACGGCAGAATGGCGTTCGACGCGCAGGGGTACGTGGCAGAGGATGAGCTGCTCGGCGCGCACCGCCGGGCCTTGCAGGCGGAGCAGCCCGAGTGGCTGGCCGACGTGACGGACGTTCAGGTGCCCCTGGCCGAGTTCTGCGCCGGGAACAATCACCGGGCTCCCTGGGATTTTCCGGGGAACGTGTGGGAGCGCGCGCTGGCATACCTGCAGACGTTCCCGGCCCCTGTCTGACCTGGGAGGTCGCCTCGGAGCTGTTCAACTGTGCATCACGCACGTTCGCCCGGCCGATACGTCATGATGTGGGCATCATGGAATCGCTGTGGTTGATGATCACGAACCTGGGTCGTGACGAGGTGTTCATCGTGGTGCTGGCGCTGTTCACGTGGCTGGTGAGGCCGCAGGGTGGGCGGGAGCTGGGCGTGGCGTTCGCCCTGAGTTACCTGCTGAATTCCGCGCTGAAGTACGGCCTGAACCTGCCGCGTCCCTTCACGAACGATCCGTCGGTGGCGTCCGAGGCGGCGCGGGCGACGGCGGGCGGCCCGGGCCTGCCGAGCGGGCACTCGCAGATGAGCGCGACGCTGTGGCTGGGGATCGCGGCGCAGCTGCGCTCGACGGTCTTCACGGTGTTCGCCGCCGTGCTGGTGGCGGTGATCGCGGCGTCGCGCCTGCTGTTGAACGTGCACTACCCCAGTGACGTGGTGGTGGGCCTGCTGCTGGGCGTTGGATTCGCGCTGCTGGCGGCGCGCGTGCACTTCCCGCAGGCGGGGGCGCTGCGCTGGGGCGTTCCGACGGCGCTGCTGGTCGTCGCGGCGCTGATTCCGGCGGGTGCCCCGCGGGAGTTCGGGACGGGCCTGGGGCTGCTAGCGGGCTTCTGGGCGGCGCGGCCCACCTTCGCCCCGCCGCGTGACTGGGCCGGGCGCGTGATCGTGGCGGTGCTGGGTCTGGTGATGGTGTTCGCGGTGTACTTCGCGCTGGGCGCGCTGCCGCAGGAACTCAAGGACATGGGCGTGGTGCGCGCCCTGCGGTACGGTCTGCTGGTGCTGGTCGCGACCGAGGGTGTGCCGCTGGCGCTGCGCCGCTGGCTGCCTGCCCAGGTGGGTGCCGCGCAGGGGGCGCCGCAGGTCGTACACTGACGGTCATCAGACCAGTGCGGGGCAGGTCGGACCTGCCCCTTTGTTCTTCCCGGATAGTCGTTGTCACGTCCTTTCGCCGCCCTGTTCGATTCTGTCCTGCGCTGCCGCGCCCCGTGGAGGCTCCCCATGAACCGACGCTCCCTGCCTGCCGCCCTGCTGCTCGTCACGCCCCTGCTGGCCGGGGTCGCCGCGCTGGCCCAGACCACACCGGCACCGACCACACCTGCCACCCTGAAGGCCGGCCCGGCCGACCTCACGCGGGGCGAGGCCATCGCCGCCAGTTGCAGCGGCTGCCACGGCCCAACCGGCCGCGCCCCCGTCCTGAAGGGCGAACCCGCCGCACAGATCCAGAACGCACTGCTGGCCTTCCGCAACGGCACGCGCCGCAACGGCACCATGCAGGGCGTCGCGTCGCGCCTGAGTGACCAGGACATCGTGGACGTCGCCGCGTTCTACGCCGGACCACCCGCTGCGCCCGCACCCGCCACGCCGCCCGCACCCAGCACCCCCACGCCTGCTGCCCCCGTCACGGCGCCCGGCGCACTGGGCCGCACCCTCTACCTGGAGGGCGCCCCGTCCCGCGACGTGCTGGCCTGCGCGGTCTGCCACGGCGAGGACGGCAAGGGTGCGGACGCCGTGGGCATCCCGGCCATCGCGGGCCTGAGTGCCGCCAGCGTCCTGGAGACCCTCAAGGCGTACCACGCGATGCCGCCCGTGGGCATCGCCTACCCCGACGCCATGCGGATCGCCGTCAAGCCGCTGTCGGACGCGGACATGAGCGCCGTTGCCCAGTTCGTCGCCACGTTGAAGTAGCCCCCTGCCGGCTCCGTCCGGGTGCCCGGTTCCTACGGATTCCGTCTGTTTCGTGAACAGATCGGAACACCACCGATCTGTTCACTCCACGCCCGGAACCCGTTTTTCTCCTCCTCGCGTCCGCTCGGGTTGAAAGTTTCTTGCAAACCTTTCAACCGGAGTCCGTATCAGCGCACCCGGACGGCTTTCGTGGCGGGCTGCGTGCGGAGCCAGCGCACGAAACGCTGCACGTCCTCGTGCCCACGCAGCGCGGTGAGGTCGCGGTACTCACGGGCGAGTTCCACGTTCGAGAAGGTCCGGTGCAGGAACTTGTGGCACGGACTGCACAGCATCGCGGTGGGGAGGTCCGTGACGCGCAGACCCTGGCGCCTCCCCTGCGAGCGGGGCAGCAGGTGGTGCTCGGTCAGCTGCGGCACGGCGCGTTCGCACAGCGCGCAGGTGGGTGCCTCGCGGGGCGGCGGAGGCCAGGTGGACTCGGGCTGGCGGCGGGCCATGACCCGCCCAGGATAGACGCGACCCCCGGCGGGTCACTGCGCCGGGGGTCGCAATGTCCGTGACCTACAGGCGGGTCAGGCTGGGGTACTTCTGGATGGCCTCGTCCTCCGAGAGGAACTCGCCGGGCGCGTCGGGGCTCCAGACGACGTCCGCGCGGATCAGGTCGCCCGGCGCGACGCTGCTGATGGCGCTCAGGGCCGCGCGGGCCTCCTGCGCGGTGGTGACCCCGGCGGGGGGCAGGGCCGCGAGGGCGTGCGCGGCGACCATGATCGTCACGGCGAGGTACTGGTCGCTGGGGTCCGCCTTGAAGGTGTAGTCGTCGCGGTGCTGGTAACCGCTGTTCGGGTCCCTGTTCTGGTAGTTGCTGGTGGTCTGCTCGGTGAACGCCGCGCGGGCCTCGGTGGCCCAGGCGCCCACCTGGCTGTCGGCGGTGCTGGCTGAACCCTGGGCGCGCTGCACGGTGCCGTACACCCAGCGGTCCGGGTGGCGCAGCGCGACCAGCGCGGCTTCCTGCAGCATCCGGGCCAGGCCCTCGTTCGTGTCGGGGTCGCCGGTCTGCGCGACGCGTTGCAGGGCGCGCTTGACCTCGTCTCCCTCGGCCAGGAGGAGCTGCACGCTGACCGCCTGCGCGGTGCCGCTGACGCTGCTCAGGCCGCGCACGCCGCCGCCCAGGCTGCGGCGCATGGTCATCACGACGGCGAAGATCACCACACCGAAGATGATCAGCCCGACCAGGCCGAAGCCGCCGCCGCCCGTGCTGTACCCGTAGCCGCCGCCGTACCCGCCGTTGTTGATGATGACCGGGCCGCTGTACCCGCCCCCGTAGCCCCCGCCGTAACTGCCTCCGCGTGAGGAACTGCCGCCGCTGTACCCGCCGCCCGAACTGGACCCGCCGGAACTGCCCGAGCTGCGCCCACCGAAACCGCCGCCCGACTGGGCGTGCGCGACCGGGGCGAACAGGGCGGTCAGGAGCAGCAGCAGGGCCGCGAGCAGCAGCGCGCGGCGGGAGGCGACGCCAGGGTGGGCTGTGGTCATGCGTCAGTCTACGGGGCGCGTGCCGGAGGCGTCCCTGCACGCTTCCTTCACGCCGGGGCGCGGCGGGGGCGGGCGGTACACTGCGGGGATGAACGTGATCACCCTGACCGCCGACGCCTGGGAGACCTTCCTGGCCGGACTGTATGAACGCGACGACCGCCTGGACCTGCGCCAGGACGCAGAGACGTACGCGCGGGACGAGGTGGTGGACGCCTGGGTCATGAGCGGGCACGCCGAGGCGCTGCGCAGCGCCGATCTGGACGGGGACGTGTGGGGCACCCTTGAGGACATCGACGAGACCGCAGGGGACGAGGAGGAGGCCTGGGCGAAGATCCGCGCGTTCTACCTGGAGCGCGGCTGCGTGCTCGTGCAGGTGCAGGGCTACGACGAGCCGGAGGACTGGATCCTGACCGAGGCGCTGGCCCGCCGCCTGGGCCTGACGCCCGCCTGAGAACCGGCCTGCACTCTGGCCCGTGTCTCAGGAAGCCCTGAACGCCGTGTAAATCGCGCCTCATCCTGCACAGATGAGGGGGCGTAGGCTGGCTCTCATGAAAAGCGACCGTCATTTTCCCGTGAAACGCCTGCTCGCGCTCGGTGCCCTGGTCGGCGCCGGCGCGTACTACTTCAGCCGTGAACAGAACCGCCGCGCCCTGGACGCCAAACTGGCCGAACTGGGCCTGAAGGACGCCGCGCACGACGTCGGCGAGAGCGTCACGAAGGGCTGGGAGAAGACCAAGGAGGCCGCCAAGGACGCCGGGGCGGTCATCGCCGACAAGGCGGGCGAGGTCAAGGACGCCGCCGCCGGTGGCGCGCAGGCTGCCGCCGACAAGGTCAAGGAAGTCGCCGGTGACGTGAAGGACGCCGTGCAGGGCGCCGCCGACAAGGCTGGGGACGCCGCGAAGGACGTGGCAGGCACCGCCAGCGACAGGGCCGCCGACCTAAAGGCCGCCGCGCAGGACAAGGCCGCCGAGGTCAAGGCGGACGCTCAGGCCAAGGTCGCCGAGGCGAAGGCCGACGTGCAGAAGGCCGCGAACGACGTCAAGGGCGCGGCCCGCGACGCGAAGAAATCCTGATCGACCACAGCAGGAACGCCCCGCCTTCAATTGGCGGGGCGTTCTCATACGGGTTCCGTTTGTTTCGTTAACAACCCGGAACGACACCGGGTTGCCAACTCCACGCCCGGAACCCGGTTCTCTCCTGCTCGCTCCGCTCGGGTTGAAAGATTTTGCAAACCTTTAAACCGGAGTCCGTACCATATGGAACTGCTCAGCGGCGGGTGAAGTCCGCCTGAGCGGGCAGGCGTTCCAGCCACGCGGCGATGATGTCCGTGCAGGCCTTCACGTCCCGCTCGTCGACCATCTCGTTCGGGGAGTGCATGTAACGGTTGGGGATGCTGACCACGGCGGTCGGCACGCCGGCACGCACCAGGGTCAGGGCGTCGGCGTCCGTGCCGGAGTAGCGGCCCGAGGCGCTCAGCGTGAACGGCACGTCGGCCTCGCGGGCCGCGTCGGTCATCTGGCGGGTCAGGACGGGGCTGACCATCGGGCTGACGGTCAGGTTCGCGCCGGACCCGAAGGGCACCACGCCGTACTTCTTCTCACTCACGCCGGGCTGCTTGGTCTCGTGGGTGACGTCCACGGCGACGCCCGCGACGGGGTTCAGGTGGTACCCGCCGAGCTGCGCGCCGAAACAGCCGATCTCCTCCTGGCTGGTACCGACGGCCACCACGCGGTACGGGAGGTTCTTCCCGGCGACGGCGCGCAGGGCTTCGAGCACGATGAACGCGCCCACGCGGTTGTCCAGCGCGCGGCCCACGACGCGCGTGCCGACCATGATGGGGCCCTGCTCGATCACGGCGTACGTGCCGACCGGCACCTGCTCGGTGACCTCCTCCCTGGTCAGGCCCAGGTCGATCCACAGGTCCTCGATCCGGCTGGCCTTGGTGCGTTCGTCGGCGTCCATGACGTGAATGGCTTTCTTGCCGATCACGCCGATCAGGTCCCCGCCGGGCGCGAGCACGCGGATGCGCTGCCCGACGAGCACCTGCGGGTCCCAGCCGCCGACCGGCAGGACACTCAGGAAGCCCTCGTCCCCCACGTGCGAGACGATCAGGCCGATCTCGTCCAGGTGGCCCATCAGGGCGACGGCGGGGGCACCTTCGGGGCCGACCTCGGCGTACACGTTGCCGTAGTGGTCCTCGTGCGTGCGGGCGAAGGTGGCGGCCTCAGCGAGCCAGACGTCGGCGGCGCGGCGTTCCAGGCCGCTGGGCGCGGCGGCGTCCAGAAGCTTGAACAGGAATTCACGGTTGATAGTCACGCCCGCGAGTCTACGCCCGGCATCGGGGTCACCGACATTCATCCCGGACACAGTGTGCCCCGCACGCCGCAGCTGACCACGGGTCATGATCCACAATGCAGGTGTTCATGCCGGACGCCCCCTCTTTCACCGACAGCCCCGACATCCAGGTCCGCGTGGAGGTGCTGTTCATGCCCTCGCACAGCCAGCCGGGTCGGCTGGTGTTCGCGTACATCATCCACATCGAGAACCGCAGCGACCAGACCTGGAAGCTCCTGGCGCGCCACTGGGACATCGTGGACGGCCTGGGCCGCGAGACCAGCGTGGACGGCGAGGGCGTCGTCGGCGAGCAGCCGGTCCTGCCGCCCGGCGGGTCGTTCACGTACGACTCGTTCGTGACGCTGGAGGCCGCGCCCGGCCACATGGGCGGCCATTACGTCATGCAGGACGCCTGGGGCGCGCGGGCGCGGGTGCCGATCGCGCCGTTCATGCTCGCCGAACCGGGCCGCACCCTGAACTGAGCCGGACTCGCCGAACTGAGCACCAGAGCGAGCAGGAGGGAAAAGGGTTCCAAGTGATTCCAAGACATTCTGATACGGATTCCGTCTGTTTCGTTGACAGATCGGAACACCACCGATCTGCCAACTCCACGTCCGGAACCCGTTTCTCTCCTCCTCGCATCCGCTCGGGTTGAAAGATTTTGCAAACCTTTCAACCGGAGTCCGTATGAGTCGCCCGGTGGCCCCCTCACCCTTCCGTCGCTTCGCTCCTCAGCTGCGCCGCTCTGCGAGTCCCTCCCTCTCTGCTCCGCAGCTCTCCGAGTCCCACAGGGGGAGAGGGGACAACGGAACGCGATCCCGCTGGAAGCAAATCAATTTATTCCCGGATGAATTCAGGCCGGGACGCTCTGGCCCGGGCGTTCGTCGAGCACGTGGTCCGGCACGCCTGCCAGCGCGGCGTGGACGACCTCCAGTCCCGCGCCGGGTTTGTGGCCCTGTTCGCTGATGGTGCGTTTCCAGTGGCGGGCGCCGGGCTGCCCGGCGAAGAGGCCGAGGGTGTGTTTCATCATGCGGTTCAGCGGCTGTCCGGCCTGGAGTTGCGCGGCGACGTAGGGCAGGTAGGCGTGGATGGCCTCGCGGCGCGTGACAGGCGGGGTGTCGTCGCCGAACACGTCCTGATCGGCGCGGGCGAGGATGAACGGGTCCTGGTACGCGGCGCGGCCGATCATGACGCCGTCCGCCCAGCCCAGAGCGTCCTGCGCGGCGTCCAGCGTGAGCACGCCGCCGTTCAGGACGATGGTGAGGTGCGGGAAGTCGGCTTTCAGCTGCCGCACGACCTCGTGCCGCAGGGGGGGAATCTCGCGGTTCTCCTTGGGGGACAGGCCCGAGAGCCAGGCCTTGCGGGCGTGCACGATGAACGTGTCGCACCCGGCGGCCTCCACGGTGCGGATGAAGCCGGTCAGGTGCTCGTAGCTGTCGAGGTCGTCGATGCCGATGCGGTGCTTGACGGTCACGGGGAGGCTGGTGGCGGCGCGCATGGCGTCCACGGCGCGCGCCACGACGTCCGGGTGCCCATCAGGCACGCGCCGAACGAGCCGCTGCTGACGCGGTCGCTGGGGCAGCCGCAGTTCAGGTTCACCTCGTCGTACCCGTAGCCTTGCGCGATGCGGGTGCAGTCCGCGAGGGCCTGGGCGTCGCTGCCGCCCAGTTGCAGCGCGACCGGGTGTTCCCCCGCGTCGAAGGCGAGGTGCCGGTCGCGGTCGCCGTGCAGGATCGCGCCGGTCGTGACCATCTCGGTGTACAGCAGCGTGCGGCGGGTCAGGGTGCGGTGGAAGACGCGGCAGTGCCGGTCGGTCCAGTCCATCATCGGCGCGACCGACAGCGTGTGCGGCGGCCGGGTCTGCGCTGGGGTGTGCGGGGCGGGGGCGGGGGCACTCATCAGCCCGTCAGTGTACGCCGCGCCCCCCGCCCCCAACCGTGAGACGGGTATCCTGCCCGCGATGCTCCTGACGTCCTCTCCCCTGCCCGGCTGGCCGGACGCCCGCCCACTGGGCAGCGTGCGCATTCAGGCGGCGGCGGGGCTGCTCCTGCCGCACGACGGTGGCCCGGTGGCCGACCTGCGGGATCAGCCGGAGCGCTGGGCGCTGCTGACGGGCGTGGCGGCGGCGCTGCGACGGGGCGTGCCGGTGCTGGGCTGGGGCAGCGGGGCGGCGTTGCTGGGCCGCGCACTGGGCGCCGCGATTCATAGATCAGAGGGGGGCCTGGAGTGGGCGGCCCTGCCGCGCGGCGCCGTGACCCACGACTGGGTGGGCGAGGTGCCGCGCCACTGGACGCACGGGCGCGCGGTGGCCTGGGCGGACCCGGAGCTGCCGGATGAGGTTCGGCTGGCCTTCCTGGCGGCGCTGCCCGGCTGGGCGGACCGCACGCCCGGCTCCCCGCTGGAGGAGGTGGGGGGCGTGCCCGCACTGGCGGCAGTCGTGACCGAGTTCTACGCCCGCGCGCGCCGGGACCCGCTGCTGGGGCCGGTGTTCGCGGCGCACGTTCAGGACTGGCCCGCGCACCTGGGGCGCGTCACGGCGTTCTGGGTGACGCTGCTGGGCGGCGCCGCGGACCTCGCCCCGTGGCGGGGGAACCTGAACGCAGCTCACGCGGGGCTGGGCGTGCGGGGCGAGCACCTGCGGGCGTGGCTGACGCTGTGGGAGGCGACGGCGCGTGACCTCCTGCCCGCACCGGCCGCCGACCTGCTGACGGCCAGGGCGCGGGCGATGGGGGCGCGGCTGGGTGGCCGTCAGCGGGCGTAGCGGCGCCCGGTGTAGTTCGTGAACACCCCGATGCCGTAACTGACGCGCCGCACGCTGTCCAGCACGGCGCGGCCGTTCCAGGCGATTCCGGCGCTGCTGCCCCCGTCGAGCAGCAGGGCGTCGCGCACGCCCAGGCGCAGCAGCAGCTTGCCCATCTCGGTGGTGGTGAGTTTCGCGTGCGTGCTGACGAGGACGAGGTCGCGGTTGCTGACCAGCCCCACGGCGCTGCGCGCGGCGCGGCCGAACAGGGCCGGATCGCGGAACGCGGTGCTGTAGCGCGTGACGACCTGCCCGCCGCTGAGGATGCGCGGCCCGGTGGCGATCACGGTTTCCATGCCGGTCCAGGTGGTGTCCAGCGGGCGGCCCAGCAGCGCCGTGGCGCTGGGACGGATCGCGGCGCGGTTGTCGGGCGTGATGGCGAGGGCCTGCGGGATGCGCCCCCAGGTGAGCAGCCGCCCCTGCATGACGATGTCCCCGGCGGGCGCGAAGGACTGCGGGTGGAAGTAACTGCCGTTCACGAGCACGCGCGCGCCGCTGCGCCGGGCGAGTTCCCCGACCCGCGCGCCGGAATTGAACACCAGCGCCCGCCCTGGCAGCACCGGGGCGACCAGCGTGCTGCGCCAGCGCAGGTCCACGTTCGCGATCTGCATGGGCACGTTCAGAGGCGTCAGGCGTTTGAAGGTCACGGGGTCACGCTGCGGTTTCGGTGGGATCGGGACGGGCACCCGGGACGGCACGAGCAGTTTCTTGCCGGGCACGATGTGCTTGAAGCTGCCCAGGCCGTTCAGGCGGCGCAGGTCGTCCACGCTCAGGCGGTAGCGGGCGGCCAGGGCCTGCGGGGTGTCCTTCACGCCGACGCGCACGTAGCGGTACACCACGCGGACCTCGGTGGTGGGGGCGGGGCGTGCGGCCGTGCGGGGCGGGATCTTCAGGACCTGCCCGACCGCGAGCGCCGTGCCCTTCAGGCTGTTCCCGGCCTGCAGCGCGCGGACGCTCACGCCGTAGCGCGCGCCGATGGCACTCAGGGTGTCGCCCTTCTTCACGGTGTACCGGCCCTGCCCCGACGCGCTGGCGGGCGCCGGGGTGGACGCGGCGGCCCCGACGAGGCGCAGCACCTGACCGACGCGGATCACGTCACTTTTCAGGCCGTTGATGCGGCGGATCTCCGCGACGCTGACCCCGGTACGGGTCGCGATACGGAACAGCGTGTCCCCGGACTTCACCTGCACGCTGGCCGGAACCGCGTACGCCGCCGGAGCCAGACCGGACAGCAGGAGAAGGAGGATCGTTCGCCGCATGAGGTCACACCTGATCACAGTTGCCCCCCGTGGTCATGAACTGAACCTGACGTGACGTTCATGCCCGCCACACGCGCCGGAACGACCGCAGCCCCCTCGTCCTCCCGCGCCGCAGCACGCGGGGTTCCGACCGTCACGCTGACGCGGGGTGCCCTTCATGAACCGGTCAGGTGGGTGACTGCGGGCCGGGCACCCAGCCTCAGGGACCGGGGTTCAGGTGCCGGGCGTACTGCCGGGCAGCACCGCGACCCGCCCGATCATGAACGCGCAGCCGTACATGAAGAGCGTCACCAGCGGCAGGAACCGCAGGCCGACGCGGCGCGCCACCAGCCGATCACCCATGAGCACCTCGATCAGATACAAACTCCCGAGGACGAACGCCACGTACATCCAGTGTTCCCCGTTCCGGCTGGGATCGACCGGGTAGCCGTAGCGGCTCAGGCCCTTGCCCACATCGGTGGCACTGGCGACCTTCTCGCCGTTCAGCGCCAGCAGCAAGCCCGTCACCGCCGGAAGCAGGAACGCGGCCCAGGTGACGCGCAGCCACACCTTGAACGAGGGACTGACCGCACCCTTGATGGCAGGCGCGAGACTCCAGACGAACAGCACGAGACAGGCGGCCACCAGCGGCGTGGACAGCAGAATGCCGAGTGGCGTGTCGAACCGCAGATCATGAAGGCGACGGATGAACTCCATACGAGCAGCGTAGAGCATTCCCGCCGGAACCCCAGCCGGATCGTGCGAGCCGGGTCAGTGCAGCAGGGCGCGGACGTCCGCCTCGACGGTGTCACGCGTCGTGCGGCCCCAGGGCACGCTTCGCAGCAGCGTCTGCACGCCGTGCGTGGCGGCCCCCCGACCGGCGGTCGTCAGCGGCACGCCGGTCAGTTCCCAGGCGTGCCGGACGCGGTCCGGGCCGCTGAGCGCGCCACCCTCGCCCAGGAGCAGCACGCCGCGCAGCGTGACTGCCGGTCGGGGCTGCAGGGGCAGCATGATCTTGCCGCGCGGGTCGCGGGGAGCGGTGCGGGCCAGGGGCAGCAGGTCCGGCGCGAAGCGTTCGAGGCTGTCCGTATAGGCGCGCAGCGTGCGGTCCATGCCGAGTGCGTGCCCGTCCGGTTGGTACCACGCGCGGTCCTCGGCGTGGACGGTCAGCCCGGCGGCGCGCAGTCGCAGGCAGGCGGTGCTCTTGCCCGCGCCGCTGGGACCGCCGATCAGGACCGCGTGGGTGGGCGTGCCGATCAGCGCGGCGTGCAGTGGGAGCCACCCGGCGGCGCGGTGCAGTTCGGTCAGGGCCAGCGCCCAGACGTCCCGCGCACCTCCGTCACCGCCTGCCCCGTCGGGCACGGTCACCTGCGCGCCGCCGGGCGTGACGTGCAGGTGCAGGTCCCCCGCGATCCACACCTGCTCGGGGGTGCAGCGCAGGGTCACCGTCCGGTCGGGCAGCTGGACCTGCTGCTCGGGAAGGTCGGGCGCGGCGGGCTGTGGACCGGTCCGGATCTGGACGGGCCACGTCGCGGGGCGCGGGCCGTGAAAGGCCCAGTCGAACCGCAGGACGTCCGCCTGGGCGCCGGGCAGGTCGCCGCTCAGGTGCAGGTCGAGGCTGGAGAGGTTCATCGGTGGAGGCGCTTCAGGCGCGGCGGATCAGGGCGCGGCGCTGCATGTCGGCCAGCCACGCGGCGAGGTCGGCGCGGGCCTGGATCGCGTCGAGTCCGTACGTGCGGCGCAGCAGTTCTTCCAGGGTGGCGTCGGTGGCGGGCAGGGCCTGCCAGAGGACGCGGCCGCTACCGTTGAGGCTGTACATCTCGGCGCTAGCAGGGTCCATCAGGATCAGTTCGTCGTCGAGATCCGTGACCAGCAGGTCGGCTGACGGGGTCCACATAAATGAAGGGTAGCGGTTCTATAGATGACCGGGCGTAGTACTTCCACAGTTACGCTTGACACATCCAGATTTTGCACTCACACCCGATATTGATTAACGAATCATTCACAATACTCACCCCCAGACGGGTGGGTTCCACAGGAGTCGAACGTGAACGCCAGCCCCACCCTGCCCGCGCCCACGCCTCAGCACGAGGCCCCCCTCCCCTACACGCCACCCACCGTCACCCCGGTCGGCCAGTGGCAGGCCGTCACGCTGATCGGCTCCGCCGGCTTCAACGCACTGCCCGGCATGCCCGGAGGCAGCAGTGAGTACTAAACGCCTGCTGCTCGCCGGACTGCTCGCCCTGACCGCCTGCGGCACCAGCACCCCCACCACCGGCACCCCGGTCAGCGCCCCGGTCAAGGCGGCCCGCAGCCTCGGCCTGTACGAACTCCAGGTCAGCGCCCTGACCGGCACGGCCGCCCAGGCCACCGTGCAGCGCCTCGGCGCGCCCATCAGCGCCCAGGCCGGCGACATCACCGCCCAGCTGGCCTTCCAGCGCGTCAACATGTCCAACCTGGTCGACAACGTCAACCGGGTCGTGCACATGACCGCCACCTTCCGCGTCACCAACAACACCGGCGGCGACCTGACCCTCCCCACCTTCGTGCCCGTGGACACCGCGGGTACCCTCGCCACCGACGGCAGCACCCCCTTCCGCAACGTCCGCACCCGCACCGGCCAGACCGTCACGGCCACCGGCATGCAGATCGAACAGTCCCGCCAGCTGTCCGGCGGCGTCATCCAGACCGACCCGAACGCCACCCCCATCACCTCCGGACTGGACACCGGCAGCATCACGCTGAGCGTCCCCACCGGCACCACCGTGCCCGGCATCGCCCACCAGGGCTGGCAGACCCAGCCGCTGGCCGCCGGGGCGTCCCAGCTCGTGACCTTCGCCGCCAGCGTGCCCCTGCAGGGCAGCGACATCAGCGACAGCGACCCCTTCGCGTTCAGCATGATCTTCGCCGCCACCGACAACCCCACCCCGCTGGCCCTGACGAACATCGCCAGCGTGCAGGGCGCCACCCCCAGCGGCGACGCCGCCAGCCCCCTGAGCACCCAGAGCGTCACGGTCGAGGGCGTCGTCACCGCCGCGTTCAACGCGTCCCTGCAGGGCTTCTTCATGCAGGAAGAAGGCATCGACGCCGACAGCGACGCCACCACCAGCGACGGCGTGTTCGTGTACTGCGGGACGGCCGGGTGCCCCACCGTGAACGTCGGGGACCGCGTGCGTGTGACCGGCACCCCCACCGAGTTCAACAACGCCACCCAGATCGGCACGACCGCCGCCAGCGTCATCACGCTCGCCAGCGGCGTGCCCCTCCCCGACGCGCAGAGCCTCACGCTGCCCCTGGACGTCACGGCCCGCGAACGCTTCGAGGGCATGCGTGTCAGCGTGAGCGGCACCGTCACGAACAACTTCCCGCTGGGCCGCTTCGGCAGCTTCGACATCGCCGACGCCCGCGTGACGAACTTCACGCAGCTGAACGCCCCCGACATCGCGGGCAACGCCGCGTACCAAGCAGAATTCAAGAACCGCTACATCCGCATCGACGACGGCAGCCGCCAGCAGAACCCCGACCCGGAAATCTTCGCGCGCGGCGGCCAGAACCTCAGCGCCGCGAACACCCTGCGCGGCGGCGACACCGTGACCGCCACCGGCGTCCTCACCTGGAGCAACGACAGCGGCACCCTGACCAACGGCGGCAGCCTCTACACCTACCGCGTCCTGACCGGTCAGAGCGACGTGCAGGTCACCGCCAGCAACCCCCGCCTGAGCGCCCCGGAAGCCGTGGGCGGCACCCTGCGGGTCGGCGCCATGAACGTCCTGAACTACTTCACGTCCCTCGTCACGAGCAACACGGGCTGCACGCCCAACGGCGTGGGCGGCAGCGCAGCCCGCGGCGCGAACAACTGCGACGAGTTCCTGCGGCAGCAGGACAAGATCGTGGCGGCCATCAGCGGCCTGAATGCCGACGTACTGAACCTGATGGAAATCCAGAACGACTTCGACAAGGGTAGCAGCAGCTCCGTGGCGTGGCTCGTGCAGAAACTGAACGAGAAGCTCGGGGCCGGGACGTACGCCTACGTCAACCCCGGCGCGAAGGTCGGCACGGACGCCATCAGCCTCGCCATGATCTACAAGCCCGCCGCCGTCACGCCCGTCGGGAACCTCGCGATCCTGACCAACGCCTTCGACGCGAACTACGCCGACACCTGCAACCGCCCCACCTGGGCGCAGACCTTCCAGAGCAACGCCAACGGCGGCCGCTTCACCGCCGTGGCCATGCACCTCAAGAGCAAGGGCAGCTCCTGCGCCGCCACCGGAGACGCCGACATCGGCGACGGCCAGGGCAACGGGTACAAGGCCCGCCGCAACGCCGCGACCGCCATCGCCAACTGGCTGGCCACCAACCCCACCGGCGTCGACGAAAGCGACCGCCTCCTGATGGGCGACTACAACGCCTACGCGGGCGAGGAACCCCTGAGCATCCTCGCAAATGCCGGGTACGCCAACCTGTTCGACCGGAACGTGTACTCCTACCAGTTCGACGGGCAGTGGGGCAGCCTCGACCAGGCGGTCGGCAGCGCCAGCCTCGCCGCGCAGGTCACCGGGAAGACCAAGTGGCATATCAACAGCGACGAACCCACCGTGCTTGACTACAACACGGAATTCAAGAGCGCCGCACAGCTGACGGGCTTCTACGCCCCGGACGCGTTCCGCAGCAGCGACCACGACCCCCTGCTGATCGGCCTGAACCTGACCGCCGACGCGCCCCTGCCAGTCACCGTCACCCAGACGCCTGACACGGCCACGCAGACCGTCACCGTGGGCGGCGCGAGCGTCACGCAGAGCTTCAAGTCCACCCTCACCAACGCCACCGGCCCCCTGAACGTCACGGTCACGCCCGTCGGCGGCGCACCCAGCATCGTCAGCGCGCCCAGCACGGCCACCAGCGGCGCGCCCTTCACCGTGACCGTCCAGGCCCCTGCGGGCACCCCCACCGGCACGTACGAGTATACCGTCACCACCGAGAACGGCGGCGTCAGTGACAGCAGCACCCTGACCGTCACCGTGAACCCCGCCCCGGTCACCACCGTCACCCTGACGCCCAGCGCGGCCAGCCAGACCGTCACCGTGAACGGCGCGGCGGTCACCCAGAGCTACACGGCGTCCGGCACCAACCTGACCGGCGACCTGACCGTCACCGTCACGCCCGTCGGCAGCGCCCCGGCCATCGTCAGCGCGCCCGCCACCGCCACCGACGGCACGCCCTTCACCGTCACCGTGCAGGCCCCCACCGGCACCGCCAGCGGTACCTACACCTACACGGTGACCGCCGCGAACAGCGGCCAGAGCAGCAGCAGCACCCTGACCGTCACCGTGAACCCCGCCCCCAGCATCACCCTGAGCGGCACGAACAAGAGCGTCACGGTGGGCGCTGGCACCACGACCCCCGTCACCGTGACGCGCACGAACTTCACGGACACCGTCATCCTGAGCGTGGACAGCGTGACCGGCGCGGGCACCGCCCCCACCGTCACGGTCAACACCCAGCCCGGCACCGGCACGGGCGGCACCCTGAACATCGACGCGACCGGCGCCACCACCGGCACGTACACCGTCACCGTGCGCGGCACCGGCGCAGGCATCAGCGACGCCACCACCACCCTCACCGTGACCGTCGCGCCCGTGCCCGCCCCCGTGAATCACATCGTGATCAGCCAGGCACACGGCGGGGGCGGCAACACCGGCGCCACTTACAAGAATGACTTCATTGAGCTGTTCAACCCCACGAGCAGTGCCCTGAGCCTGAACGGTCTGTTCCTCCAGTTCACCAGCGCCAACAGTGCGTTCACCAATACGCCTCTGGCTCTCCCGAATGTTTCCCTTGCGGCCGGTCAGTACTACCTCGTGCAATGCGCAGCCGGAACCAGCACCACGGCAGCGCCTCTGCCAACGCCCGACCTGACCTCCTGCACCTTCGCAATGGGCGCCGGCTCCTTCAAGGTGGCCTTGACCAATACCAACGTGGCGATCGGCTCGACCGCTGGCAACGTGACTGGCGGGAACATCGTCGACTTCCTGGGGGCTGCGAGCAACCAGTTCGAAGGCTCGGCAGCTCCGGCGCCCAGCAACACCCTCAGCCTGCAGCGCGCCGCGAACGGATGCACGGATACTGATCAGAACAGCACCGACTTCGCAACTGGCGCACCCAATCCCAGGAGCATGGCCACCGCAGTGAACATCTGCGCTGCGCCCTGATCCTCAACCTCCCAGCCTTCTCGCCGCCCCTCCGGGGGCGGTTTTCTCATTCCAGGCTGGTCAGCCAGGGGTGCCCTGGGCTCGTCAGGGTCAGGGCGCCGCGCAGCCAGGCGCGGGCTTCGACGGTCAGGGTGGGCTGCACGCGCTGGAAGTCGGCCTCGTCCTTGCCGCGTGGATCGCGTCCGGCGGTGCTCGCCTTGAACAGCAGCACAGCTTCGGGCGTGAGGTACGGCAGGCCTTCGGGGCTGACCTTGCGGGCGTGGTCCAGCGGAAGGGTGATGCGGGGGTCGCGGCGGTAGTGCCAGGTGCCGCTGCTCAGGTCGGTCAGGAGAATGTCGAGCATCAGGACGCCGCTCAGGTCGGGGTGGCGGGCGTGAATCTGGTGGTGGGGCAGGTCGAGGGGCGCCGCGTAGGGCTGGTACGCGCCGTCCACGGGGGTGTCGAGCCGCCAGCCGCGCAGGAGGTCGGTCAACTGGGGCTGGGCGTCTCTGGGCACGATCACGTCGAGGTCGTCGTGGGGTCGCGCGGTGTGGCCCAGGTGCAGGTCGAGGGCGTACCCGGCGGCGATCATCCACGGGGCGTCCAGCGGGGCAAGCAGGCGGGCGACGTGCCGGGCAGGAGTCAGGCCGACGGTGCGGGCGTGGTGGCTCAGCGCGGCGGGGTGCAGGGTGGCGTCGGCGTGCGCGCGGCCTCCCTCGTGGTACGCGGCTCGGTAGGTGTGGGCGGCGCCTGGGTCGTGCAGGGCGGCCTGTTCGGCGCGCCAGCCGCTGCCGTGGTCGGGGAGGATCAGGCGCCAGCCGCCGGGGTGCGTCCAGTGGTGCCCGCTTCCGCTGTACCCGAGGCGGCGCAGGGTGGCCTGCTGGTCGTCGGTGGGGGTCTCGGGCAGCAGGTCCAGGTGCAGTTCGGGCGGTTCGAGGTCGGTCAGGGTGGGGACGCTGCCGGGTCCGCCGGGCTGCACGTGGAAGACGCCGTCGGGGCGCTTGCGGTCCAGGAAGTCGCCCAGGTGCGTGCGGAGGTCGTGGATGGCCGCGTCGAGGTCCATGCATGAAGCACACCACAGGTGCGGCCCATCCGGCATGCGCCTCCTGGCGGATAATGCCTCTCATGAAGGGTAAGGGTGTGGGGGTGCTGCTGGTGCTGGTGGGTCTGGGGCTGGGCGCGACGGTGCTGCGGGATGGGGTGCCGCTGGGCGCGGCGCAGCAGGGGGCGGCCCCGGCGCAGGCGACCGCGCCGCTGGACGAGCCGGGTGCGCACCTTCAGAACGAGCAGAACACGATCGACGTGGTCAGCCGCTTTGAGCCGGGGCTGGTGTTCATCAGTACCGAGGAGGTCGTGCCGCAGGACCCGTTCGCGATGATGTTCGGTGGCGGGCAGGAGGAGGTGCAGCGCGGCGTGGGCAGCGGGTTCTTCGTGAACGACGCGGGGGACATCCTGACGAACTACCACGTGGTGGCGGGCGAGGGGTCGGGCGGCGCGGCGGCGAAGATCACCGTGCGCGTGATGGGTCAGGAGGCCAGCGTGCCCGCCGAGGTGGTGGGCCTCGCGCCGCAGTACGATCTGGCGCTGATCCGCGCGCCGGGCCTGAAGAAGGACCTGATCCGCCCGATTCCGCTGGGGGACAGCGCCTCGCTGAAGGTGGGGCAGAAGGCGATCGCGATGGGCGCGCCGTTCGGGCTGGATTTCAGTGTCACGGAGGGCATCGTGAGTAGCACCGCCCGGCAGATCCCGATCGGGTTCGGCGGGGTCAGCGGGCAGGGCATCACGCAGAAGGCCATTCAGACGGACGCGGCGATCAACCCGGGCAACAGCGGGGGGCCGCTGCTGGACAGCGGTGGGCGGGTGATCGGCATCAACACGCAGATCTACTCCCCGGCGGGTCAGGGGGGCGGCGTGGGCCAGAGTGCCGGGGTTGGTTTCGCCATTCCGATCGACACGGCAAGGAACCTCCTGCCCAGGCTGCAGGCGGCGCAGGGGGGCGAGGTGAACGCGCCGGACATCGGCATCCGGGGTGGGCTGGCGGTGCAGAGTCGCCAGGGTCTGCTGCCGGTGGGCCTGAGTGTGCTGTCCAGTGCCGGGAAGCGGCAGCTGGGCCTGCCGGATCAGGGACTGGTGGTGGGGCAGGTCCTGCCGGGCACCCCGGCGGCCCGGGCGGGACTGCGGGCGGGCACCGAGCGGCAGCAGTTCCGGGGGGGGTTGATCCTGCTGGGCGGGGACGTGATCACCCGCGCGGACGGCGAACCGGTGGACGCGCTGGAGGACCTGCAGGCGGCGCTGATCGACAAGAAGGAGGGGGACACCGTGACGCTGACGGTGGTTCGGGGCGAGGCGACGCGTGAGGTACAACTGACGCTGGACGCTTCGTCGTTCACGGTCCGCACCGGGCAGTGATCCACTCCTCCGGGGTGGCGCAGGCCGCGTGGGAACACCTGCGCGCCGATGACCGCGCGTGGCTGCTGGCCCTGGCTGCGCGGGCGGGCGCGGGAGGCGTGGCGCTGGTGGGCGGCGCGGTGCGGGACGCGCTGCTGGGCGAGACGCCCCAGGACCTGGACGTGGTCATCCCGGAGGCCGACGTGGAGGCTCTGGCCGCCGCGACGGGCCTGCCGTTCGTGTTCCACCCGGCGTTCGGGAACGCCACGGTGACCCTCCCGGATGGCCGGGCGGTCGATCTGGTGCGGGCGCGGCGGGAGTCGTACCCGGTGCCGGGCGGGAACCCCGTGCCGCTGCCGGGCACACTGGCGGATGACCTGCGACGGCGGGATTTCGCGTTGAACGCGCTGGCGCTGCACCTCTCCCCCACCGGGGCGCGGACGCTGCTGGACGAGGTGGGGGGCCTGGACGACCTGCGCGCGCGGGTGCTGCGGCCCCTGCACGCCGGGTCGTTCCACGAGGATGCCAGTCGGCTGGTGCGGGGCGCGCGGCTGGCGGCGCGGCTGGACCTGCGCGCCCACCCGGACCTGCTGGCCCAGGTGCCGGACGCGCTGGCGGTGGCGGACCGGACGCCGCGCCTGTGGGCGGAAGTGCGTCTGCTGCTGCACGAGCCCAGGCCGGGCCGCGCGGCGGGCGTGCTGCGCGACTGGGGTGCCGGGGCGCTGCTGCCGGACACGGCGCTGCTGGACGCCCTGGACGCCCGCCGCGACGCGAGCGCAGACGTGCCGTTCACGGCGTACGCGGCAGCGCTGCTGCACGCCGCCCCCGACCCCGGTGTGCTCGCGGGGCGCCTGAGCCTGGGCGACCGCCCCGCCGCGCTGCTGCACCGCGCGCTGTCCGACACGCCGTTCCCCGACGGCACCCCGGAACGCGAGTTGCGCGCCCTGCTGCGCCCGGACGCGTACCCGCCGCTGACCGGGCGGGACGTGCTCGCGCTGGGCGTGCCGCCGGGCCGGGGCGTGGGCGAGGCGCTGGGTCACCTCGCCGCGCTGCGCCGCGCCGGGCAGGTCCGCAGCCCCGACGACGAGCGCGCGGCGCTGAAGGCATTCCTGACGACGAAAGGCCCGCACGTCAGCCTCTAGAATGCCGGGGTATGGGTCTCATCTCTCTGCTGTCCAGCGATCCGCTGGCGTTCCTGATCGTGGCGGCCGCGCTGCTGCTGTCGCTGGCCTTTCACGAGTTCGCGCACGCCTGGACCGCCGACCGGCTGGGCGATCCCACTCCGCGCCGTTTCGGGCGGGTGACGCTGAATCCCATCAATCACCTTGACCCGATCGGGTCGCTGCTGCTGCTGTTCGCGCCGTTCGGGTTCGCGCGGCCCGTGCCGATCAACCCGAACAACCTGGGCCGCTGGGGCACCCTCTGGACGGCGGCGGCGGGCCCGCTGAGCAACCTGCTGATCGCGCTGGTGTGCGTGGGCATCATCGCGGTCGTGCCGCGCGAGACGCTGCTGGCGGGCGGCACGCTGTCCACCTTCCTGTTCACGGTCCTCAGCGTGAACCTGGGCTTGGCGATCTTCAACCTGCTGCCCATTCCGCTGCTGGACGGCAGCCGCATCGTGGGTGGGCTGGTGCCGTCGCTGGGGCGCAGTCTCGCGCAGTTCGAGGCGCAGCCGTTCAGCTTCGTGATCGTCATGGTGTTCATCTTCCTGTTCAGCGACCAGCTGGGCCAGCTGATCGCCACGATCCGCAACGGACTGCTGAGCGTCGTGCTGTAATAAGGACTCCGGTTGAAAGGTTTGCAAAAACTTTCAACCCGAGCGGAGCGAGTAGGAGACAAACGGGTTCCGGGCGTGGAGTTGGCAGATCGGTGATTTTCCGATCTGTTAACGAAACAAACGGAATCCGTATAACCCCGCCGGACACGGGGCGGGCCGGAGGGTGCACTGTCACCTCCGGCCCGCTTCCTGCTGTCCCGCCTCAGCCCAGGTGGAACATCATGGCGACGTGCGCGCCAGTCCCGGCGAGGACGAACAGGTGCCAGATCTCGTGGAAGCCGAACACGCCGGGGCGCGGATTCCAGCGTTTCGTGCCGTAGATGACAGCCCCGATGGAGTACAGCACGCCGCCCGCCGCCAGCCAGAACAGCGCGCCGGGGCTGAGGGTGTAGATGAACTTGGGCATGAACAGCAGGGCCAGCCAGCCCATCCCGAGGTACAGCGCGGTGCTGATCCAGCGTGGCAGGCGCATGGTGACGAGTTTCAGGACGATCCCGCTCAGGGCGATGCCCCACACCAGCCACAGCACGGCGTCGCGCCACACGCCGTCCAGGCCGTAGTACGCCACCGGGGTGTAACTGCCCGCGATGAGCAGAAAGATGCCCGCGTGGTCGAGTTTGCGCAGCCACAGCAGCCCGCGTTCCGTGGGGCGGAAGGAGTGGTAGCTGGCGCTGGCGGCGTACAGGGCGACCATGCTGACGCTGAACACCACGAACGGCCACAGGGTCAGCCCGCGGGAGTGCGCCCACGTCAGCAGCGGCCCCAGCACGATCAGCGCGGCGAGCGCGCCGCCCCAGTGGGTCAGGGCGTTCACGGGTTCGCGGGGGGCGGTGAGCAGGCGCTTCATACCGTCCACCTTACGCCCCGGACATGATGACAGTCTGTCAGCTGGGACGGAGTGCAAGTGCGCCCCGCCCCAGCCCGGTCACCGATTCGCCTTACCGTCCGCCGTAGTTGGGCGCTTCCTTGGTGATGGTCACGCCGTGCGGGTGGCTTTCCACCAGGCTGGCGCCGGTGATGCGCACGAACTGCGCCGTGTCGCGCAGCGTCTGCAGGTCGGGCGCGCCGCAGTAGCCCATGGAGGAACGCAGGCCGCCCACGAACTGGTAGATGACCTCTCCGGCGGTGCCCTTGTACGCGACGATGCCCTCGATGCCTTCGGGCACGAACTTGCGGCTGCCGCTCTGGAAGTAGCGGTCGGCGCTGCCCTGGTCCATGGCGCCCAGGCTGCCCATGCCGCGGTAGCTCTTGTAGCGTCGGCCGTCGCGCAGGATGCTCTCGCCGGGAGCCTCGTCGGTCCCGGCGAGCATGCTGCCCATCATGACGACGCTCGCGCCCGCCGCGATGGCCTTGGGCACGTCTCCGGTCTGCTTGATGCCGCCGTCCGCGATGATGGGAATCCCGGCTTCCAGCGCGGCGCTGCTGGCCTCGAAGATCGCGGTGATCTGGGGGACGCCCACGCCGGTCACGACTCGGGTGGTGCAGATGCTGCCCGGCCCGATGCCGACCTTCACGGCGTCCGCCCCGGCGAGGATCAGGTCGCGTGCCCCGGCGCGGGTGGCGACGTTCCCGGCGATGACGTCCACGTCGAAGGTCTCCTTGACGCGGCTCAGGGCGTTCAGGATGCCCTGGCTGTGCCCGTGCGCGCTGTCCAGCACGAGGACGTCCACGCCGGCCTGCACCAGGGCGCCCGCGCGGTCCATCAGGTCGGCGCCCACGCCGATCGCGGCGGCGACCCGCAGGCGGCCCATGCTGTCCTTGGCGGCGCGGGGGTACTTGACGCGCTTGGTGAGGTCCTTGATGGTGATCAGGCCGCGCAGCGCCTCGCCCTCGACGACCAGCAGTTTCTCGATGCGGTGGCGTTTGAAGATCTCCTGCGCTTCCTCCAGCGTGGTGCCCACCGGGACGGTCACGAGGTTCTGGCTGGTCATGACGTCCCGGACGGGGGTGCTCAGGTCGTCCACGAAGCGCATGTCGCGGTTGGTGATGATGCCCAGCAGTTTGCCCTGCGGGTCGGTGATGGGCACGCCGCTGATGCGGTACTCGCCCATCATGCGGTCGGCCTCGCCGACGGTGGCGTGCGGCGGGAGGGTGATCGGGTCGACGATCATGCCGCTCTCGCTGCGCTTGACCTTGCGGACCATCTCGGCCTGCGCGTCGATGGGCATGTTCTTGTGGATCACGCCGATGCCGCCCTCGCGGGCCATGGCGACCGCCATGTTCGTCTCGGTGACGGTGTCCATCGCGGCGGACACGAACGGGATGTTCAGGCGGACTCGGCGGGTGAGCTGCGCGCCCAGGTCCACCTCGTGCGGCAGCACCTGCGAGTGGCGGGGCTGCAGCAGCACGTCGTCGAAGGTGATGCCGTCCTGGCCGAACTTGTAGCTGAAACGGTCCTGCGTGTCTGCGGGGGCGGGCGTGGCGGGCGCACTCATGTTGGCGAGTGTAAGCCTTCACGCCGGGCCGCAAGGTGACCGTGTCCATGCCACCTGACCGCCCGCGCCCGCCCCGGCCCCCTTGCACGCCTGTCGGGTGCGTGCTACATTCCCTCTCGCCTCATGGGGTCGTAGCTCAGCTGGGAGAGCGCGTCGTTCGCAATGACGAGGTCAGGGGTTCGATCCCCCTCGACTCCACCACGAAGAAGTCCACCGGAAACGGTGGGCTTTTTGCTGTGCCGCGCCGCTGCCGGAGGGTCACGGTCGGCGGCGTGGGCGCGGCGTGCAGGAAGAGTCGCAGCCCGTGATCGTCGCCGCATGCAGAGGGCTTGAGGGTCTCCCCGGTGCCTCTGCAGCGAGTGAAGCGAGCAGCTGAAAACCGACCTGAATGCCCCGGTCAGTCCCGGATGAGTCGGGACGCGCAGGAGAGGTACGCGCGCCAGGGCTCCAGCGCGCCCATCACCGGGCGGGGTGGGCGGTGCAGGGTCACGAGGCCCTCGCGGTAGGTGGGGCCGTGGCGGGCGGCGATCCAGGTTTCGTGGGCGTGCAGCGCGGCGCGCAGGTGCAGGCGGCCCTCGGTGGCGGGCACGGTGCGGCCACCGCGCGTGAAGGTCTGGGTGCGGCGGTTGAAGTGCAGCAACTCGCCGGGCAGCAGCAGGGTCAGTCCGGCGGAGTGCAGGCTGAGGCCGTCCAGGGTGTAGCGGCTGCTGCCGTGCGGGGTGGGGGTCTTGCAGAAGCCGCGCAGGGTCAGGTCGCCCTGGCGGGCGTCGAGGCCCAGGAACCAGAACTGGGCGGTCAGCGGGCAGCGTCTAAGGGTGTGGAACCTTGCCATATTATTGATAATAGAATATCGTTATCAGGCTATGTTCACTCCTGAGTCACTTTCCGTTCCCATCACCGTCCTGTGCGGCTTTCTCGGCGCCGGGAAGACCACCCTCCTGAACCACCTGCTGACGCAGACGAACGGTCAACGCGTCGCCGTGATCGTGAACGAATTCGGCGCCGTGAACATCGACGCCAGCCTCGTCGTGAAGACCGACGAGCAGACCATCGAACTCAGCAACGGCTGCATCTGCTGCACGCTGCGCGGCGACCTGCTGCACGCCGTGAACGACCTGCTGGCCACGCGCGACCTGGACGCCATCCTGATCGAATCGACCGGCATCGGCGAACCCCTGCCCATCGCGCAGAGCTTCTGCCTGACGCCCGAAGAACTGGAGATCGAACCCGAGGAAGGCCAGCCCGCCATCCCCGACCTGCTGGGCCGCGTGCACGTGGACGCCATGATCACCGTCGTGGACAGCGCCCAGTTCTTCCCGCTCTGGAACCGCCAGGACACCATCCCCGGCGACGACTTCGAACGCGGCTTCGGGGAACTGCTGGCCGAACAGCTGGAATTCGCGGACATCGTCGTGCTGAACAAACTCGACCTGGCCGCGCCCGACGACGTGCGGCAACTGCGCGACCTGATCCGCATCACCAACCCCCGCGCCCGCGTGCTGGAAGCCACGCGCGGCGTTCTGCCCGCCGAGGCACTCCTGAACACTGGCCTGTTCGACTTCGACCACTCCAGCCAGCTCGACGCCTGGATGGCCGAACTGGAAAAAGAGCACACCCCGGAATCCGAGACCTACGGCCTGGGCACCCACATCTTCCGCAGTGAGCAGCCCTTCGACCCCGACATGCTGAACGAGGCGCTGACGCTGGGCCTGCCGCGCAACGTGATCCGCAGCAAAGGCTGGGTGAATCTGGGCAATGGCGTGGCGACCCTCTGGAACCACACCGGGCGGCAACTGGCGCTGGAGACGGCGGGCGAGTGGCTGAGCCCGGACGAGGCCTTCAGCGAACTGGTGTTCATCGGGCACGACCTCGACCCGGACGCGCTGGATCAACTGCTGAACCGCGCGTTGCGCGCCTGACCGCACCTGCGGAACGTGCGCCGGTGAACCTTCCCCCCACCCCCAATTGTGATAAGGAGAAATCAATATGAGTCGTGAATGCTACCTGACCGGCAAGAAGAACCTCGTGGTGAACAGCGTCACCCGGCGCGGCAAGGCCCGCGCACAGGGCGGCGTGGGCCGCAAGGTCACCGGCGTGACCAGACGCGTGCAGCGCGCCAACCTCCACAAGCGTGCCATCCGCGAGGGCGGCGTCACGAAGACCGTCTGGCTCAGCGCGAACGCCCTGCGCACCCTCAGCCGCGGCCCGTACCAGGGCATCGAACTGCTGTGACGCGCCCCCACCTCCTCCTGCCCGCGCTGCTGCTCGCCGCGTGCGCCGCACCCACGGCGCAGGCCGCGCCCCTGCAGGTCAGCGCGACCACCACGATCATCGCGGACTTCGTGAAGGCCGTCGGCGGCACCCGCGTCAGCGTGAACGTCATCGTGCCGCCCGGCGGGGACACCCACACCTTCCAGCCCAGCACCGGCGCGATCCGCGAACTCGCCCGCAGCCGCACCCTGTTCGCGAACGGCGCGGGCCTGGAACCCTGGCTGCCCAAACTGAAGGCCAGCGCGCCCAAAGTGCCCGTGCAGGAACTCACGGCGGGCCTGAAACTCCATGCCGCCGATGAAGGCGAGGACCACGCGGACGCCGGGCACGACGCGCACGACGACCATGGTGCGCTCGACCCGCACGCGTGGTGGGACGCCACCCTGGCCGCCGGGTACGTGAAGAACACCCAGGCGGCCCTGACCCGCCTCGACCCCGCCGGGAAGGCCACGTACGCGAAGAACGCCGCCGCGCACCTGAAAGCCATCAGCGCCGCCGACGCCTACGCGAAGAAACAGTTCGCCACGGTCCCCGCCGCGCAGCGCGTCCTCGTGACCAACCACGACAGCCTCCACTACCTCGCCGAGCGGTACGGGCTGCGCCTGATCGGCGCCGTCATTCCGGGCCTGAGCACCGAACGGGAACCCAGCGCCCGCGAACTCGCCACCCTGACCCAGACCATGAAGAAGGCCGGGGCGAAGGTCATCTTCACGGAGAACACCGTGAACGCCCGCCTCGCCCAGACGCTCGCCCGCGAAACCGGCGCCCGCATCGCCCCCGCGCTGTACACCGACGCCCTGGGACCCAAAGGCAGCGGCGGCGAGACGTACCTCAAGGCGTTCCGGACGAACGTGGACATCATGGTGAAAGCGCTGAAAACGCGCTGAGGCAGGAGGGAGTGGGTTGTGGGTCGTAGGAAGTGGGTTGTGGGGATGGTCTGCCTGAGGCGATAACGTTCCGGGCAGGCCGGGTCGGATAGACCGAACCCGCTCGCTCCCACTGCCCACAACCCATTTTTGATTCTGCGCTCGCAACATCACCGCGTGGGGAGGTATGCTGGTCTGATGCTGGGCGTCGAGAACCTGACAGTCAAATACGGCCCGCAGACGGCCCTGGAGAACGCCAGCGTCCGCTTCGAGGCTGGAACGTTCAGCGCGATCATCGGCCCGAACGGCGCGGGCAAGAGCACCCTCCTGAAGACCCTGGTGGGCCTGCTGCCCGACCACGCGGACGCCGTGCGCTTCGACCCCGGCCACAGCGCCCGCTCGTGCATCAGTTACGTGCCGCAGCAGCAGACGCTCGACTGGGCCTTTCCCGTGACCGTGTGGGACGCCGCCATGATGGGCCGCACCGGCCGCCTGGGCTGGCTGCGCTGGCCCGGCCGCAAGGACCGGCAGATCGTGGAGGACGCCCTGAAGGAAACCGGCGTGTACGACCTGCGCGGCCGGCACATCGGGGCGCTGTCCGGCGGGCAGCGGCAGCGGGTGCTGCTGGCCCGCATGCTGGCCCGCCAGGGGCACCTGCTGCTGCTGGACGAACCCCTGACCGGCGTGGACGCCGCCACCCAGGAAACCCTGATGGCCCTCCTGCGAAGGCAGGCTGACAAGGGCCGCGCCGTCGTGATGGTCACGCACGACCTCGAACAGGCGCGGCGCTGGTGCGACCACCTCGTGCTCGTGAACCGCCGCGTGATCGCCGACGGCACGCCCGAACAGGTGTACACCACGCAGAACATCGAGGCGACGTTCAGCACCAGCTTCCTGGGCCACACGCACGCCGAGGCGTGAGGTCGACGGGCGATGGTTGAAAGATGATGGATGACACACCCGGCCTGACCACCTTCCCGCACCTCCGAGGCTTCCCTTGCACCTGCTGACCGACCCCCTGCAATTCGACTTCTTCACCCGCGCGCTGCTCGCCGTGGTGCTCGTCAGCGTCCTGTGCGCCCTCGTCGGCGCGTGGGTCGTGCTGCGCGGCCTGAGTTACATCGGGGACGCCATGAGCCACGCCGTGTTCCCCGGCATCGTCGGCGCGTTCCTCATGAAAGGCAACCTGCTCGTCGGCGCGCTCATCGCCGCCGTCCTCACCGCGCTCGGCATCGGCGCCATCGGGCGGCGCAGCGGCCTGAAACAGGACAGCGCCATCGGCATCGTGTTCGTCGGCATGTTCGCGCTGGGTATCGTCATGCTGTCGCGCGCCCCGACCTTCACCACCGACCTCAGCAACTTCCTGATCGGCAACCCCCTCGGCGTCACGCCCGCCGACCTGTGGGGCGCACTGGCCGTCACCGTCGTCGTCGGCGGCATCCTGACCGCCATCCAGAAGGAACTCCTGCTCGCCTCCTTCGACCCGACCGAGGCGCGCGCCGTCGGCCTCCCCGTGCGCCGCCTGGAGAGCCTGCTGCTGATCCTGATCGGCCTCGTCGTCGTGCTGACCGTGCAGCTGGTCGGGACGACCCTCAGCGTCAGCCTGCTCATCACGTCCAGCGCCGCCGCGCGCCTCCTGGCCCGCAGCCTCAAGAAGATGATGCTCCTCGCCGCCGCGCTCGGCACCGTCGGCGGCGTGACGGGCCTGTACCTCAGCTACTACCAGGACACCGCCCCCGGCGCGACCATCGTCCTCGTGAACACCGCCATCTTCCTGGCGGCGCTGGCGCTGCGCAGGCGGGAGTGAGGGCAGGTATGGCTGCACCTGAGGCGCTGACGACCCTCAACGTGCGCGAGCAGTGGCAGGCCGCCTTCTCGCACCTGCAACCCGCCTACGATCAGCTGGCCGCAGACGAAGTGTTCAGCGAAAACGGTATTCCCGGCCTGTATTTTCTGGCTGAAATGCTGTTCGCGCACTACATCGAACTGCTTCTCCGACTCCCTATCTCTCGTGGCAGAAACGCGGCTCTGCATGCGGCGTTCGCCTTCGTGGATCGCCTGCTGACCTCACCGGATGTACAGCGTCATTGGCCTGGGCCAGATCGGGATCATGGAAGGACGGGAGCCCTGGTGGTACCAGCGAGCGCTCCCCTTCGGCAGCCCGATCTTGAACACGCACGCCCGCCGAGTTGGCGACCTGGGCTGGGAAGCGGCGACCGAGGCTCCATCACCACTGCCCGTTCCTCCCGTGGATTACCACGACCTGTTCGGCATCCGGGAGTGTATCGTGCAACTCCTGCACGCTGAGGGGATCACTCTGGCTGACCTGCCCGACCCGTCCGACCGGACGTCCTGAGCCGAATCCTCTCCCCTGCCGTACCCTGTGCGTCATGACGACTTTGCAGCGGTTCACGGGGAAGACGGTGCTCATCACGGGGGCGGGGGGTGGGATCGGCGCGGCCCTGGCGCACCGGTATGCGGCCGAGGGGGCGCGGGTCGCGGTGAACGACGTGAACGCGGCGGCGGCACAGGCGGTCGTGGGCGCCCTGACGGCGGCGGGCGCGCAGGCGCTGAGCGTGCCGGGCGACGTGAGCGTGCAGGAGGGCGTGGAGGCGATCTTCGCGGCGACCGAGGCTCATCTCGGGCCGGTGGACGTGCTCGTGAACAACGCGGCGCTCACGAGTGACCAGCGGCACTTCCTGGACGCGGACGAGGCGTGGTGGGACCTGTTCCTGCGCGTGAACCTCAAGAGCGTGTTCCTGTGCAGCCACCGGGCGGCGCGGGGCATGGCGACGCGGCGGCGCGGCGTGATCCTGAACGTGTCGAGCGGCGGCGCGACCCGTTCGCACCGGGGGTTCACGTCGTACGACGCGGCCAAGGGCGGCGTGGAGGCGTTCACGCGGGCGCTGGCGCTGGACATGGCCCCGTACGGCGTGCGCGTGAACGGGATCACGCCGGGGTTCATCAACACGTACGGGCTGGAAGGTGAGGATCTGGCGCAGCGGGAGAAGACCGTGCCGCTGGGCCGCTACGGCACGGCCGAGGACCTGACGGGCGCGGCGGCGTTCCTCGCGTCGGACGACGCGGCGTACGTGACGGGGCAGTTCGTGGTCGTGGACGGTGGGGTGCTGGTGCAGCAGCGCAGCGCGAACGTGGACACCTTCCCCCTCAGCAACTTCCCGGACGTGCCCGCCGAGGGGTGATACGTACTCGGGTTCCGGGCGTGGAGTTGGCAAACCAGTGAAGTTCCGGGTTGTTCACGAAACAAACGGAATCCGTGTGAGCTGAAGGCGGCGGCTCCGGGGCTGGCACCGCCCTGACACGAACCGGTAGAGTGGGAGGCGTCTCACAACCCATCGCCCCCACTCCCGGAGGATTCCCCATGCGCCGATCTGTTGTCGTCTCCCTTGCGCTGCCCGTCGCCCTGGCCGCCTGCTCCCAGCAGGCCGCGCCCAGCGTGAACCCCTACGCCGCCCGCCCCGAGTTGCAGGACGCGGGCAGTCAGGCGATCCTCGCCCGTTACGGCAACGACCCCGGCCTGACCGCCGCGCTGCAGGAAGCGTACGGGGAACGCACCACCGTCCTCTCCTACCCCAGCGTGCCCGCGCTGGGCGCGCAGGATTACGCCAGCGACCGCCTGAACTACATCAAGCGCACCGGGTGGGGCACCGTCAGCAACTACAACGCGCAGTACAGCACGTACGCCGGGACCAGCAGCCCGTACACCGGTCTGGACTGGAGCCGCGACGGCTGCAGCGCCCCCGACGGCCTGGGCCTCGGGTACCGCGAGGACTTCCGCCCCGCGTGTAACGTGCACGACTTCGCGTACCGTAACCTCAAGGTGTACCAGCGGACCGACGCGAACCGCCTGACCAGCGACGACGTGTTCTACACGAACATGAAAGCCATCTGCGCCGCCAAGAGCTGGTACGCCCGCCCCGCCTGCTACAGCGCCGCGTACGCCTACTACCAGGGTGTCCGCATCGGCGGCAGCGACAGCTTCTAAAGCGGGGACGCAGAACACGGGAGGCGGGGTCTGACTGCGCCCCGCCTCCTATTCGTGTTCAGGCGGGGTTTGTCCAGTAAGCCCAGGTGTGCCCGCCCGCGCAGGTCGCGGTGAACTCCAGGCCGCGCTTGCTGACCTTCCCCGGCTGCCCGCACGCCGCGCACACCGGCTTGGCGGGCGTGTTCCCACCGCAATCGCCACACTTCAGGTAGTACCCGTACTTGCCGAACTGCACGGTCACGTTCGCCGAGGCGCAGGCGCGGCACGCCACGTCCGGGCGGGGCCGCGCCTGCGCCTGCCGCTCCTGCGACGTGCGGACCGGTGCGGCGCTGGGGCGTTCGGGGCGTGCGGGCTCCGCCGGGGGCGCACTGACGGGCGCGGCTCTGGTCTGGGCCGGTTCCGGTGCGGCAGGCGCCTCCTGGGCAGGTGCTGGAACGTGACGGTTCCGCAGGAACGCCTGGATGCGGGTCATCTCGGCGTCGGTGAAGCCGAACGAGCCGAAGGTCTTCTCCTGCTCGGCCCCGATGATGGCCTTCACGCGGTCGGGCACCTGATCGGCCTTCACGAGTTCCGGCACGTCCGCCTTGCGGGTGATGCGCCCACCGTCCGAGATGGCGACCAGCACGTCACGCCGCACGCCGCTCAGGGTGCGCTGCTTGAGGCCCAGCATGGAGCGGTCCATCAGCTCGGTGGTGTGGTCGTCCAGCAGGGCCAGCAGCAGGTCCAGCTGCCGCCGCGCCTGGAGGACGGGTGACGGCATGCCGCGTCCCTGGCGGTTCCACCAGCGGGTCCACTCGCCGTGCTCGTTCACGCTGACCTGTCCGGCCACGCTCTTGCTCTCGACGATCAGCAGGCCGAACCGGTGCAGGATCAGGTGGTCGAGCTGCGCGACCTCGCCGCGCCGTTCCAGGCGGAGGTTGTGGAACACGAACTTGCGGGGGTCCTCCGCGAAGGCGCGTTTGAGGTAGTGGGCCATCTGCCGTTCCGCGTCATACCCGGCGCGACGCAGCGGGTCGGCATGCTGCTGGGGTTCGAGGTCCTTGACGATCACCCGGTCACGCTAGCGCGTCCCGCCCGCCGGAGGAGGCGAAATCGCCCACGGGGACGCGAATTTTTACACATTCTCTTCTGCGCGCCAGATGTCCTGCGGGGTTTCACGCTGGCGGATGACGGTCCAGGTGCCCGCGTCGTGCAGGACCTCGGCGGGGCGGGCACGGGTGAGGTAATTGCTGCTCATGGCCGCGCCGTACGCGCCGGCCTCGTGGATGGCGAGGAGGTCGCCGGGGTACGGGTCGGGCAGCGTGAGGTCCCGTGCGAGGAGGTCGCCGCTCTCGCAGGCGGGTCCGGCGAGGTCCCAGGTGCCGCTCTCCCCTCGGTCCCAGAGGGGCGTGACGGGGTGTTGCGCGCCGTACAGCATGGGGCGCAGGAGTTCGGTCATGCCCGCGTCCACCAGGACGAAGTTCCGGCCGGTGCGTTTGGTGCCGACCACGCGGGTGAGGAGGGTGCCTGCCTGCGCGACGAGGTACCGGCCGGGTTCCACCCAGAGTTGCGCGCCGAAGGTGGCGGCGGCGGCGCGGGCCTCGCGGGCGATGCCGTGCAGGTCCGCGCCCAGGCCCCAGCCGCCCCCGGCGTCGAGGACGTCCAGCGGGCCGGTGTGGGCGCGCAGGTCGCCCAGGCGGTGGAAAGCGGCGGTGAAGTCGTGCGCGTCGCGGATGGCGCTGCCGATGTGCACGTGCAGGCCCAGCGCGGTGTGCCCGGCGGCGCGCAGGGCGTCCAGCACGCGCGGAGCCTGGTCCAGCGTGACGCCGAACTTGCTGCCCGCAGCGCCGGTGGCGAGGTGGTCGTGCGTGCTGACGTTCAGGGCGGGGTTCACGCGGATCAGGGCGCGGGAGGCGGGCGGGAGCAGGCGGACCTCCTCCTCGCGGTCGAGGATGAAGGTAGCGCCGAGTTCTGCGCCGGTCGCGTACTCGCCGGGGGTCTTGGCGGGGCCGTTCACGAGGATGCGGTCGCCCGTCGCGCCGATGTGGGCGGCGCGGGCGAGTTCCCCGGCGCTGACGCACTCGAAGCCGACGCCCTGGGCGTGCAGGCGGCGCAGCAGGGTCAGGTTGGGGTTGGCTTTCATGGCGTAGTACACGCGGGCGTCCCCGAACGCGGCGCGGACGCGGGCCAGCGCGGCGTCGAGTTCGATGGCGTCGTAGACGTACAGGGGCGTGCCGTACGTGTGCGCGGCGGTCTGGAGGTGCTCGGGCGTGAGGCTCATGCCGGGGAGTGTACCGGGCGGGGCGGGCCTGACAGGTGGGAGGGGTTGACGGGTGGGTGGTGGTCAGCCCAAACTGGTCAGACCACTGACCACTGAGCCCTACCGAGGAGGTTCGCATGTCCGCCCCCACCCTACCCCGCTGCGGCCCGCGCTGCACGCCGAGGACACCCTGCTCGCCCGGCTGCTGGACGGCACGTACCCGCCGGGCAGCACCCTGCCCGCCGAACGCGAACTGGCCGCCAGCCTGGGCGTCACGCGGCCCACCCTGCGCGAGGCCCTGCAACGCCTGGGCCGCGACGGCCTGCTGGAGATCCGCCAGGGCAAACCCACCCGCGTCCTGCACCCGCACGAGGGCGGCCTGCGCGTCCTCGCGCACCTGTCCCGCCACGGGGACCTGCGCGGCCTCGTCCCGGACCTGCTCGACCTGCGCGCCGCGCTCCTCCCCCACTGGGTCGCGCAGACCGCCGCCCACGACCCGCGTGCACTGCGCGAGCACCTCGCCACGCCGCCCGCCGAGTCGGACGACCCGGACCTGCCGCGGACGTTCGCCGCGTTCGACTGGGCGTTCCAGACGCTCGCCGCGCACGGCAGCGGGAACGCGCTGGCCCCGCTGCTGCTGGGCGCGTTCGCCGAGGTGTACGCCCGCGCCGGGGCGATCTACTTCAGCGACCCGCAGCGCCGCGAGCGCTCCCGCGAGCACTACCGCGCGCTGCACGCCGCGCTGCCCCTGGGACCTGCCGCCGCAGAGCAGGTGGCGCGCAGCACCAGCCTCGACAGCCTGCAGCTGTGGGAGGCGCGCCGTGTTTGACCTGATCCGCGCCGCGATTCCCGTCTTCATCCTGTCCCTGCTGATCGAGTGGGCCGCGTACCGCTACCTCAGCCACGACCACGACCACGACGGGCCGCACGAGCACTACGGGTACGAGACGCGCGACACGGTCACCAGCCTGAGCATGGGCGTCGGGAACGTCCTGATCAACCTGCTGTGGAAGGGCGTCGTCGTGACGTTCTACGCCGCGCTGTACAGCCTCACGCCGCTGCGCCTGCCCGAAAACGCGTGGTGGGTGTGGGCGCTGCTGTTCTTCGCGGACGACTACGCGTACTACTGGTACCACCGCGTCAGCCACGAGGTCCGGCTGTTCTGGGCCAGTCACGTCGTGCATCACTCCAGCCAGCACTACAACCTGTCCACCGCGCTGCGGCAGACCTGGGTGCCCATGACCGCCCTGCCCTTCTGGCTGATCCTGCCCCTGCTGGGCTTCGCGCCGTGGATGGTGCTGCTCGCGCAGGCGTGGAACCTCCTGTACCAGTTCTTCGTTCACACCGAACGGGTGGGCCGCCTGCCCGCCCCCATCGAGTACGTGCTGAACACGCCCAGCCACCACCGCGCGCACCACGGCAGCAACGACGTGTACCTCGACCGCAACTACGGCGGCATCCTGATCGTCTGGGACCGCCTGCACCGCACCTTCCAGCCCGAGACGGAACCCGTCCGCTACGGCCTCGTGCACAACATCCACACGCACCGGCCCGTGCAGGTCGCCTTCCACGAATTCGCCGCGCTGTGGCACGACGTCCGCCACGCCCGCAGCTGGCGCGACCGCTTGCACTACCTGACCCGCCCGCCCGGCTGGCAACCCGAGCGGTAACCCTCCCGGCAGCCCCACCTCAATTGCCGCGCGCGTCACCGCCGCCTTTGGGGGCGTCTGGTAAGCTGCGCGGCTGTATGAGTGCCCCCTCCCCTGCCTCCGCGACCGTCCCCGCCCCTGCCGCCGCTGCGGGGGAACGGGTGCTGTGCGCCATGTCCGGCGGCGTGGATTCGTCAGTCACGGCGGCGCTGCTGAAGGACCAGGGGTACCAGGTGGTCGGCGCGATGATGCGCTTCTGGCCGGACGACAAGCGCACCGACACCTTCGACTCATGCTGCTCGCCGGACGCGGCGTACGAGGCGCGGCGCGTGGCCGAGCAGGTGGGCGTGCCGTTCTACCTGCTGGACTACCGCGAGCAGTTCCAGCGGCACATCGTCGGGCCGTTCATTGACGAGTACAGCAAGGGCCGCACGCCGAACCCCTGCGTGAACTGCAACACCAAGGTGAAGTTCGACGAACTGGTGAAGAAGGCGAAGATGCTCGGCTGCCGTTACGTCGCCACCGGGCACTACGTGAAACGCGTGGAGAACGCGCGGGGCGAGGTGGAATTCCATCGGGGCGACGATCCGCGCAAGGACCAGACGTACTTCCTGTGGGGCACGCCGCGCGACGCGCTGCCGTACATCCTCTTCCCCGTGGGCGAACTGGAGAAACCCCGCGTGCGTGAGATCGCCGCGGAGCGCGGCCTGCTGACCGCGCAGAAACCCGAGAGTCAGAACATCTGCTTCGTGCCGGGCAAGGTGCAGGACTTCGTGGCCGAGCACATTCCGCAGGCGCAGGGCTTCATCCGCGAGATCAGCAGCGGCGAGGTCGTGGGTGAGCACCTGGGCACGCAGTTCTACACGCTGGGCCAGAAGAAGGGCCTGGGCCTGTACCAGTCACACCGGGTGCGGCACGTCGTGCACCTGGCACCTGACACGAACACCGTCTGGGTGGGCGATTACGACGACTGCCTGTGGACCGGCCTGAAGGCGCAGAGCGCCAACTACCTGATCGACCTGACCGAACTGCCGGGGGAACTGGAGGTGCAGGTCCGTTACCGCACCGCGCCCGTGAAGGCCCGCGTGATCCGCGCCGACGAGAGCGGCTTCGAACTGGCCTTCCAGGACCCGCAGTTTGCGGTCGCGCCCGGTCAGAGCGCCGTGCTGTACGCCGGACCGCGCCTGCTGGGCGGCGGCCTGATCGAGGACCACGTCCCCACCCTGCCCGAACCGAAAGCCCCGCCGAAGAAACGCCCGGCGGTCCTGCTGTCCTGATGCTGGCGCATGTGCGCCGAGTTCACGCGGCCCTGCTGGAACGAGAGGGCCTCTCGCCCGGCGCGCTGGCCGACCTGCTGGAAGGGTTAAGGCAGGCGGTTGAGGCGCTTCCCGTTGGCGTACCCGCTCTCAAGACACCCCCGCGCGTGGCGCACCGTGACCTGCGCGCCCGCATTGCCCGGGCATGGCCGGAACCCGGCTTCTACGACCCGGCCACCGGCCGCGCCCTGGGCCGCTGCGACCTCCCCGACGAGATCGGCGACGCGCTGGACGACCTGACGGACCTCGCCCTCGACCTGGGCACGGCTCTCGCGCTGGCCGACACGGACGGGGCCGCCGCCGCGCTGGCCTGGCTGCGCTGGAGTCACGACTCTCACTGGGGCGACCACGTGCAGGACGTCACCCCTCACCTGCGCTGGCTGGGCTAGACCCGCACACTCAGCACGGGCACCAGCATCTCCTGGGCGGTCCAGCCGCCGTGCAGGCCGAGCATGGGGGCGGGGCTGGTGGGGCGGCGGATGGCGTGCCTGGGGTGCGGCACGGCGATCAGGTCGCCCACGCGCGGGCGCAGGCGGGGGTTGGCGTGGGCGGGTGGGCCGAACAGGCCGCCGGTCCAGGCGTCGTCGGCGGTCAGGAGGGTGGCGTGCGGGGCGAGCAGCGCCTCCAGTTCGGCGTGGTGCCCGGTCTGGGGGCGCAGGTACGCGGCGCGTTCCTCTCCGGCGACGGGGCCGCGCAGGGCGGTTTTCATGACCTTCTTCGTGATGGCGTCCACGTAGCCGTCCGGGGGCTGGGGGCTCTGGCCGTGGTCGGCGGTCACGACTACCAGCGTGTCGCCGGTCCTGGGCAGCGCGACCAGCAGGTCCGCGACGATGCGGTCGGTGCGGCGCAGTTCGGCGTGTGCCTCCGGGCTGTCGGGGCCGGAGCCGTGGCATATCAGGTCGTACTCGGGGAAGTACACCAGCGTGTACGACGGCTGCCCCGGCTGGAGGGTCGCGGCGGTCAGGGCGGGCGTTTCCTCGGGCTGCGCGTAGGGGTGGTATTCCGCGCCGTCGCAGGCCCAGCGGGTCAGCACGCTGTGCTGGTACGCGGCGGGCATGACGACATGCGCGGCCACACCCCGGTCACGCAACTGGCGGTACAGGGACGGCACGGCGGCCAGGAACCCCGCGTCCGCCAGGGGCGTGTGGGTGTACACGTCGTACAGGCGGATGAGGTTCACGACCGCCTGCGCCTCCTCCAGCCAGACGGTCAGGCCCAGGTAGCCGTGCTCGGCGGGCGCGCGGGCGGTGTGCAGGGTCGTCAGGGCGGCCATGGTGGTGCTGGGGAACACGCTGGTGACCGCCCCCGGTGCGGGCGTCAGGGATGCCAGCGTGGGCGCGTCCCCGCGCGTGACGGCGTCCCGCAGTTGCCCGGCGCCCAGGGCGTCTACGACGATCAGGACGACGTGCCGCGCGCCGTCCAGCGGCAGCGGGTGGCGGTAGGGGGCGTGGTGGCTGGGCACGCCGAGATGCGCCCCGAGGGTCGCGGCGAGGTTCAGGATGCTGCCGCCCGCGTAGTCGGGCCGGACCGCGTGCGGGGGCAGGTGCATGGGTGAAGATAGAGCATTTTCTGTCAAGAATTGTGGATTCCTAAGGTGCACCATTGAACTATTTCAAGCATCAGCAATCATTTTGATCGACATCATCTGACACCGTCAGATAATTCCATTTGTCGAAAATGCGCTCAGCGTTTCGCGGGGAAACATGCACATATCGGTACCACAGAGCCCATCTGTCATGAGGATAAGCGAGCAGGGTGTCAAATACCGCACCGACCAACCAGATTTGCTCGTCATCGAGTTCCGACCAATGACTCTCGCCCCACAGATGACAAAGTTTTTGTATGTCCCGAATGCCATATCCCAGCAACGTATGCATCAGATCATTGGAGACAAATCGACCAGAAGCGAAGGCACGAAGAACTTCACCGATAACCTGCTGTTCCGGAATGGTAAGGTCAACTTTCGCCATAGTGATCCGCGTCACGCGAGAAGATAGGTGTCAGGACATCGTCCTGAAAGACGCTGGCGAGGCTTTGCCTTCCGCTCATCACTTGGGTCTGAACCAGTCCCATATGCACAGCGACCAGCATCCGTTTATCTCCTGCCTCAGTGCTCATAGCTCAGAGCTCTCGCCTCAGTACGTGCGTCCGGCGGTGACGCGGCCGTCGGGTTCGTGGCCCTGTTGCAGGTCGATCAGGAAGTCGCGGGTGAGGTGCGCGCCGCGCGTGACGAGGTCGGTGGTGGTGCTGGCGATGTGCGGCGTGAGGATCACGTTCGGCTGGTCCCACAGCGGGTGCTCCTCGGGGAGGGGTTCGGGGTCGGTGACGTCGAGGATCGCGCCGCCCAACTGTCCGCTGTTCAGGGCGGTCAGGAGGTCGTCGGTGACGACGAGGTTCCCGCGGCCGACGTTCACGAGCCACGCGCCGCGTTTCAGGTGGCGCAGGGTGGCGGCGTTCACGATGCCGCGCGTGTCCGGGGTGCTGGGCAGCAGCAGCACGACCCAGTCCGCCTGGGCGAGCAGCTCGTCGCGTTCGTCCGTGGGGGTGGTGCTGCGGATGCCGTGCACGTGCGCGCCGTGCGGGGCGAGGAGTTCTTCGAGGTTCCGGCCGATGTGCCCGTGGCCCCACAGGACGACGTGTGCGCCGTCCAGGGTGGTCAGGGCGGAGTCGCCGGGCAGGGTGGGGGCGTCCCAGTGGTGTCGGTGCTGCGCGTCGCGGAAGCGGTGCAGGCCGCGTGACGCGGCGAGCATGCCGCTCAGGGCGTGCACGGCGACGGCGCGGTCGTGCAGGCGGCTGGCGTTGAACAGGGCCGCGCCGGGCGGCAGGTGCGCCTGCACGTGTTCGATGCCGGCGGTCAGGGTGAGCACCCATTTCACGCCGGGCGTGGCGAGGAGTGCGGTGCGGGTGGCGGCGTCGGTGAGCCACAGGACGACGCCGTCGGCCTCGCCATCGGGGAGGTGGCCGCGGCGATAGTGGTCGAAGGTCACGCCGGGCACGCCGTGTTCGTCGTGCTGGCTGAGGGCGCGGAATTCGGGCAGGTCGGGCAGCAGGACGCGCATGGGTCTATTCTGACCCGCCGGGCGGGTGCGCGGCCAGCCATTCGGGGCGGGTGAGTTCCATGTGGACGTCGGTGCGGCCCTCGCGTTCGGTGCGGTGCACCTCGCGGAACCCGCAGGCGAGGAAGGCGCGTTGTGCGCGGCGGTTGTGGCCGAAGGTGGTCAGCCGGATGCGGTTCAGGGTCGGGTCGCGGCGCGTGAACGCCCACTGCAGGAGCGCCTGCACGGCCTCGCGTCCGTAGCCCTGGCCCCACAGATCCGGCAGGCCGATCATGACGCCCAGCGTGCCTGTCGTGGGCGTGAGGGGCGGGGAGGGCCGCAGGTCGTACAGTTCGGCGCTGCCGATCAGGGTGCCGTGCTCGTCGAGGATGCCGAAGCCGTGGCGTTCGCCGGTGCGTTCCTCGTCCTGCATGATGCGGCGGAACAGGAAGCCGGGCAGGCGGATGGGTTTGGCGTCGTTCCAGTCGGCCAGTTCCCGGTCGCGGAAGAAGCCGTGCAGGACGCGCCACTCGTGCGGCGTGAAGTCCAGCAGGGGTTTCAGGGTCACGCGGGGCGTGAGTGGACTTTGCATACCGCTCAGCTCTGGGAGGTGCCCAGCGCGCGGGTCACGTCCCGCGTCAGGCGGTCGAGGTGGAAGGCGTTGCCCTCGGCCCGTTCGACCTGCCGGGTGCCGGGGTTCACGACGAGCAGGGCCAGCACCTCGCCGCTCGCGTGGCGGACGTTCACGCCAGGGTGGCCGTCCAGCGCGGCGCGGTCGGCCTCGGGCAGCAGCGTCCAGGCGGGGTCGGCCTTGGTCAGGCCCAGGTGCGCGACGGGCAGGCGGTGCCCGCTCAGCTGCCCTTCCAGCCAGTCCAGCGCGGCGGGCGTGCCGCCGATCAATCCCTGTTCGATGTGCGGGCGCGGCTGGTTGTAGCGGACGGGGCGGCCGTCGCGGCGGCGCAGGTCTCCCCCGGCGGCGCGCAGCAGGGCGTGCCCGGCGGCGATGTCCCACTCGCTGCGGGGGGACATGGTGAAGGTCGCGTCGACCTGACCGGCCGCAATCCGCGCGAGCTTCAGGGCGATGCTGCCACTGGGTTTCATGCCGGGCAGCGAGGTGCGGTGCAGTTCCCGCCCGTGCTCGGTGTCGGACACGGCCACGCGCCAGTCCGGCCCACTGGCGGGAGCAGGCACCGGCTGGCCGTTCAGGGTGACAACCTGCCCCACCACGCCGCTGAACAGCTCGTCGGTCTCCGGGGCGTACACGACACCCAGGACCGGCTCGTCGCCCACCGCGAGGCCGATGCTCACGCAGTAGTCCGGCAGGCCCGTCGAGTACTCCTTCGTGCCGTCGATGGGGTCCACGATCCACACCCGGTCGTGGCCCAGGCGGGCGCGGTCGTCGGTCTCCTCCTCGGACAGCAGGCCGTCCGACGGGAACGCGGCGGCCAGGGCGGTCATGATCAGCGTGGACGCCTCGCGGTCGGCGACGGTCACGGGGTCGTCGGCACTCGTCTTGTGTTCCACGGTGAAACCGGCGCGCAGGTGCGCCAGCAGCAGCGCCCCGGCCTCGCGCGCCAGCGCGGCCGCGACCGTGAGTTCATGCGAGAGGGTGGGAGCGGTCATGCCCCCGAGCATAGCCCGCGCCTCCCCATCACGTTCCGGCCGCGTTCAGCCCGGTCCGAGCAGCGCAGCCGAGGGGCACAGGTCGGCCAGCACGCACGCGCGGCAGCGGGGGTGGCGGCTGAGGCAAACCTCGCGCCCGTGCCGGACGCCCGCGACGTGCAGGCGAAGGCGGTCCGGGGTGGTGCGGGGCACGGTCGCGTCGAACCAGCGTTCGACCCGCGCGCCTGTCCAGGTGTCCGGGACCCATTCCAGCCGCCGGGCCAGTCGGTCCAGGTTCCCCTCGACGGGCATGGCGGGGCGGTGCAGGTCGAACAGGAGGATCAGTGAGGCGGTGTGGCGGCCCACGCCGGGCAGGGCTTCCAGGGTCGCGCGGGCCGCCTCGTCGGTCAGGTCGCTCAGGTGCTGCAGGGTCAGGGGGCCGTCCTCGTCGGGTCCGGCCAGGGTGGTCAGGATGCCGTGGATGCTGGCGGCCTTGCTGCGGTGCAGGCCGCCGCCCGCGCCGCGCAGGGTGTCCTCGATCCCGTCCGGGCCGTCGAGCAGGGCGGCCTCCCACCGCGGGTACGCCTCGCGCAGCGCACGGTATTGCCGGTCGGCAGCGGCGCGGGTGTTCTGCTGGCCCAGGATGGTGCGGATCAGGCTGCTCAGCAGGTCCGCCGGGCGGGTGCGGGGGAAGGGCAGTTCCCCGTCCGGGAGGTGCTGCGCGGCCAGCCGCCGGGTCACTTCCGGCAGGGTGGCGGGCACCTGAAAGTCGGGGGGAGGGTGGGGCATCCCGGCAGGCTAACGGGCGCGGCGGGCGGGAACCGTGCCTGGGGGCGCGATCCCGGCGGGTCCGGCGTGGTCAGTACGGCAGTCCGGCCAGTCGCAGCAGTTCCGCTCGGACCTGCGCGGCGTCGTGCGGGCGGTCCGTGCGCCCCTGGCGGGTCAGGCTCAGGTACAGGGGTTGCAGGGGGTCGAGGGTGTGCGGGTGGGGGTCGTCCGGGTCGGGCAGCGAGCCGTGGATGCCCCAGCCGAGCAGAACGCCGACGCCGTACAGGTCGCTCTCGGGTCCCAGGGGTTCGCCGCGCGCCGCCTCGGGGCTCTGGAAGGCGGCGGTGCCCATGCGGGTGGGGGAATCGAAGGTTTCCAGGGTGGGGCCGGACAGGTCGAAATCCACGAGTTTCGCGCTGCCGTCGTCCTCGACGATGATGTTCTCCGGTTTGATGTCGCGGTGGACCAGTCCGCGTTCGTGCATGTATCCCAGGGCGTCCAGGAGGTGCACCAGGGTCAGGAGGTACGCGCGGCGTTCCTGCTGCAGGGCGGGCCGCTGGGCGTAGCGGCGGAACAGCACCTCGCCGCGGGCCAGGGTGCTGACCAGGGCCGGCTGGTCGTCCACGACGGTGCGTTCCATGACGCGCACCAGGCGGGGGTGGTGCAGGTCGTGGGCGTGGTCGTACTCGCGTTCGGCGTACCCGCCGAGGTGCGCGGGGAAGATCTTCACGGCGCAGGGCTGCCCGTCGCGGGCCACGGCGAAGTACACCAGGCTGTGCGAACCGCGACCGACCGGGCGGACCAGTCGGACGCCGTTTCCCACCACCTGTCCTGCGATCGGCATCCCCCACAAGCTACCCCAACGGTCACTGCTGCGGGTAACACGGCGGCGTACCCCCGGCAACTGTACCGGGTTCAAAAGAGTCGTACAGTGGCGTCTGAGATGAACTACGGACTGGTGCTTGGCGGTGGGGGCGCACGCGGGCTGGCGCACATCGGCGTGTGGCGCGTGCTGGAGGAACACGGGTTGACGCCCGGCGTGCTGGCCGGGACGAGCATGGGTGGACTGGTGGGCGCGTTCATCGCGGCCGGGTACAGCGCAGACGAGATGGAGCGCCTGTCGCGCGGCGTGTCGTGGCGGCGCCTGCTGGACCTGCGGCCCGGTCCCGGGCTGGTCCGCTCGGGCGTGGTGAGTGCGTGGCTGGCCGATCACCTGCCCGCCACGTTCGAGGAGTTGCGCGTGCCGCTGGCGGTGACGGCCACGGACCTGCGCTCGGGCCGCGCCGTGTACCTGCAGCGCGGGAACCTGCACGACGCGCTACGGGCGACCAGTGCGTATCCGGGCGCGGTCGAGCCGGTCGCGCTGGACGGGATGCTGCTCTCGGACGGCGGGATCCTGAATCAGGTGCCGGTGGACGCCGCGCGGTTCCTGGGGGCGCGGCGGGTGCTGGCGGTGGACGTCACCGCGCCGGACGTGCTGGACCGGACCGAGCGTCGCGGGGGCCTGTGGCGGCGGGAATCGGCGGGCGCGCCGCTGGGGACCGTGCAGACGCTGCGGCGCGCGGTGGAGATCATGCAGGCGCAACTGACCGACGCCCGCGTGGGCCTGTACCGACCGGACGTGCTGCTGCGGCCCACGCTGCGGGACGTGGACCTGTTGAACTTCAACCGGGCGGACGTGGCGGTGCAGGCAGGTGTGGAGGCCGCGCAGACGCAACTGCCGCGCCTGTTGACCCTGCGGGACTGACCGGGGCGTGGTCCCATCCGGTATTCTGCGCGGTGCATGACAGTCCCCCAGACGCCCGCCCCGACCAAGCCCCCGCAGACCGCGCTGCAGAAACTCTGGAAGGAAATCCTGGAGCCCATCGTGTTCGCGGTGGTGATCACGCAGTTCGTGGCGACGCTGGTCGGCGTGGACGGCGTGAGCATGATGCCGAACCTCCGCAATGGCGAGCGGGTGTTCGTGCCGAAGTACGAGACGTGGCTGCACAAGGCGGGCGTCGGGGAGTTCAAGCGTGGGGACATCCTGATCTTCAAGCCGCCCCGCGAGGCCAGCGCGAAGATCGGCAACCTGAACAAGAGTGCGTTCGGGCTGTACTCGTACCGGCCGTTCCTGATCAAGCGGCTGATCGGCCTGCCGGGCGACCGGGTCAGCATCACGGCGGGCGAGGTCAGCGTGAACGGGCAGAAGCTGGATTCGACCTGGACGACCGCCTACTGGCAGGAGCAGGGCTGCTGGGACACGCAGAGCTCGGTGGCGAACAACATCACGTCCGCGTCCATCGACGGGTATGCCGTGAACGTCGTGCCGGACCGGCAGGAGTTCACGGTGCCCCAGGGGCAGTACTTCGTGATGGGTGACAACCGCACGTCGGGCGGCAGCGAGGACTCGCGCATCATGGGCGGTATCGCGCGGCGGGACGTGGCGGGGCGCGCGGCAGCGGTGGTGTGGCCGATCATGCGCAAGGCGAACGTGAAGTACGACTGCACCGGCAGGGAAAAACCGGAATTCAGCGGCGCGAGCGAACTGAACTGGCGCCTGCTGACGCCGCCTGCGGGCTTCGATCAGCTGAAGTGATCAGACAGGGGGCGGGCCGGAAGGGGAGCAAATCCCCCTCCGGCCCGCCTGCTGTTCTGGGTTACTCGTCCTCGTGGTCGTCGTCGTCCGGGCCCAGCGGGGTGATCTCGATCTGCTCGCTGGTCACGCGGTACGGGCCTTCCTTGGCGACGTAGTCGGCGGCCATGCGCAGGGTCTCCTCGACCCAGCCGTAGTCGTTGCTGAGGGTCGCCACGCCGATGACCTCCCAGTCGTGGGCGTCCAGGCCGTCCAGGCGGGCGACGGTCAGGGGGAAGCGGGCCTTGAGGCGTTCGACGACCGGGCGGACCAGGGCGCGTTTCTCCTTCAGGCTGGCGACCCAGGGCATCTCGACGCGGATGGTCAGGACGCCCACATACCCCAGGGCCACGCTCAGATCATGCCGGCCAGGAAACCCTGTCGGCGGATGGCGCGGACGATGTCCATGACGGTCAGCTGCGAGGGGTCATAGTGGACTTCCAGCTGGCCCTCGTCGGGGGTGGCTCTCACGATGCCGGGCATGGCGCTCAGGGCCTGGGCGACGGTGGTTCCGGCGTCGCGGCTCATGCCGCGCACGCCCAGCAGCACGCGGGTGGCGGTGTTGGTCATGCCGTCATTATGCGCTCCGGGCGGGTGGGGTGCCCAGTCATCCAGTCAGCACGCTCATGTGGGCCGCAGGGTCATGCAGGTCAGGACGGTCACGCGGTGGGGACAGGGAGCCCCGCTTCAGTCCGCCTGGCCCGGGCTGGTCTGGGTCCGGCCGGTCTGGTCGGCGAGTCGTTCGCCGGGGGCGGTCTGCGCGCGGGTGCCCAGGTGCGTGACGGCGTACGTGCCGGTCAGGACGGCGCTCTCGGCGGCGGCGGCGGCGCGCAGCTCGGGCGTGACGGGGTAGTGGACCTCGTACACGGCCGTGTCGTAGGCGCTTTTCACGGTGGCGTGCAGCAGGCCCTCGGTGACGCCCGCGGGGGCCTGGGGGTGGACGCTCAGGGTGCGGACGAGCACGATGGGCCGGTCGCCCTGCCAGACCGACTGCGCCAGGATGACGCCGTGCAGGGCGCCGTTCTCCTCGGCGACGAAGGAGTGTTCGCTGCGTTCGTAGAATTTCAGGGCCGGGAGGCTGGTGTGGAGCCTCCCGGCGCGTTCGCGTTCGGGCAGGGTGTCGAAGGTGGGTTCGGCGTGGCGCTGCACGTCCAGGTCGAGGGCCTGCAGGGCCGGGTAGTCGTGTTCGGTGAAGGTGCGGTAGCGCATACGCCGAGCGTAGCCCACCCCCGGCGGCCTGAACCAGGGTCAATCGGGCCGGTGGGGGCGGTCAGGCTGGCGTGAGGATGGCCTGCACCTCGGCCCAGTCCGGCATGGCGTCCTGCGCGCCGGGGCGGGTGCAGGCCAGGGCGGCGGCGATCCCGGCGGCCCGCAGCGCGGCGGGCAGCGGGTCGCCCAGGGCCAGTCGGGCGGCCAGCACACCGCAGAAGGTGTCCCCGGCGCCGGTGGTGTCGGTGGCCTGCACCGGGTAGGCGGGCAGGCGGTGGGTGCCGCTGCGCGTGACGGTGACGCTGCCCTGGGCGCCCAGCGTGACGGTCACGGCGTCCGGACCGCGGTCCAGGAGGCTGTGCGCCTGCCGTTCGAGGTTGGTGCCCTCGGGCCGCAGCGCGGCGAGTTCGTGTTCGTTCACGATCAGGTGCGTGACGAGGCGCAGCAGCTCGCCGGGCAGGTCACGGGTGGGGGCGGCATTGAGGAGGACGGGAATCCCGAGCTGCCGGGCGGTGCGGGCGGCGTGCAGGGTCACCTCGAGCGGGAGTTCCTGTTGCAGCAGGAGGTGCGTGACGCCGTCCAGCGTGGCGGGCAGGTGGTCGGGCGTGACGTGCGCGTTGGCGCCGCTGGCGACCGTGATGGCGTTCTCGCCGCTGCTGGCGACGGTGATCAGGGCCAGTCCGGTGGGGGCGTCCAGGGTGTGCAGGCCGCTCAGGTTCACGCCGGCTGCGTGCAGGCCGCGCAGGGCGACGTCCCGGAAGGCATCCTGTCCGGCGGCGCCGGTCAGGGCTACGTCGGCCCCGGCCCGCGCCGCGGCGACGGCCTGGTTGGCGCCCTTCCCGCCGGGCGAGGTGACGGCGTCCCCGCCCAGCACGGTTTCACCGGGGGCGGGGATGCGGGGGGTCCGGACGGTGAGGTCCGCGTTGACGCTGCCGACGACGAGGACAGTCATTGGCCTATTGTGACGCCTGGACGGCCTCTGCGTGCCGTGCCGCGCGCGGCAGGCGAACCGCGCCTGCTCGCCGGGCGGATGATCGGGCGGGTTACGGCGTGTCGGTTCGGTCGGCGGCCCGGGTCTCCTGGGGGTAGCGGGTGCGCCACAGCTGCCAGCCCTCTTCGGGGAAGGCGCGTTTCGCCTCGGGGGCGAAGAGCAGGGCGCCCTCGCGTTCCAGGACCGGGTCGGGGGTGGGGACGACCACGGTGTCCTGCATGGCGGGGTGGTCCGCCCAGCGGATCAGGCGCCCCGAGCCGCCCCAGGCGTCGTCGGTGGCCCACACGACCCGGCCGATGCCCAGCAGGGCGCTGGCGCCGCCGCACATCAGGCAGGGTTCCAGGCTGGTGTACAGCGTCAGGGTGTGCGGGTCGTCCAGCTTGCCCACCTGGAAGTACAGGTCCATCTCGGCGTGGGCGACGCTGGCGTCCCCGACGTGCTGGGAGGTCTGGGCTTCGCCGACGCGGTTGCGGCCCCGCGCGATGATCTGGCCTTCGTGGTTCACGAGGACGGCGCCGACGGGGGAACTCCCGGCGGCCTGGCCCTGCCGGGCGAGGTCGAGGGCGGCGCGCAGGTAGGGGGCGTGGTCGAGGTCCGGGAGGTGGGGGCGGGCCGGTCGTCGCTCATGGAGTTCAGCGTGGCGGGCGGGGCGGTGGGGCCGGGTGCGGGGTGGGTGAGGGGGTCTTCATGCCCGGCGGGAGGTGTTGTTCCCCTGGCGGGCACAGCAGGTGGGCGGTGGTCCTCCGGAGGGCTGCTGGACGGCGCTGCACGCGCGGAGCGGTGTCTTCAAGGTGCCCACCCGTCAGGCGGTCCGGGGGGCGCCCCTTGATGCCGCCGCGTCAATGTTTATACTTGGTTTAATTTCAGACCCGGCCCAACAGGCCACCCGATCGGCCGAGATCACCCGCCCCTCCCGCCCACACGCGGCGCGGAGCCGGGAGCCGCCCCCAGGGCACCCCCACCCCCGAGGAGTGACATGACACAACCTTCCCTCCCACAGCCCTGGCTCGCCCACTACGAAGCTGGCGTGCCCCGCACCTTCCGCCCCAGCGGCCTGACCCTCCCGCAGCTGCTCGAACGCACCGCGCAGAAGTACCCGGACCGCGTGGCCCTGAGCTTCGTGGGCGCCACCACCAGCTACCGCGACCTGTGGCAGCAGGTGCAGCGCTTCGCGTCCAGCCTGCAGAAGATGGGCGTGCAGCCCGGCGACCGCGTGTCCATCATGCTGCCCAACACCCCGCAGTTCGTCGTGGCGTTCTACGGCACGCTGCTCGCGGGTGCGGTCGCCGTGAACACCAGCCCCATGTACACCCCCAGCGAACTGGAGCACCAGCTGCAGGACAGCGGCAGTGAGACGCTGGTGATCTTCGACAGCTTCTACCCCCGCTACGCCGAGATCCAGGGCCGCGTGAACGTCAAGCGCGTGCTGGTCACCGGCGTGCAGGACGCCCTGAGCTTCCCCAAGAACCTCCTGTACCCCGTGAAAGCCAGGCGCGAGGGCACCTGGGTGAACGTGCCCTTCGGCGAGCGGGTGCTGTCCATGCGCAAGGTCATCGCGTCGCAGACCCCCGCCCCGCAGCCCGTGACCCTGCGCCCCGACGACATCGCGCTGCTGCAGTACACCGGCGGCACGACCGGCGTGCCCAAGGGCGCCATGCTCACGCACGGGAACCTCGTGTCCAACTGCGAACAGGCCCGCTGCTGGATGACCGACCTGCGCGAGGGGCAGGAAACGACCCTGGCGTCCATCCCGTTCTTCCACGTGTACGGCATGACGGTCGCCATGAACCTCAGCGTCCTGATCGGCGCGACCATCGTCCTGATCCCCAACCCCCGCGACCTGCCCATGACCCTCAAGGCCGTGCAGCAGACCCGCGCGACCCTCTTCCCGGCGGTGCCCACGCTGTACAACGCCATCAACAACCACCCGGACACGCCCAAGTACGACCTGACCAGTATCCGCGCGTGCATCAGCGGCAGCGCGCCCCTGCTGATCGAAACGTCCCGCAAGTTCCGTGAGATCACGAACGGCGCGAACCTCGTCGAGGGCTACGGCCTGACCGAGGCCAGCCCCTGCACGCACACCAATCCCATCTACGGCGAGCAGCGCGAGGGCAGCATCGGCATTCCCTTCCCCGGCGTGCACGCCATCGTCGTCGGGGACGACGGGCAGATCGTCGCGCCCGGCGAGGTCGGCGAACTGTGGATCGCGGGCCCCATGATCATGAAAGGCTACTGGCAGAAACCCGACGAGACCGCCAAGACCCTCGTGGACGCCCACGGTCAGACCTGGCTCATGACGGGCGACATGGCCACCATGGACGCCGACGGGTACTTCCGGATCGTGGACCGCAAGAAGGACCTGATCATCGCCGGGGGCTTCAACATCTACCCCCGCGAGGTCGAGGAAGCCCTGATCAGCCACCCCGCCGTGCTGGAAGCCGCCGCCGTCGGCCTGCCCGACGCGTACCGCGGCGAGAGCGTCCACGCCGTCGTCGCCCTGAAACCCGGCGCGACCGCCACCGAGGGCGACATCATCGCCCACTGCCGCGAGATCCTCAGCCCCTACAAGGTCCCCCGCAGCGTCGAATTCCGCGCCGAACTCCCCAAGACGGCCGCCATGAAGATCCTGCGCCGCCAGCTCGCCCAGGAAGCCCGCGACGCGCAGAAAGCCAAGAGCGCCTGAAGGGGGCAGTGGGAAGTAGGGAGTGGGAGTGGGAAAGAAAGGGGCGGCCTCAGCGGGCCGCCTCTGCTCCTGTGTTCTCCTGTGCTGTTCCCACTTCCCACAACCCACTGCCCACTCCCCTCTTCAGGCATTCGCCAGGGGCGCGTAGGCGGTCGCGCCGCCGTCCAGGGCACTGGCGGGGCGTCCGGCCTGGATGGCGGCGGCTCCGGCCAGGGCGATCATGGCGCCGTTGTCGGTGTTCAGGCCCTTGCCGGGGAACACGACGTGCAGGCCGGTGGCGGCGAACGCGTCGCGCAGGGCGCGGTTGGCGGCCACGCCGCCGGACACGACGACCGTGCCGCGCCCGGTAGCCTCTGCCGCGCGGACGGTGGTGTTCACGAGGGTCTGCACGGCGGCCCGCTGGAAGCTCGCCGCGAGGTTCTCCGGGGTGGCCCCCGCCCGGTGCGCGAGCAGCGCCGCCGTCTTCAGGCCGCTGAAGCTGAAGTCGAAGCCGCTCTGGCCCTTCAGGGGTTCCTTGAACGGCACGGCCTTCGGGTCGCCGCGCGTAGCGGCCTCGCTGATGGCCGGGCCGCCGGGGTAGCCCAGTCCGGCGAGGCGGGCGACCTTGTCGAAGGCCTCGCCCGCCGCGTCGTCACGGGTCGCGCCGACGAGCACGTACTCGCCGTCGCGGGGCACGTCGAACAGGTGGGTGTGCCCGCCGCTGACGACGAGCGCCAAGAACGGGGCGCGCAGGTCGGCCTCGCTGGCCGCCGCGAAGATGTGGCCCTCCAGGTGGTGCGCGGCGTGGAAGGGCACGTTCAGCGCCTGCGCGAGGCCCTTGCCGTACATCAGGCCCACCAGCAGCGCGCCCACCAGTCCGGGCCCAGAGGTCGCGGCGACCGCGCCGATGTCCCCCACGCTCAGGCCCGCCTCGTGCAGGGCGTCGCCCATGATCTGGTCGATGCGTTCGACGTGCTCGCGGCTGGCGAGTTCCGGCATGACGCCCCCGTACTGCGCGTGGACCGCCTGTGACCACACGCGGTTCGCCAGGACCGTCACGCGGCCCTCCACGAGTTCCACGATCCCGACGCCCGTGTCGTCGCAGGACGTGTCGATTCCCAGGATGCGCAGCGGTCGGGGGCGGTCAGTCATCGCCGGGGAGTGTAGCAGGGGGCAGGCGGGGCAAATGGACGCCAATGGCAGAACGGGTGGGGCCGGTCAGCGCTGCTGGTCGCGCACGGCGGCCAGGGTCTCCTCGAACTCGTCGAGGAACTCGTCTTCCAGCAGGCGGTCGCGGATCAGGGCGTCCTGCTCGGTGGTGGCCTGCTCGCGGGTCCAGCGCAGCCGCGCCTGACGCGCGCCGCTCACGTTGCCCTTCCCGGCAATGAAACGCGCCGCGTGCCGCACGGCCTGCACCGGGTCCTCGGTGGGCGCCGTGACGGACAGGTTACGCAGACCACCCTGGTCGTTCACCAGCGAACAGGTCACCTCGATGCGCGGGCCGCGCCGGGCCAGGAACACCTGATCCACGCGCCACATGCTGGTCGCGCGGATGGGGTCCGGGGCGCGCTGGGGGGCGCGGCGGCGGGCCACGTCAGGACCCCGGCGCGGCGGGCGGCGTCCACTCGCGCAGCGCCTCCTGACCCAGCAGGACGCGCCCGGCGCCCTCGGCGAGCGCTTCGAGTTCCAGTTCGCCGGGAATCACGAACACCGGGGCGATCCACGCGACGCGCCGCTCGATCCGGTCGATCAGTTCGTCCCAGCGGGCGATCCCACCGGTCAGGACGATCGCGTCCGGGCGGGCGCTGAGCGCGCCGGTCATCGCGCCGATCGCCTTGGCGGCCTGATGCACGAACGCGGCGGCGACGCGACTGACATCCGGGTCGCTCAGGCTGCGGGCTTCCAGTTCACGCAGGTTCGCGCTGCCGGTCAGCGCCAGGAAGCCACTCCCGGCGGCGAGGTGATGCAGCGTCTGATCTCCCAGCTGCCCGTGCAGGCGCAGCAGGTCCCGCGCGGGCACCGGGCCGCTCTGACGGGCACCCATGGGGCCGCCGTCCGCGCCACTGCCCGTGGTGTCGATGGCGCGCCCGACCTCGAAGGCGGTGACGCTGGTGGTCGCCCCCAGGTGCGCGACGACCAGACGGGCGTCCTGGAAGCGCTTGCCGACCTCGTACGCGGCGCGCCGGGCAACGGCGCGGGCGTTCAGCGCGTGGAATTCCGCGCGGCGACTGACGCCCTGCACGCCGGTGGGACGCGCCTCGGGCAGCAGTTCGTCCGCGCTCTGCGGGTCCACGATAAACGCGGGCACGCCGCGCGCGTCCGCGACGGCCAGGGCCAGCGGGCCGCCCAGGTTCGGGGGGTCCTGCCCGGCGTCGCAGGCCAGCGCGAACGCCGCGAGTTCCGGGGTGACGCGGTACGTGCCGGTCGTGACCCGCCCGATGAACCCGCCGCGCCCCACCACGGCGTCCGGCGCGGGCCAGTCGGCGGTCAGGGCCAGCACCTGCCGGGCCAGCTCGGGCAGGTCCTCGGGGGTGGGGGGGCGTCCAGCGACAGTTCGGCGCGCGTCAGGCTCAGGCGCAGCTGTCCCGGCAGGGCGGGGTTCGCGCTGGGCTCGATCTGGGCGCAGGCGAGTTTCACGCCGCTGGTTCCGGGATTGATCACGTGGGCGATCACAACGCCGCAGCGTACCAGATCGGAGGGTGACCGCAGCGGAACACCCCACCGGACGGCACGGGAGGGGCGGGCGCCCCCCGTTCCCGGAGGCGCCCGCCCGTCAGTCCTGCGCTCATACGGATTCCGTCTGTTTCGTTGACAGATCGGAACACCACCGATCTGCCAACTCCACGCCCGGAACCCGTTTCTCTGCTACTCGCATCCGCTCGGGTTGAACGGTTTTTGCAAACCATTCAACCGGAGTCCGTATCAGCTGGGTTCGATCAGGCCGTAGTGGCCGTCCTTGCGGCGGTACACGACCCCGCAGGTGTTGCGCATGTTCATGAACACGTAGAAGTCGTGTCCCAGCGCCTCCATCTGCGCGACGGCGTCCTCGGGACTCATGGGGCGCATCTCAAAGCGTTTCTGCCGCACGATCTCGGGCGCAAACTCGGTCACGTCGTCCAGTCCGGCGTTCACGTCCGCCTCGGCCGGGCCGGGTTCGGGCTGGGGCGCGGCGTCGTGGCGGTGCTTGAGGTAGCGGGTCTTGAACTTACGCAGCTGGCGTTCCAGGACGTCGCTGGCCTTGTCGATCGCGGCGTACATGTCCGAGTGGTGCTCCTCGGCGCGGATGATGCCGCTGGGGACATTGAGCTGCACCTCGACGCGGTTGCGCCGCCCGGCGTCGCGGACGTCGCGGACGGTCAGGGTCACGCGTGCATCGGTGATCTGGTCATTGAAACGATCCAGGCGCGTGAGTTTCTCCTCGACGTAGTCGCGCATGGCATCGGTGACTTCAACGTTACGGCCAGACAGCTTGTAGATGTGCACGGCTTTCACCTCTTCCTTTTCCCGGAGGAGTGGGTCGGGCTCCGGTGATTCACTCTAGTCGCAAGGTCATGAGACTGTCATGCGAGCAGTTCACAGCGTCACCCCCTTGTTTCGCGGTATGCTCCGGGGTAGAGCGCTCCCCCCAACTGCATGAAGATGGCGGGGGCTGCCCGGCGTGAGCCACGCGCGCTAGCATGGGGGCGTGAAGGTAGACCGGCAGGAACAGGACGACGCGCGGCGCGAGAGGATCGCCCGCGCGGCCTTCGAGCTGTTCGCCCGCAGCGGACTGGACGCCATCAGCGCGCAGGACATCGCGCAGGCCGCGTTCGTCAGCCGCACGAACCTGTACCGTTACTTCCCCAGCAAGGTCCACATGCTCCTGGCGCACTTCGAGAAGGCCGTGCAGGCCAGCCGCGACGACGCCCTGGAACGCCTGCGGGCCGGCGCGAACCCGCAGCAGGTGTGGGACAACGTCACGGGCCGCATGGCCGACCTGGGCGTCCGCTACCGGCATCTGGTGGGCGCGGTGGGGCAGGCGGTGCTGGGCGCCCCGCCCGAGGCCGGGCGGCCCGGCGCTCCCGAGCGCGCCCCGGGCGACGGGCTGCGGACCGCGCTGACGCTGGCGGCGCTGGTGCAGCCGGTGCTGCTGGCCATGCAGGCCCAGGGCCGCCTGCGCCCCGAGGCGAACGTGCAGATGCTCAGCGTGCTGCTCGTGGACGCGTTCATCCTGGCGCTGCTACACGGCGGGCACCGCGACCAGCGCGACGTGCTGCGCGACTGGCAGGACCGCTTCAGCCTGCTGATGTACGGCGCACTGGCCCCCGAGAGCACCGCCCGGGGCGAACTGAAAGACTGACCCGAACAGCCAGCGGGCCGCCCCGATGATCAGGGCGGCCCGCTGAGGTTACAGCGCCTCGACGAAGGGAGCGCCGGTGCCCGCGCGCACCTCGTCCAGGGTGGCGCCGGGCATCAGTTCGGTCAGGGTCAAGGTCCCGTCCCGGAACTCGAACACGGCCTTGTCGGTGATGATCATGCTCACCGCGCCGCGCGACGTGAGCGGCAGCGTGCACTCGGGGACCACTTTCGGCGTGCCGTCCGGGTCGGTGTGGGTCATCAGGATGATCAGGCGCCGGGCGCCGCTGGCGAGGTCCATCGCGCCGCCCACGCCCAGCAGCGGCTTGCCGGGCACCGCCCAGTTCGCGAGGTTCGCGTGCGCGTCCACCTGCAACCCACCCATGACGGCCACGTCCACGTGCCCGCCGCGGATCATGCCGAAACTGTCGGCGGAGTCGAAGTAGCTCGCGCCGGGCAGCGCCGTGACCGGGATCTTTCCGGCGTTCACGGGGTAGTCCAGCGCGCCGCCCTGCTCGGGGGCGGGGCCGACGCCCAGCATGCCGTTCTCGGTGTGCAGGTTCACGCCGTGCTCGGGCGTGATCAGGTCCGCGACCAGCGTGGGAATCCCGATACCGAGGTTCACCACGTCCCCGCGCCGCAATTCCGCCAGCGCGCGGCGGGCCATGTGCAGCCGCGCCTCGTCCACCTTCTTGCTGCTGCCCTTCACGTCGGCGCTGCTGCCCAGCGCATCGGCCGTCAGGGTGGCCTGCACGAGGTAATCCACGTACAGGCCCGGCGTGTGCACCTGCTCCGGGGGGATAGTGCCCACGGGGACGATCTCCTCGACCTCCGCCACGACGAGGTCGGCGGCGGTCGCCATGGCGCGGTTGAAATTCTGCTCGGTCAGGCGGTACTGGAGGTTCCCGGCCTCGTCCGCCCGCCACGCGCGCACGAAGGCCACGTCGCCGCGCAGGGCGGGCACGAAGACCATCTCCCGGCCGTTCAGGACACGTACGTCCGCGTCCCCGGCGATGACGGTCCCGGCAGCCGTGGGCGTGTAGAAGCCGCCGATGCCTGCCCCGCCCGCCCGCAGGGCCTCGGCCAGACTGCCCTGCGGGATGAGCTGCACCTCCAGGCGACCCTCCTGCGCGGCGGCCACCGCCTCGCGGTTGCTGGTGAAGAACGACCCGATGGCCTTCCGCAGCTGCCCGCCCCGCAGCAGGCGCCCGCCACTCAGGCCCGCCTCGCCGACGTTGTTCGCCACGTACGTCAGGTCGCGCACGTCCGTCTCGGCCAGCGCGTGCACGAGGTGCACCGGGTTGCCGGTCATGCCGAAGCCACCCACTAGCATCGTCTGCCCGGATTTCACGAGCGCGGCGGCCTCGGCGGCGGTGATGACCGGGACGTGTTTCAGGCCGCCAGGGGCTGCGGTGGCCGTCATGCCTCCACCCGCTCGATGATCGCGGCCTCGCCCTGCCCGACACCCACGCACAGCGTCGCCAGCCCGTAGCGGCCCTCGCGGCGGGCCAGTTCGTGCGTCAGCGCCACGATCAGGCGCGCGCCGCTCATGCCCAGCGGGTGGCCCAGGGCGATGGCGCCGCCGTTCACGTTCACGCGCTCCTGGGGCAGCTCCAGTTCGCGGATGCAGGCCAGGGCCTGCGCGGCGAAGGCCTCGTTCAGTTCGATCAGGTCGAGGTCCTGCACGCTCAGGCCGGTGCGGGAGAGCAGCTTTCGGGTGGCGGGAATGGGACCGAGGCCCATCACGCGGGCCTCCACGCCGGCCGCTGCCGCGCCCACCCAGCGGGCCAGTGGCGTGACGCCCAGTTCGCGGGCCTTCGCGGCGCTCATCAGGACCAGCGCGGCGGCGCCGTCGTTCAGGCCACTGGCGTTCCCGGCGGTCACGCTGCCGCCCTTGCGGAAGGCGGGTTTCAGGCCCGCCAGGGTCGCCTCGTCGGTGGCGAGGGTGAAGCCCCCCTCGGTGCGGGTCACGCGGGGGTGCTCGTCGGTGTCGAACACGGTGACGCCCTTGCGGCCCTTGACCTGCACCGGCACGATCTCGTCTTTGAAGCGTCCGGCGTTCAGGGCGTCCATCGTCTTGCGCTGACTGTTCAGTGCGAAGGCGTCCTGGTCCTCGCGGGTGATCTCACCACCGGCATACGTGCCCTCGCGGCTGCGCTGCGCGATGTTCTCGGCGGTCTCCCCCATCGCCTCCAGCGGGAACAGGGCCTCCATGGCGGGGTTCGGGAAGCGCCAGCCGAGCGTCGTGTCATACGCGGTGACGTTGCCGTTCGCGAAGGCCTGCGCGCCCTTGGGCATCACGAGGGGCGCGCGGGTCATGCTCTCCACGCCACCCGCCACGTACACGTCCCCATCGCCGTTGCGGATCGCGCGGGCCGCCGTGTTGATGGCCGACAGGCCACTGGCGCACAGGCGGTTCACGGTCAGGCCCGCCACACTGTCCGGCAGGCCCGCGAGCAGGGCGGCCATGCGGGCCACGTTGCGGTTGTCCTCGCCCGCCTGGTTCGCGCAGCCGAGGATCACCTCCTCGATCTGATCGGCGGGGACACCACTGCGGGCGACCGCCTCGCGGATGGCGTGCGCGGCCAGATCATCCGGGCGGACGGTGGATAGCGCGCCACGGATCGCGCCGATGGGCGTGCGGACGGCCGCGACGATCACCACGTCACGGTCTTGCAGAGAACTGACAGTAGGAAGCTGGGACACGGTGGGAAACCTCCGGGAAAGCAGGCGGGAGGGCCTCCGTGGTTCAGAGGGAGGCCCGGAATGAACGCAGTTGACGCCTGCATTCAAGCGCGCCGCGCCCCCAGTTGGGAAGGGCCGCCGGCCTGTCAAACGGAACGCCGCCCCTGACACCAGAGGTGCGCGGGGCGGCGTGCGGAACGCGATTGTAAAGAGGGGGCCTGTCGGGCGCGTCAGCCCAGGCGGCTGCGGCGCAGGCGGCCCAGCAGGGCGAACACCTGCCGCTGCTCCTCAGCGTGAATAGCGCGGCGGATCGCCTCGGGCGACAGGGGTTTCAGGTCGGTGGGGCTGCTCACCACCGCCGGCGCTTCCGACGCGTTCGGCTCGTCCAGGTAGGGGGTGCCCCAGCGGCCCCATGTCGCGTCCATGTCCCTCACCTTCCTGGTCATGCGTTCAGGGTAGTCATGCAACTCACACAATTCTCTGACGGAACCTGACGACCCGCCCCGGCAGCCACCCGGTCCATTGCGTCCGGAACGAACCGGAATGGCCGGTCCGCACGCCCCCACGCACATGAGTGCCGCCTGAAGGCTCCCTCCCTACACACCCCGCCGCCCCACAGGCCGGGTGCGGAGTATCCTCGCGGGCGGACAGGCTGGCGCCCCACGCACGAGCGCCGGCCGAAGGGAGACGCGCATGACCATCACGCAAACGGCCGCCTGGAGCGCCCTGCTCGACCACCACCGCGCCCTGCAGGGCACCCACCTGCGGGACCTGTTCGCGCAGGACCCCGCGCGCGGCGAACGCCTGACCGCCGAGGGCGCGGGCCTGTACCTCGACTACAGCAAGAACCGCGTGACCGACGAGACCCTGACCCTGCTGCTGAACCTCGCACGGGAGACCGGCGTGACCGCCAAGCGCGACGCGATGTTCGCGGGCGAGAAGATCAACGTCACCGAGGGTCGCGCCGTGCTGCACACCGCGCTGCGCGCCCCGGCAGGCGCGACCGTCATGGTGGACGGCCACAACGTCGTCCCCGACGTGCACGAGGTGCTGGGCCGCATGGCCGCCTTCGCGGATCAGGTGCGCGCCGGAACGTGGCTGGGCTACACCGGCAAGCCGCTGAAGAACATCGTGAACATCGGCATCGGCGGCAGCGACCTGGGCCCCGTCATGGCCTACGAGGCGCTGAAACACTACGCGCAGCGGGATCTGACACTGCGCTTCGTGTCCAACGTGGACGGCACCGACCTGACCGAGAAGACCCGCGACCTCGACCCGGCCGAAACGCTCGTGATCGTGAGTTCCAAGACCTTCACCACGCAGGAGACCATGGCGAACGCCCACAGCGCCCGCGCGTGGCTCCTCGCGGCGCTGGGCGACGAGTCGGCCGTCGCGCGGCACTTCGTGGCCGTCTCAACCAACGCCGACGCCGTCCAGAACTTCGGGATCGACACCGCGAACATGTTCGGCTTCTGGGACTGGGTGGGCGGCCGCTACTCCATGGACAGCGCCATCGGCCTGAGCCTGATGCTCGCCATCAGCCCGGACGGGTTCCACGAACTGCTCGCCGGGTTCCACGCCATGGACGAACACTTCCGCACCGCCCCGCTCGAGCAGAACCTGCCCGTCCTGCTGGGAATGCTGGGCATCTGGTACAACAACTTCTTCGACGCGCAGAGTCACGCCGTGCTGCCGTACGACCAGTACCTCGCGTACTTCCCCGCGTACCTGCAGCAGCTCGACATGGAGAGCAACGGGAAGCACATCACCCTGGACGGCCAGACCACCGACTACCAGACCGGACCGGTCATCTGGGGTCAGCCCGGCACGAACGGCCAGCACGCCTTCTACCAGCTGATCCACCAGGGCACCAAACTGATCCCCTGCGACTTCATCGGCTTCTGCCAGACCCTCAACCCCCTCCCCCTGAAAGGCGGCGCGCCCCACCACGACCTCCTCATGGCGAACGTATTCGCGCAGACCGAAGCCCTCGCCTTCGGCAAGACCCTGGACCAGGTCCTCCAGGAGGGCGTCCCCGCGGACCTCGCCCCGCACCGCGTGTTCGACGGGAACCGCCCCACCAACACCATCCTCGCCGACCGCCTCACCCCCCACACCCTCGGCGCGCTGATCGCGCTGTACGAACACAAGGTCTTCGTGCAGGGCGCCGTGTGGAACATCAACTCCTTCGACCAGTGGGGCGTGGAACTCGGCAAGGTCCTCGCCGGGAAGATCGTGCCCGAACTGCACGCCCAGACCGAGCCGGAACTGCACCACGACAGCAGCACCAACGCCCTGATCCGCCGCTACCGCACCCACCGCTGACCCGCACCCACCCGCCGGAGGCTCCCACCAGAGCCTCCGGCCTTCCATTCCCGAAAAAACCACAGTTCCCACACGCTCAGACCTGCTATACCTGCACGCAGAACCCCCCTCAACCCCCACTTCGAAACCACCCAGGAGGTGCCCGTGCGACTCACGCTGCAACCCACCCCCCAGCAGGCCAGCGCCCTGAGCGACACGCGCACCCACGCCAGCCGCCTCATGAACAGCCTCCTCGTGCAGGCCCGCCGCAACCCCGACACTCCCACCGACGACCTCCTCAGCGCCCACCCCGACGCCCCCGCCCTGCCGCAAGCCACCCGCCGCGCCGCCGCCCAGGCCGCCCACGACGCCCGCCACAACACCAGAGGCGGCCTGAAAGGCGAAAGCTACTGGCTCGACGCCCGCAGCCTCCGCATCAACCCAACCACCGGCCACGTCACCCTCTGGACCCTCCAGGGCCGCCAGACCATCCCCACCCGACTCGGCAACTACCAACGCCACCTCCTCAACACCGGCCGCGTCCAGGGCGGCCGCGTCACCCAGGCCCGCAACGGCGACTGGTACGTCAACATCCAACTCGACACCCCAACCCACACCAGCCCCACCAAGCCCAAACGCGACCCGCTCACTGAGCGGATCGACCAACTGGAACGCGAAGGGAAATACGACGACATCGTGCGCCTCCTGCGCCGCCGAACCCTCGATTCGAAACAGACGGGGCAGTACGCACTGTCCCTGCTCGAAACAGGCGAGACGGACGCGGCCGAGATCCGCCTGCTGCGCGCCGCGAGCGACACGAACGCCGACGCCCGGATTCACCTGGGCCTGAGTCTCCTGGCCGCCATGCGCAGCAGCCCGGAAGCCCGACTTGCCCACGCCCGCCGCGGACTGGACGCCCTGCCGGACGAGGTGACCCGCTGGTGGCTGGTCTGCTCCTATTCCCGCGCACTCGTCGAACTGGGCAGCGCACCGGACGCGCAGCGCCTGATGGCCGACGTGCTGGACGAGATTCCCGTCTCAGAACTGCGGTCCAGGGCTCGCGCCCTCTACTTCGCTCAGAACGTCAGCGCCTCCATGGACGACTTCGAATCGCAGGACCGCTACGCCCGCGAGGCCCTGCGCCTGTTCGACCTGCTGGGCGGCCACAGCGAGAGCCTGTCTCTGCGGCTCGATCTCGGGTACCGCCTGTTCTTCGAGGGGCGTCCCGACGAGGCGTTCGCCATGGTCCACGAGGTGCTGCGCCGCGCGGAGGAACTCAACGACCACCGCCGCGACACCGCCCACCTGATCCTGGGTGAACTGTACCTGCTGAACGAACATTTCGACGCCGCCTGCCGACATCTCACCGCCTGCCTGGATATCCAGAAGCTCCAGGGCAGCGACCGGTTCAACCTGCTGGCACGGGCCCTGCGGGCCGAGGGCATGTGGCGACTCGAACAGATCGACACGGCAGATTTCGAGCGTGAAATGGAAGCCCTGCGCCCCGCACAGGAATTCGACACGGTGACCCAGACGTTCTACCTGGGACTGCTGGCCTTTGAACGGCACCGTTTCGCGGAGGCCGAGGCGGCGTTCGAGCGGGTCGCCCGAGGTGTCGCCCTGTTCGACGGCTTCCGCCTGCGCTCAAACGCATTCCTGACGTACTGCCGCTGGAGCAAGGGGCAGCCCCTCCTGGAGGCGAGTTCTGACCTACTGGACGTGCTGGCCCACATCGGCGGTGAACTCGCGCTGGCGATCGATGCCGACCGACTGGCGTCCCTGTACGCTGCCTTCGCCGCGCAGGATCTCGGTGGCGGCGCCGCCCGCCGACTCGCCCTGCGGGCCCGGCCCGTGCTGGGGATTCAACTGCTGGGGGACTTCGCCGTGCGCGTCAATACGACCGAGGTGCATGTCCGCCTCCGCAAGGCGCGGGAGTTGCTGGCCCTGCTGGTCGTTCGTGGTCCGGCGACGCGCGATCAACTCATGACAGCCCTGTGGGACGGAGAAGCGCGGGCGGAACTCGGTTCGTACTTCAAGCAGGCCCTGCATGGTTTGCGGGAAAGCCTGCGTCCCCTGCTGCCGCAGGGACACGACCCGGTCCCATGGAATGGCGTGCAGTACCGGCTGTCCGATCGATTCGACATCCACAGTGACGTGCTCCAACTGAAACGCTGGGGGCAGCTCAACAGCGCGCAGCAGCGGCAGCTGGTCGAGGTCGCCGCCGGGGTATTCCTTCCCGAGGGCACCACGGAGTGGGTCAGCGAGGAACGAGACCTCTCGGAGGCGCAGTGGCTGGCACTCGTGATGTCGGTCGGGCAGGCGCTTCAGGCCGCCGAACCTGCCGCTGCCGCACAGGTCTACCTTCAGGCCACGCGCATGAACCCCCTGTTTGAATCTGCGTGGCTCGCGACAGCGGCAGCGTACGATCAGGCCGGTCTCACCCACCTGGCCCAGCAGACCAGAGAGTCGGCCAAACGCTATCTGTACAGCTAAAAAATCGACGTCCGATGGTGGCTGCTACCGTCGCACCCGGTTCTCACAGGGCGTTGACCAGCGGTTAACCGGCCTTCAGGCACACTTCATTCAGTCAAGCCGCTGTGGAGGTTGCTGAATATGAAGAATGTTCTTGGTCGTTGCCTGATTTTGCTGTCCCTCATGCTGTCCCCGGTCAGCGCATCCCCCGACGTTCACACCGCGCCTGACTGCTGCCCGACCGGCCAGTCGCCGGTCAACGGTTAACCCCACCCCTTACCTTCTTCGTCTGCGGCTTTGAGTCGAGCGTCTTCTCCAGCGTCTTCCTGATTTCGTTTCGTCTTCTTCTTCGTTGTCTTCGTCTTCTTTTGCGTCTTCCTGCGTTGTGTTGTGACTCTGGGGGTTCCGTGCGCGCAGCCGGAACCCCCGGCCGCTTGTTGGGGCTGGCCGCGCCTGCTCGGGTGCGGCCAGTTGTTTACTGGGTGGCGCGGAGGGTGTTGAGGATGGCGGCGGCGATCTCCTCGACGCTGGCGCTGGTGGTGTCGCGGACGGGGATGGCGGCGCGATGGAAGAGGCGTTCGGCGCGGCGGACTTCGTGTTCGCACTGTTCGAGGCTGGCGTAGCGGCTGCCGGGTTTGCGCTGGGTGCGGATGGCGTGCAGTCGGCGGGGGTCGATGGTGAGGGCGTGGAGTTTGTGTCGGTGGGGTTCGAGGGGGATGGGGAGGCCGGTGCGGTCGAAGTCGTCTTCGGCGAGGGGGTAGTTGCTGGCGCGGATGCCGTGCTGGAGGGCGAGGAAGAGGCTGGTGGGGGTCTTGCCGGCGCGGGAGACGCCGACGAGGATGACGTCGCTGAGGCCGTACTGCTTGTCGCCGATGCCGTCGTCGGTGGCGAGGGCGAAGTCGAGGGCGTCCATGCGGGACAGGTACGCTTCGCTGTCGTGCATGTCGTGGTGGCGGCCGATCTGGCGGACGGCGGGCATGCCGAACTGGGTCTCTAAGGTGCTCAGGCCGGGGCCGAGGAGGTCGAAGACTTCGGCGGGGGCGGTCTGGAGTTCGCGCAGGACGTCGGGGTGGGTGACGGTGGTGAAGATGATGGGCGCCTCGCCGCGGTCGTGGAGGGCGGTGACTTCGCGGCAGACGGCCTGCGCGGCGTGGGTGTCGGCGGTGAAGGGGCGGCGCAGGTAGCGCAGGGGTTGATCGGGGAAGTGGGCGAGAAGGGCGCGGGCCATGTTCTCGGCGGTGAGGCCGGTGTGGTCGCTGACGATCAGGACGGTGCGGGGTTGGGGCATGGGGTCAGGGTGACATGCGCGGGCGGGGTGGCCGGTGGGGGTTCGGGCTGTCTGGACGGGTGGGGTGGTGTGACCGGGCGGGTGACGGGCGTGGGGGGTGGCTTCGGGTAAGGTGTGGGCGTAAGGCAACACTAATTCGCCCATTTTCAGCTTGCTGGAACCTCGCAGGAACGGTGAAAACCAATGGATATGATTCGCGTGCTGGGTACACTAAGGATGACCGACGTGGAGCTCGTCGGCGGGAAGAACGCGTCGCTGGGTGAACTCATCCAGGGACTGGCTGGGGCCGGTGTGCGGGTCCCCGGGGGGTTTGCCACGACCGCCGACGCGTTCCGGCTGTTCCTGCAGGAGAACGGCATCGAGGAGAGCATCAATGCCCGCCTGCGGGCGCTGGACGTGAACGACGTGGTGGCGCTGGCGCAGGCGGGCCGGGAGATTCGCGCGCAGGTCGAGGCCGCCACCCTCCCCGCCGCGCTGGAAGGGGCGATCCGCGACGCGTACGCCGCGATGACCGCCGAGTCCGGTGGCACCGAACCGGACGTCGCGGTGCGGTCCAGCGCCACGGCCGAGGATCTGCCGGAGGCGAGTTTCGCCGGGCAGCAGGAGACGTTCCTCAACGTGCGCGGGATCGACGACGTGCTGCGGCACGTGCGGCTGGTGTTCGCCAGCCTGTACAACGACCGCGCCATCAGTTACCGCGTGCATCACGGCTTCGCGCACAGCGACGTGGCCCTGTCGGCGGGTGTGCAGCGCATGGTCCGCAGTGACCTGGGCGCGTCGGGCGTGGCGTTCACGCTGGACACCGAGAGCGGCTACCGCGACGCGGTCCTCGTGACCAGTTCGTACGGGCTGGGCGAGATGGTCGTGCAGGGCGCCGTGAACCCCGACGAGTTCTTCGTGTACAAACCCGCCCTGAACGCCGGGCGCAGGGCGATCCTGCGCCGCACGCTGGGCAGCAAGCAGAAGCGGATGGAGTACGCCCCGCAGGGCGGCGTGCAGACCGTGGACGTCCCGCAGGATCAGCAGCGGGCGTTCAGCCTGTCCGACGAGGACCTGACCGAACTGGCGCGGCAGTGCGTGACCATCGAGAACCACTACGGCCGCCCCATGGACATCGAGTGGGGCAAGGACGGCCGTGACGGCCTGATCTACATCCTGCAGGCGCGCCCGGAAACCGTGCAGAGCCGCACCGGGAAGACCCTGGAACGCTTCGAACTGACCGGGAAGGGAAACGTGCTCGTCGAGGGCCGCGCGGTCGGGAACCGCATCGGGGCAGGCGTCGTGCGCGTCGTGCGGGACGTCTCGCAGATGGACAGCGTGCAGGACGGCGACGTGCTCGTCGCGGACATGACCGACCCGGACTGGGAACCCGTCATGAAACGCGCCTCGGCGATCGTCACGAACCGCGGCGGGCGCACCTGCCACGCGGCGATCATCGCCCGCGAACTCGGCATTCCCGCCGTGGTCGGCAGCGGGAACGCCACCCGGGAACTGCAGAGCGGGCAGGAGGTCACGGTGTCCTGCGCCGAGGGCGACACCGGCTTCGTGTACGAGGGCCGCCTCGCGTACCGCGTGAACCGCGTCGAGCTGGGCAACATGCCCGAGGTCGGCATGAAGATCATGATGAACGTCGCCTCGCCCGACCGCGCGTTCTCCTTCGCCGCGCTGCCGAACGAGGGCGTCGGGCTGGCCCGCGTGGAGTTCATCTGCTCGAACGTGATCGGCATCCACCCCCGCGCGCTGCTGGACTACCCGAACGTCCCCGATGACGTGCGGGCGCAGATCGACGAGAAAACGGCCGGGTACGCCAGCCCCCGTGACTTCTTCCGCGAGAAACTCGCCGAGGGCGTCTCCAGCATCGCCGCCGCGTTCGCGCCGAAACCCGTCATCGTCCGCCTGAGCGACTTCAAGAGCAACGAGTACGCCCACCTCATCGGCGGCCCGGCCTACGAACCCACCGAGGAAAACCCCATGATCGGCTTCCGGGGCGCGAGCCGCTACCGCTCCCGCGACTTCGCCGCCGCGTTCGCCCTGGAATGCGAGGCGATCAAGTCCGTGCGGGACGACATGGGCCTCACGAACGTGCAGGTCATGATCCCCTTCGTCCGCACCGTCGGCGAGGCCGCGCAGATCATCGAGATCCTCGCCAAGAACGGCCTCAGGCGCGGCGACGGTGCTGTTAATGGAGATGGGGGCCTGAAGATCATCATGATGTGCGAGATCCCCAGCAACGCCATCCTCGCCGACCAGTTCCTCGAACACTTCGACGGCTTCAGCATCGGCAGCAACGACCTCACCCAGCTGACCCTGGCACTGGACCGCGACAGCGGCCTCGTCGCCGACCTGTTCGACGAGCAGAACGAAGCCGTCCTGGCCCTCATGAGTCAGGCCATCCAGGCTGCCAAGCGCGCCGGGAAGTACGTCGGCATCTGCGGCCAGGGCCCCAGCGACCACCCCGCCCTCGCCCAGTGGCTCATGGAACAGGGCATCGACTCCGTCAGCCTCAACCCAGACAGTGTCCTGGGCACGTGGCTGCACCTCGCCGGAGAGACCGTCCCGGCGTAAGGCGAGGGCATCTCGGAGGACTGGCCCTGCATGACCTGTGGGGCCACTTCCGCTTTACCCTGGCACCCATGAGAAGCGAACTGGAAGCCAGCGTCAGGCGGCGGGGCTTCCCTCCGGAGCACTTCCGTGCTGTGCGCCTCACGCAGTACGCGGCGATCCTCGCCAGAATTCTGACGACCTTCACGACCCAGCGCACCGATTGTCCCCCGGAGCGGTGGCTCTGGACGGTGCTCAAAGGCCCCCTCCACTCCCGACACCTCACCGCAGAGGACCAGTCGGCAGATCCACCCGTCTGGCTGCACAGCCTCGTCGAACCGGAGGCCGCCGTGTGGCTGGTGCTCGAGGACTGGACGGGGACGAAACGGCAGGACCCATTCTGGCTGTTTGAGGGGACCGCCAGAGCAGCCGCCGCAGCCGTCGCGGAGGTGCCATTCTGCGAGTACTACGTCGTTCACAGGCACTTCAACTGGCTGCTCTGCGAAAACCATCATGGGGTGCTCATCACGACGGCGGGTTTGCCTCAAAGGCCCTGAACCGACGTGCCCCCCACACTGCCGTCATGTCTCAATGAACCTTCTGGGTGGCGTGGCTGCTGCGGGAGCACATGACGCCCCGGATGCTGCTGGGCGCGGGGTTGATCGTGTCGGGTCTGCTGGTGATCGCGCGGCGCTGAGGGATTACAGCAGGCCCTGGCGGAGGGCCTGGACGGCGGCCTGGGTGCGGTCGGCGGCGTGGAGTTTCACGAGGATTTCCTGCACGTGGAGTTTCACGGTGCTGACGCTGATCCCCAGGCTGGCGGCGATGTCGCGGTTGCCCTGTCCTTCGGCGATGAGGCGCAGCACGTCGGTCTCGCGGGGGGTGAGGGGTGAGGTGGCGTGGGGCGTGCGGATGCTGCCCAGCACGTGATGCGCGATCTGCGGGTCGAGGTACGCGCTGCCTGAGGCGGCGGCGTGGATACCGAGCAGCAGGAGGTCCGGGTCGGCGCTCTTGAGGCAGTAGGCGTGCGCGCCGGACGCCAGTGCGGCCAGGACCTCGTCGCGCAGGTCGTGGGCGGTGAGCATGACCATGCGGACCTGCGGCCAGCGGCGGCCGATCTCGGCGGCGGTCTGGATGCCGTCCATGCCGGGCAGGCCGATGTCGAGCACGGCGACGTGAACGGGCTGCGGCCCGGTCTGGGTGCGGGTCAGGACGTCCAGGGCCTCCTCGCCGCTGCGGGCCTCGGCGGTGACGCGCAGGTCGCTTTCCAGGTTGATGGCGGCGCGCAGGCCGTCGCGGGTGAAGGCGTGATCCTCGACGAGCAGGACATGGGTGGTCATGTGGGCCTCGGGCGTGCAGGCGGATGATGGAACTGCGGGGTGACGGGCGCGTGGTCTGCCGTTTCTCCTCCCCCTTGAAGGGGACTGGAACAGCTCGCAGGCGAGCGGCTGGGAGGGGGTGACACGGTCATGCGTCTTCCAGGGGCAGGGTGAGGGTGAAGACGCTCTGGGCGCGGGCGGTGCGGGCGTACGTGACGGTCCCGCCGTGGCGTTCGGCGATGCGGCGGGTGAGGTACAGGCCGAGGCCGGTGCCGCCGCCTGCGCCGCCGGAGCGGAAGCGCTGGAAGAGGGTGGGGATTCGCGGGGCGCTGACGCCGGGGCCGCTGTCGAGGACGCTGAGGATCGCCTCGCCGTCCTGGCGGGCGAGGGTGATCTGGACGGCGCTGCCGGGTGGGGCGTAGCGGACGGCGTTGTCGAGGAGGTTCTGAATGGCGCGGCGCAGGTCGTGTTTGCGGCCGCGGGTGCGGGCGCCGTCCAGAGTGGTTTCCAGGGTGACGCCGCGCGTGGCGGCGGCGGGCCGCAGCTGCTCGGCGACGTTCAGGACGAGGTCGCGCAGGGAGACGCTCTGGAGTTCGTCGTCTTCCTGGCCGCTCTCGTACTTCGCGACGAGCAGCAGCTGGTCGGCGAGGGCCAGGAGGGCGGCGTTGGCGTCCAGGCCGTTGCGGAGCGTGGCGGCGTAGTCGTCCGGGAGGGGGCCGTAGGCGCCTTTCAGGGCGGAGCGCATGTTCACGGCGTTCGCCATGAGCGGGGTGCGCAGGTCGTGGCTGAACGAGTAGATGAGGTCCTGCAATAACTCCCCGCGTTCCTGGAGCTGGGCCTGCCGGGCGTGCAGGTCGTCGAGCAGCGCGGTGCGGTCGAGCAGCGGCTGGAGGGTCTGCACGGCTTCGGACAGCTGGTCGGGGGGGGCGGTGGGGCGGGTGAGGAGGATCAGGAGTTCCGGGTCGCTGGGGCGGGTGAGGCGGGCCACAAAGGTGTCGCCGCCACCGACGGCCCACACCTGATGGTCCCTGGGCTGCGCCGCGTCGCGGGTGGCGGGGCGGGCCAGGAGGTCCAGGGGCAGGCGGTGACCCAGGCGGCCCTCGCCGGGGCCGGTGTGGGCGTGGGGTTCGCGCAGCACGGCGCGGTCGACGCTGCCGATCTCGACGGTGGCCGCGCCGGTGAAGTCCTGCAGGGCGTGCGCGGCGCGCGTGACGAACTGCGCCTGCGTGAGGGGTCCGCTGACGGCCTCGATCAGGGTGCGCAGGGCGCGTTCGCGCTGGAGTCGGCGTTCCTCCTCGTGCAGGCGGGCGGCGCGGGTGGCGGCCTCGCGGGCGCGCAGGCTCAGGAAGCCGACCAGGATGGCGGCGAGGATGCTGACGGCGCGGTTGCCGAGGTCGGTGGGGGTCGCGCCGTCCCGCGCGGCGTTGACGGCACCCGCGAGGATGTTCCCGGCGATGGCGAGCGCGGTGAGGTTCACGGTGGCGCGGCGGCTGGCGCCCAGCGCGGCCAGGGCCAGGGGCGCGCTGACCAGGGTGCCGATGACCAGGGACGCGGGGGTCAGGACGTCGGTCAGGGTGGTCGCGACGATCAGGGCGACGCTGGCGGCCAGCAGACGGCGTTCGCTGCGTTCCGGGGTGGGGGTGGCGGAGGTGGGGGTCATGGGGCGTCTGGAGTTCAGGGTAGGGCGCGCCGGGTGGGGGTGGGGACTGGCCAGATGGCCAGGGGGGTGGGCCGGTCGGAGCATACCGTCCGGGTGGGGGGGCGGCGCAGGCTGGTCGGCATGGACGCACTGCTTCTGATTCTGGTGCTGGCGCTGGGCGCGTACCTCCTGTACGCCCTGGTGAAGGCGGAACGGTTCTGATGGATATCCTGCTGACGTACGGGCTGGCGCTGGCGCTGGCCCTTCCCCTGGGGCTGTTCATGGCCCGGCTGATGGAGGCTCCGGCGTCGCGCGTCACGGCGGGGCTGCTGCGTGCGTGTGGCGTGGACGCCGCGCGGGGCATGTCGTGGCGCGCGTACGTGGGGGCGCTGCTGGGCACGAACGTGATCGTGGGGCTGGTGGCGCTGGCGACGTACCTGTTGCAGGGTGGCCTGCCGCTGAACCCGGACGGCATCGCGAACCTGCGCTGGGACACGGCGATTCACACGATGGCGTCGTTCATCACGAACACGAACCAGCAGCATTACAGCGGGCAGAGTGGCCTGTCGTACCTGTCGCAGATGCTGGGCATCACGGCGCTGCAGATCTTCACCCCGGCGGTGGGGTTCGCGGCGCTGTTCGCGGTGCTGCGTGGCCTGCGTGGGGACGCACACCTGGGGAACTACTTCCTGGACGTGACGCGCGGCGCGGCGCTGCTGACGGTGTCTGCGGCGGTGCTGGCGCTGCTGCTGACGTGGCAGGGCGTGCCGAGCACCTTCGCGGGGGCGCGCACGGCGACGCTGGTGCAACCTCAGACCGTGGAGGGGCAGGCGGTGACCACGCAGACGATCCCGGTGGGGCCGGTCGCCCCGATGGTCGCGATCAAGCAGCTGGGCACGAACGGGGGCGGCTGGTACGGGCCGAACTCGACGGTGCCGCTGGAGAACCCCACGCCTCTGTCGAACCTGCTGGAGACGGTCAGCATTATCCTGTTCCCGCTGGCGCTGGTCGTGGCGACCGGCCGGTTCCTGCGCCGCCCGCGCTTCGGACTGGTGCTGATGGGCGTCATGAGCGTGCTGTCGGCGGCGCTGACGCTGGGTGCGGTGCTCGCAGAGCGGATGCCGAACGCGGCCCTGGCGGGCCTGTCCGCGTTGGGCCCGAACATGGAGGGCAAGGAGGTGCGCCTGGGCGCGGACGCGACGGCGCTGTGGGCCGCGTTGACCACGCAGACGAGTAACGGGAGCGTGAACGGCATGCTGGATTCGTTCACGCCGCTGGGCGGGCTGGTGCCGCAACTGGGCATGTTCCTGAACGACGTGTACGGCGGGATCGGCGTGGGGCTGATCAACATGCTGGTGTTCGTGATCCTGACGGTGTTCGTGGCGGGGCTGATGGTGGGCCGCACGCCGGAACTGTTCGGCCGGAAGATCGAGGCGCCCGAGATCAAGCTGGCGTCGCTGATCCTGCTGCTGCAGCCGCTGCTGGTGCTGGGCTTCACGGCGCTGGCCCTGTCGAACCCGGCGGTCACGGCGAACTCGAACCCCGGCTTCCATGGGCTGTCGCAGGTGTTGTACGAGTACAACTCGGCGTTCGCGAACAACGGCAGCGGCTTCGAGGGCCTGGGTGACAACACGCCCTGGTGGAACCTCAGCTGCGCGCTGGTGCTGCTGCTGGCCCGTTTCCTGCCGATGGTGGGGCCGCTGGCGATCGCGGGCCTGCTGGCCGCCAAGCGCGCCGCGCCGGAGGGCAGCGGGACGCTGAGGGTGGACACGCCGGTGTTCGCCGGGATGCTCCTGAGCGTGATGCTGCTGCTGCAACTCCTGAACTTCGCCCCGGCGCTGGTGCTGGGACCAGTCGCTGAGCAAATGACGCTGAATACCGTGAAGGACGTGACGAAATGACCGCTGTGCCGCAGAAGACCCCGAAGGGGGGCGTGTTCGCCCCGGCGCTGATGCGCGCCGCGCTGAGGGCCGCGTTCGTGAAACTCGATCCGCGCTTCATGGTGCGCAGCCCGGTGATGTTCGTCGTGCTGCTGGGCGGCGTGCTGACGCTGCTGCTGACCGTGCAGGCCGCCGCGAGCGGGCAGGCGTGGGGCTACCCGGCGGGCGTGACGGTCTGGTTGCTGTTCACGGTGGTGTTCGCGAACTTCGCCGAGGGGCTGGCCGAGGCGCGCGGGAAGGCGCAGGCGGCCACACTCCGCTCGGCGCGCGAGGACACCCCGGCCCGCCGGGTGCTGGACGGCCGCGAGGAGGTCGTCCCGAGTACGCAGCTGCGGCGCGGGGACGTGATCGTGGTGCAGGCGGGCGAGATGATCCCCGGCGACGGTGAGGTCATCGAGGGGCTGGCGGCGGTGGACGAGAGCGCCATCACGGGCGAGAGCGCCCCAGTGATCCGCGAGGCGGGCACCGATCACAGCGGCGTGACGGGCGGGACGCGCGTGCTGTCCGACCGGATCGTGGTGCGGGTGACGTCGCAGCCCGGCGAGAGCTTCCTCGACCGCATGATCGCGCTCGTCGAGGGCGCCAGCCGCCAGAAGACCCCGAACGAGCTGGCCCTGTCGATCCTGCTGGCGGCGCTGACGCTGGTGTTCCTGATCGTCGTGGCGACCCTGCTGCCCCTGTCGCGGTTCGCGGGGGCGACGGTGGACGTGGTGACGCTCGCAGCGCTGCTCGTGTGTCTGATTCCCACGACGATCGGCGGTCTGCTGCCCGCCATCGGCATCGCGGGCATGGACCGGGCCTTGCAGGCGAACGTGATCGCCAAGAGCGGTAAGGCGGTCGAGGTGGCCGGGGACGTGGACATCCTGCTGCTGGACAAGACCGGCACGATCACCGTCGGGGACCGTCAGGCGACGCGCTTCCTGCCGCTGCCCGGCGTGAGCGGTGAGGAGCTGGCGGGCGCGGCGGCGCTGGCCTCGGCAGCGGACCCCACGCCGGAAGGCAAGAGCATCGTGACGCTGGCCCGCGCGCAGGGCGTGACGCCCGCCACCCCGGCGGACGCGGAGTTCATCGAGTTCACCGCTCAGACCCGCATGAGCGGCGTGGACGCGGGCGGCGTGAGCATCCGCAAGGGCGCCGCCGACCGCATCACCCGCCTGGCCCGCGAGCGGGGCGGCAACGTGCCCACTGAACTGTCCCCGCTGGTGGACGAGGTGGCCCGCGCGGGCGGCACGCCCCTCGTGGTGCTCCGTGACGAACGGGTGCTGGGCGTGGTGGCCCTGTCGGACGTGGTGAAGCCCGGCATGCGCGAACGCTTCGAGCAGTTGCGCCGCATGGGGCTGCGCACCGTGATGATCACCGGGGACAACCCCCTGACCGCCGAGGCGATCGCCCGCGAGGCCGGCGTGGACGGCTTCCTGGCCGAGGCGACACCCGAGGACAAACTCGCCATGATCCGCGAGGAGCAGCGCGGCGGGAAGCTGGTCGCCATGATGGGCGACGGCACGAACGACGCCCCGGCCCTGGCGCAGGCGGACGTGGGCCTCGCCATGCAGAGCGGCACGCAGGCGGCCAAGGAAGCGGCGAACATGATCGACCTGGACTCCGACCCCACCAAGCTGATCGAGGTCGTGGAGATCGGCAAGGGCCTGCTGATGACGCGCGGCGCGCTGACGACCTTCTCGATCGCGAACGACGTCGCGAAGTACTTCGCGATCCTGCCCGCGCTGTTCGCCACGCAGATTCCCGCGCTGGCCCCGCTGAACGTGATGGATCTGCGCAGCCCGCAGAGCGCGATCCTGTCCGCCGTGATCTTCAACGCCCTGGTGATCCCGGCGCTGATTCCGGTGGCGTTGCGAGGCGTGCGCTACTCGCCCGGCAGTGCCGACGCGCTGCTGGCGCGCAACCTGCTGATCTACGGGCTGGGCGGCGTGCTCGTGCCGTTCGTGGGCATCAAGCTCATCGACGTGCTGCTCGGACTGATCGGCGCCTAAGCACTCCTTCCCGGCGAGGTCCGGGGGATAGCCCCCACCTCGCCCCCCCATAAAGAGGTTTCATCATGACTCTGAACGCCATGCCCTCCCCTGCCCTTCCCGAATCGGCCCTTCCCCAACCGACCCTTCCTGACGCGCCTCAGCCCGGGTGGAGTGCATGGCTGCGCTTCTCGGCGCTGTGGCTGGTGCTGGGCGGCCTCGCGTACCCGGCGGTGACGACCGCGCTGGGCGGCGCGTTGTTTCCCGCGCAGGCCACCGGTTCCCTGATCCGCGACGGGAGCCGGGTGGTCGGCTCGGCGCTGGTCGGGCAGCCCTTCACGGGGGACCGGTACTTCATCGGGCGGCCCAGCGCCGCCGGGAGCGGGTACGACCCGGTGAACGCGTCGGGCAGCAACCTCGCCGTGAGCAACCCCGCGCTGCGGGAGCGCGTGCAGGCCCAGGCGCAGGCGATCGCGGCGCGGGAGAACATCCCCGTCACGCGGATTCCGGTGGATCTGCTCACCGCGAGCGGCAGCGGCCTCGACCCGCACGTGTCCCCGGCGGGCGCGGCGGTGCAGGTGGCGCGGGTGGCGCGCGCGCGCGGCCTGACGGACGCGCAGGTGCAGTCGCTGGTGCGGGAGCACACCGAGCGGGGCGTGCTGGGCCTGGGGCAACCCGGCGTGAACGTGCTGGAACTGAACCTCGCCCTGGACCGGCTGGGACGGTGAGCCGTCACGCCGCCTGAACCCGAGCGGCTGGCGATGCCCGGCGCCGCCCGCCTGACGCGGGGTCGGCACCGGGTGTTCGTGGGCATGGCGGCGGGGGTCGGGAAGACCACCCGCGCGCTCAGCGAACTGCGCGACCGTCTGGAGCGCGGCGAGGACGCCCTGATCGGCGTGCTGGAAACGCACGGGCGGGCGTTCACGCAGGCCGCCGCCGAGGGCCTGCCGGTCTTCCCGCGGCTGGACGTGATGCGGGGCGGCGTCACGCTGGGTGAACTGGACGTAGCGGGCCTGATCGCGCGCCGTCCGGACGTGGTGCTCGTGGATGAACTGGCGCACTCGAACGCGCCGGGCAGCTCGCGGGAGAAACGCTGGATGGACGTCGAGGCCCTGCTGGACGCGGGCGTGAACGTGCTGTCCACCGTGAACGTGCAGCACCTGGAGTCCCTGCACGACACGGTGGCGCGCCTGACCGGCGTGCGCGTCCGCGAGCGCATCCCGGACGCCGTGCTGGGCGGCGCGGACGAACTGGTGCTGGTGGACCTGACGCCCGCGGACCTGCGCGAGCGGGTGCGGTCCGGCGCGGTGTACGGCGTGGAGCGGGCCGAGCACGCCCTGTCGAACTTCTTCACGCTGCCGAACCTGACGGCGCTGCGGGAACTGGCACTGCGACAGGTGGCGCACGTCGTCGAGCAGGGCGCGGCCGGTCTGTCGGCAGGCCAGAGTCCAGGCCCGGTCGTGCAGGAGCGCGTGGTGGTCGCCGTGGCCGCCGAGGAGACCGGCGCGCGCCTGATCCGCCGCGGAGGTCAGCTCGCGCAGCGCCTGCACGCCGACCTTCAGGTCGTGACCGTGCGCGCCGAGCGCATCAGTGCCGAACGGGCGCGGCTGCTCGACACGTTCCGCGCGGTCACGGTCGCGCTGGGTGGGGAGTTCATCGTGCTCGACCCGGCGGGCGGCGTGGCGGCCACGCTGATCCGGCACGTGCAGGCCACGCAGGCCACGCAGGTCGTGCTGGGCGAGAGCAGCCGTTCCCGCTGGGAGGAATTCCTGCGGGGGGACATCATCCGCTCGGTGCTGCGGCAGACCCGCAACGTGGACGTGTACGTCATCACCCGCGAGTGACTGCGCCCGGTGGCGTGCCCGTCAGCTGGGGGCCACCTCGGCGCGCGGGTCGGCCAGGAGCGCGTCGTCGGGGGTCAGCAGCGGGTAGGTGTGCAGTTCCTGCACCTCGCCCCGGTGTTCCCGCGTGAGGCTCAGGGCTTCCACCCGGAAGTGCGTGACGGGCGGCTTCAGGTCGCGGATCTCCTCCCAGAGGATCGGTTCGGCCCAGGGCAGCACGCCCAGCGCCAGCGTCAGGTGCGGGCGGTAGTCCGGGCCGTCGTGGCGCGCCTGACTGGACGGCCCGATGGCCAGGCTGCGGCGGTGCAGCGCGCCCAGGGCCGGACTGAGTTCGCATTCCAGGAAGATCACGCCGGGCAGCTGCTTCCAGCCTCGCACCTGCACGTCGAACGCGGGCTGGCCGCGCAGCACGTCGCGGCACGCGCCGACCAGTTCCGCGCTGCGCAGGCTGGTCTGGAACGGCGCGCGGACGTTCAGGTGCGGCAGGCCGAAGCCGCGCACGTTCAGGCGGCCTTGCAGGCGGCGCAGCCAGCTGTCGAGCGCCTCCGGGGGCCACGCCACGATGGAGTACAGCGGGCTGGGCGCGTCGTCCAGCGTGGGCAGGAACTCGGTCACGGCCCTTACCCGACCCGGTAGCGGCAGCAGGCCTGCCCGCAGGCGATGCGGGTGTCGCGGGCGACGGGCACGCCCAGCAGGTCGGTGTACAGCGTGATCTCGGCGCTGCACAGCTGCGCGTACTGCCGCGCGACCGTCAGGTTCGGGCAGTTGCGCTGCGTGAACACCCACCCGCCCTGTTCGTCCTGCTCGGCGGTGGCGTCGAAGCCGTGTTCGTTCAGTCGGCGCACGAGCACCTGCACCCGCTCGCCCAGCGGCAGATCTTCGGGCAGGTCGTCCCGCAGCCGCGCGGCGATCTCGGCGTTACGCGCGTCGAGGACCTGCAGCAGGGCGTCCCCGCCGAACAGACCCTCGATGTGCCGCAGGACGTCCACGCACAGGCTGGAGTACGTCTTGGGGAAGGCCGCCTCGCCCCGGTCGGTCAGGACGAACACGTGCTGGGGCCGCCCGCGCCCGCCGGGGCGTTCGGTGCGGACCTCCAGCAGGCCCTGCTCCTGCAGGTCGCTCAGGTGGCGCCGCGCGGCGGGCACGCTGACGTCCAGCCGCTGCGCGAGGTCCTGCGCGGTCTGCGCGCCGTGCCGTTTGACGAGTTCCAGCAGGCGGGTCTTCGTGCGTTCGGCACCGGCCGGGGCGAGGGTCGCGGCGCTCACGGCCTGCCCCCCGCACCGTGGAGACGCGCGGCGGTCATACGACGGTCAGCTGGTCCGGCAGGTGCGCGAGGGTGCGGACGCTGACCTGCCCGGCCAGCGCGCGGGCCGCCTGCCGCAGCGCCAGCGCGGCCGGGCTGTCCGGGTGGGCGATGACGGCCGGGGTGCCCGCGTCGGCGTCCTGGCGGACACTGACCTCCAGCGGGATCTCACCCAGGGGCGTGTGGTCGCCCAGTTTGCGGCTGCCGCCCCGCCCGAAGAGGTCGTACGTGATGCCGGTGTCGGGCGCCACGAAGTAGCTCATGTTCTCGATGACGCCCAGCACCGGCACGCTGGCCTTGCGGAACATGTCCAGCGCGCGGGTCGCGTCGATCAGCGCGACGTCCTGCGGGGTGGTGACGATCACGGCGCCCGTGACCTGCACGGTCTGCGTCAGGGACAACTGCACGTCGCCGGTGCCCGGGGGCAGGTCCACGATCAGGTAGTCCAGTTCACCCCACGCGGCGTCCTTGAGGAACTGCTGGATGGCGGAGTGCAGCATCGGTCCGCGCCACACGAGCGCCTGCCCGGCCGGGGACAGGTTCGCCATGGAGATGAACCGCACGCCGTGCGCGTCCAGGGGACGCATCTTGCGGTCCTCGTTCGCGGTGACCTTCGCGCCGCTCTGGCCCAGCATGTGCGCCACGCTGGGGCCGTACACGTCCGCGTCGAGCAGCCCGACGCGCGCGCCGTCCAGCGCGAGGCTCGCGGCGAGGTTCACGGCGACGCTGCTCTTGCCCACGCCGCCCTTGCCGCTGCCGACCAGCAGGACGTGCTTCACGCCGGGCAGGGCGGGCTGCGCGGCGGCGCGGACCATCGCGCCGAAGGTGATCACGGCGCCTTGCACGCCGGGGACGGTCAGTGCGGCGGCGCGCACGTCACGTTCGATCTGGCCTTTCAGGGGGCAGGCGGGCGTCGTGAGGTTCACCTTCACGTGCGCCACACCCGCGTCCACGCTGGCGTGCTCGATCATGCCCAGCGAGACGAGATCCCGGTGGAGTTCCGGGTCGTTCACGGTGCTCAGGGCGGCCATCAGGGCGTCACGCATATCCCGCAATTAGTAGCGCAGATCGCGGGGCGCGGCAAGCCACGCGGTCACACTGCGCCGCCGCCTGTGCGCGCCGCGCGGGGCGGACACCAGCCTATACTGCGGGCCGTGAAGCCCCTTGGCCCCTATGTGGCCGCGCGTGACCTGCCGGGCCGGATGAACAGTCCGGTGCGGACCCTGCGTGCCACGGACCGCCTGACCGGCATGCCGGTGCTGCTGCACGGCCTGCCCGCCCCGCAGCCCGTCCCCGACCTGCCCGAGCATCCCAGCGTCCTGCTGCCGTCCGAGTGCGTGCAGGTCGCCGGGGAGGCGTTCATGGTGACCGAGCTGCCCCTGCAGGCGCGCCCGGCGCAGGACCCGGACCTGACGGCGCGCGGCGCGCTGGCGGCCCTGGCGGCCCTGCACGGGCGGGGCGTGGTGCACGGCGGCCTGAGTGTCTCGCAGTTGTGGAGCGTGGACGGCGAGGTCCGCCTGGCCGGGGCGGGCCTGCCCTGGGGCGGCGACGCGCGGCCCGGTGACGACCTGTACGCCCTGGCGGTCATCCTGCACGAGATGGGCGGCGTGCCCGCCCCGCTGCGTCCCCTGCTGGACGAACCGGGACGCCTGGACGCCCACGCGGCCCTGCGCCTGCTGCGCGGCACCCCGCCGCAGCGTGACGCGGCCCCTGCTGCACCCGTGCCAGCGGCGCCGGAAGCGACGGCGCCCGCCAGCAGCGAACCGGAACCGACTGCGCCAGCACCGGTGGACACCGAACCACCCGCGCCGGACAGCGTTTTGCCGGAGGTTCAGTTTTCCGCCCCGCCCGCCCCGGCGCCCGAGCTTCCGTCCTCCCCCCTACCGACCGCCCCGGTCCCCGCTGAACCGATTCCTGCCGAAGCGATCCCGGCCAGAGCGGTGCAGGCCGAAGCGGCGCAGCCCGCAGCGAACCCACCTCTGCCCGTCCTGTCGGCGCCGGACGTTCCGGTCCGCGCGGAGACCAGCGGGTCACGGGGACGCCGGGGGCGGGGCAGCCGCTTCCGCCTGCCGGGCCTGAGCGCCCCGCGTGACGTGGCGACGCCGGACGCCCCGACCGTCGTGGACCCGCAGGCGACGCCAACCCTGCCCCCGGTCGAGGCTCAGGTGGTCACGGGAGACATCTCACCGGTCGGGCCTGCTCCTGTCCTGCCCGAACCCGCGCCGTCCGCGCCGGACCGTTCAGCCGCGCCCGCGCATGACGGCACGCCGATCGTGCTGGGCGACCCCGCATCCACCGGGAGCGCCGCCATCGAGAGCACCGCCGTCGAGAGCCCAGCCGCCGAGGATGCACCTGCCGTCGCTGAACCGGACGCCGCCGTGATTCCCAGCGCGTCGGTGACTCCCACCGCGCCCGTGCTCACTGCGGCGCCTGTGGCGCAGGCCGCGCCGATCGGCCCGGACGCCCAGGTGGTCCCGGCGGGTCCGGCGCGGCTGTCCCCGCAGGAACGCCGCCGACGGGAGCACGAGGCTCGGCGCGAGCAGACCGAACGGGACGCCCGCGCTGCCGCCGACCGCCGCCTGCAACGGCTGGAGCAGCAACGGGCACAGGCTCCCGCGCAGGCGGTAGCGCCCGCGCCCATCCAGATCGGCTTCGACGACCTGCCCGAGTGGGAGGTGGACGCGCCCGCGCCGCGCCCGCAGGTGCAGATCCGCGAGGTGCCGCGCCTGCCGGAATCGCTGCGCCGCGCGCCGCTGCCCGAAGAACCGGGGGCCGAGACTGGCGACGAGGCGGTCGAGGGTGAACGGCCTGGAGACGGCTCCGCCGCAGAGGCGCCGGTCGGGACGCTCCCGGCGCGGCGGCGCGCGGGTGACCCGATCCGAATCGGCTGGGACGAGGACGATTCCTGGCGGGTGGTGCGCGAGGCCCCGGCACCGGTCCGTTCGCGCCGTCCGCTGCTGTGGCGCGTGGCGTTCTGGGCGCTGCTGGCCGTCGCGTTCGTGGGCATGGCGCTGGTGCTGGTCAGGGTCGTGCAGGCGCGTGGACAGGGTCAGACCGCGCCCGCCCAGAGCGTGCCGCGGGCGTCCGGGTCGGGCGAGGCAGCGGCGGTGGCCGCCGCGCCGCAGCCGCAGACGGTGCCGTTCACGGTGCGGGGCGTGGCGGGCGCCACGGCGCGCCTGTCCGTCGAGCAGTCCCCGAAGGAGGCGAACCTGACGCCGGGGGCGTCACTGGGGACCGCGCCGGGCCGCGTGACGTTCCCGGCGCCCGGCACGTATCGCCTGCGGGTGGTCGTGGACGGCTTCGCGCCGGGCAGCATGACGGTCACGGTGCCGCGCGCGCAGCCGGTGACCATCGACCTGGACCGCTGAGGCCGGGTCGGGCCGGGGGCTCGTCTGCCCGGCTCGTCTGCCCCGGCGGGACGCCTGCGGCCATAGTGCGTGAGACAATCGGGGTGATGAGCGTCGTCATTCTGGATTTCGGCAGTCAGTTCACGCGCCTGATCGCGCGCCGCTTCCGTGAACTCGGGGCGTACAGCGTGATCCTGCCCGGCAGCGCGCCCCTGGACCGCATCCTGCGGGAAAACCCGCAGGGGATCGTGCTGTCGGGTGGACCGAGCAGCGTCTACGACGAGGCGGCCCCGAAGCCCGCGCCGGGCGTGCTGGACCTGGACATCCCGGTGCTGGGCGTGTGTTACGGCATGCAGTACCTCGCGCAGCAGGCGGGCGGGGACGTGAAACGCGCCGGGAAGCGCGAGTACGGCAAGGCGGACCTGACGCAGTACGGCGGGCAGCTGTTCGAAGGCATCCAGGGCGAGTTCGTCGCGTGGATGAGCCACAGCGACTCGGTCACGCAGCTGCCCGAGGGCTACGAGGTGGTCGCGCAGACCGAGGACACCCCGGTCACGGCGATCGAGAACCGCGAGACGCGCCGCTACGGCGTGCAGTTCCACCCGGAGGTCGTGCACACGCCCAAGGGCGGGCAGCTGCTGGCGAACTTCCTGGGCATCTGCGGCGTGACGCGCGACTGGACCGCCGAGCACATCATCGACGAGCTGATCGCGGACGTGCAGGCGCAGGTCGGGGACGGCCGGGTGCTGCTGGCGATCAGCGGCGGCGTGGACTCCAGCACGCTGGGCCTGCTGCTGGCGAAGGCGGTCGGGGAGAAGCTCACGGCGGTGTTCATCGACCACGGCCTGCTGCGCCTCGGCGAGCGCGAGCAGGTCGAGGCGGCCCTGAAACCGCTGGGCGTGAACCTCGTGACCGTGGACGCCCGCGCGGAATTCATGGCGGCGCTGGACGGCGTGTCCGACCCCGAGCAGAAGCGCAAGATCATCGGCCGGGAATTCATCCGCGCCTTCGAACGCGAGGCCCGCGCGTACGGTCCCTTCGACTTCCTGGCGCAGGGCACCCTGTACCCGGACGTGATCGAGTCCGCCGGGGGCGAGGGCGCCGCGAACATCAAGAGCCACCACAACGTGGGCGGCCTGCCGGACGACCTCGCGTTCAAGCTGGTCGAGCCGTTCCGGACGCTGTTCAAGGACGAGGTCCGTGAAATCGCGCGCCTGCTGGGCCTGCCGGACCACATCCGCATGCGTCACCCCTTCCCCGGTCCGGGCCTGGCGATCCGCTGCCTGGGCGCGATCAGCGAGGAGAAGCTGGACATCCTGCGCCGCGTGGACGACATCTTCATCAGCGGCCTGCGCGAGTTCGGGCTGTACGACGGCTGCTCGCAGGCGCTGGCGATCCTCACGCCCATCCAGTCGGTCGGCGTGATGGGCGACGAGCGCACGTACTCGTACACGGCGGCGCTGCGGGCCGTGACGACCGACGATTTCATGACCGCCGAGTGGGCCCGGCTCCCGTACGACTTCCTGGCGACCATGAGCAACCGCATCGTGAACCAGGTGCACGAGATCAACCGCGTCGTGTACGACATCACGGGCAAGCCGCCGGCCACCATCGAGTGGGAATGACCCTGCGGCGCTGAACACCACCCTCTGCCCCCGGCCACCGCGCCGGGGGTTGTGCTGCGCCGGGTGTACGTCTGCCGGGGGGGAGTGGTGCGCGGCGGGTCAGTCGCGCTAGCGTGGGGGCATGTCTCAGTTGCGTCGCCGGAGCCCGACCCGGCGATTGTCCCCCCGCGGCGGTCCACTTGACCGGTGATCCGCTGCGTCCTGATCTGCCCGAGACGCTGCGGCCCGCGCTGGAGGCGCAGGCGCTGGTGCTGCTCGCGCAGTCCAGCCGCGACATGTTCGAGCAGTGCGTGACCCTCGCCCTGGAGATCACCGGGGCGGGATCGGCGCTGGCGCTGCTGTACCGCCAGGACACCGACGAACTGGAGATCGTCGCGGCGGCCGGGGAGCACCGGCAGGTCGCGCTGGGCCGTCACCTGCCGCGCGGGCAGGGGCTGGCGTGGCGGGTCGTGCAGTCCGGCCGGGCGACCCTGATTCCCCGCACCGACCAGGACCCGCAGACGGTATACGTGTCGGGGCAGCCCATGCCGCACACGTACCTGGGCGTGCCGCTGCTGGACCCGGACGGACGGGTGCTGGGCGTGCTGTCCGTGAACCGGCTGGCGCAGGACACGCAGTTCGGCAGCGGCGAAGCGCAGGCGCTGACGCTGCTGGGGCAGGCGGCCAGCGTGGCGTACTCGCGCATGCGGGCGCTGGAAGAGGCCCAGCTGGCCGCCCGGCATTTCGAGCAGCTGGCGCAGCTGTCCGCCGAACTGGCCGAACTGGGCAGCCCGGAGGACATCGGGCAGCGGGCCGTGCAGACCCTGGTGGACCTCTCGGGCTTCACGGTGGGGGCGGTCGTGGTGCTGGACGGCCTGGGGCAGGTGCAGCTGTCCGTACTGGCCGGGCACCCCGAGGGTCAGGACGCGACCCGACGCGTGCTGGCCGCCCGTCCGTCCCCGACCGGCCTGATCGGCGAGGTGCTGCGGACCGGTCGCACGCAGGTCGCCCCGGATTACCAGTCCTGGTCGGCCCGCCGGGCGGACGCGACGCACGTGTTCACCGGGCTGGCCGCGCCGCTGCGCGTGGATGGCCGCGTGGTGGGCGTGGTGATGCTCATGCACCTCGTGCGGCGCGTACCGGTGCCGGGGTCGCTGGTCACGCTGCTGGACACGGTCGCGCTGCGGATCAGTCAGGCGCTGGACCGGGCCGACAGCGTCGAGCACCTGCACGCCACGCGTGAGGCGGCGCTGCGTACCCTGGGCCGCATGCTCGAAAGCCGCGACGGGGACACGTTCGGGCACACCGACCGCGTGACGACGCTGGCGCTGCGGCTGGGCGAGCGGCTGGGCCTGCCTGACGCGCACCTGCGGCACCTGCGCTGGGGCGCGTACCTGCACGACATCGGCAAGGTCGCGGTGGACGACCGGGTGCTGCGCAAGGCCGGACCGCTGACCCCGGTCGAACGTGAGGCGATGCAGTGGCACGTGGAGGTCGGGGATCAGCTGCTGCGCGAGGAGGTGTTCGTCCCACGCGAGGTCCGCGAGGTCGTGCGGCACCACCATGAACGCTGGGACGGGACCGGGTACCCGGACCGGCTCGCGGGGCCGGACATTCCGCTGCTGGCGCGGATCTTCAGTGTCGCGGACGTGTTCGACGCGCTGATCAGCGCCCGGCCGTACAAGCTGGCGTGGTCGGTGCAGGCGGCCGCCGACTCGCTGCGGGAACAGGCGGGACGGCAGTTCGACCCGGCAGTCGTGGAGGCGTTCCTGCAGGTGCTGCGCGAGGACGGCCTGCTGGACGACTGAACGGGAGAGGCGCGCCGGAGTTCGATCATCCGGCGCGCCTCTCCCCTGTCCGTTACTTCTTCTGGAGGACCTTGATGTACGCGCCCAGCTGCTCGGCCGTGCGGCCCTGCTTGAAGGGGTTGAACTGGCCGGGCTGGCCCTGACCGGCAGGTGCGCCGGGGCGGTCGCCGCCGGGGCCGCCCTGACCGTTGCCTCCCTGACCTCCCTGGCCGCCGCTGCGTTGCGCCTGGGTGCGGCGGGCTTCGCGGTCCTGTTCGGCTTTCAGCATGAGGCTGTCGAGGGCCGTGAGTTGTTTGGCGGTCAGGATCTTGTCCTCGATCTGCGTGAGGTATTTCTTGGCGTCGTTGGGCTGCACGCTGGTGGCTTTCTGGATGGTGGTCAGGATCGGCAGCAGGAGTTTGGCCTGCGCCTTGGTCAGGGCGGTCGCCTTGTTCTTTTCCAGGTCGGGCAGGAGGCGGACGGTCTGCGCGAGGTCGTTGACGGGCTGCATGGCTTTCATGCGGGCCTGCATCTCGGGCGTCATCTGGCGCTGGCCCTGGGTGCCGGTCTGGGCGCTGGCGGCGCCGAGGGTGAGGGCGGTGAGGATCAGGGTGGTGCGGGTGGTCTTGGTCATGGGGGTGCTCCTATTCGTATCTGAGTTACTCGTATCTGAGGGAATCGACGGGGTCGAGTTTCGCGGCGCGGGCGGCGGGGTAGTACCCGAAGAACACGCCGACGAGGGCGCTGAACGCGAAGGCGATCAGCATGGGCGGCAGGCTGAAGACGGGCGTGATGTTCAGGGCCTTCCCGCCGAAGGCGAGGGCGACGCCGAGCAGCATGCCGATCACGCCGCCGCCGATGGACAGCAGGCTGGCTTCCACCAGGAACTGCGTGAGGATGTCGCGGGGCCGCGCGCCGAGGGCCTTGCGCACGCCGATCTCGCGGGTGCGTTCGGTGACCGAGACGAGCATGATGTTCATGATCCCGATGCCGCCGACGAGCAGGCTGATGCCCGCGATGGCGCCGACGAACAGGGTGAGGGTGTTCGTGATGGAGTTCAGGCTGGCGAGGCTGTCCGCCTGGTTCTGCACCTGGAAGTCCAGGCTGTCCGGGTCGGTGAGGTCGTGGCGGGTCATGAGCAGGTCGGTCACGTCGCTCTGAAGCCCCGTGAGGTCCTTCGCGTCGGTGGCCTGCAGGTACACGCTGCTGACGGTGGGTTGCCCTCCGGCGCTGTTCGTGCGGGCGAAGCGTTGCAGGTACGTGCTGAGGGGAATGAGGACCTGGCTGTTGGCGTTCCCGAAGCCGCTGTTGCCCTTGTCGGGCAGGACGCCCGTGACGGTGAAGGTGACGCTGCCCAGCCGGATCTTCTGCCCGGTGGCCTGCTCCGGGGTGGCGCTGCCCTCGGTGCCGTCGCCGAACAGGTCGAGCAGGGTCTGGTGGCCGATCACGGCGACGCGTTTCCTGCCGCTGACGTCCGCGTCCGTGAAGTACGCGCCGGTCTCGACGGGGCTGTTGCGCACGGTTTCATAGGCGGGCCAGGTGCCGACGACGCTGACCTGGGCGTTGTTCGTGCCGACCTTGGCCTGCAGGTTGCTGTTCACGCTGGGCGCGACGCCCGCCACGCGGTCCGGGAACGCACCTGCCAGCGCCTCGGCGTCCTCGACGGTGATGGTCTGGCGGGGTCCGGCGCGCACGAGGCTCCCGCCGCCCCCGCCCCGCGCGCTCTGCACGGTTAGCAGGTTCGTGCCGAGGCTCTCGAGGTTCTTCGTGACGCCGGCGGTGCTGCCCTGCCCGATGGCGGTCAGGGCGACGACGGCGGCCACGCCGATGATGACGCCCAGCGCGGTCAGGACCGAGCGCAGCGGCGTGCCGACGATGGCGCGCCACGCGATGGTGAACGCGCCGCCCAGGCCGATTCCGCCGCGCCGCCGGGGGGCGGGGCTGGTGGGGGCGGTCGCGGCCGCGGCGGGGTGGGTGGTCATGCGAGCCTCCCGCTGCGGGGCGTCTGGCGGCGGTCGCTCTCGATCAGGCCGTCACGGACGCGGATGACCCGCCCGGCGTACGCGCCGATGTCGTCCTCGTGCGTGACGATGACGACGGTGGTGCCCTCGGCGTGCAGGTCGCTGAACAGGCCCATGACTTCCTCGCTGGTGCGGGTGTCGAGGTTCCCGGTGGGTTCGTCGGCCAGCAGCAGGCGGGGGCGTCCGGCCAGCGCGCGGGCGATGGCGACGCGTTGCTTCTGCCCGCCGCTGATCTGGCTGGGGAGGTTGCGGGCCTTGTCGGCCAGCCCGACGCGGTCCAGGACCTGCATGGCCCGGTCGCGCCGCTCGCGGGGGGGCACCCCGGCGTACGTGAGGGGCACCTCGACGTTCTCCACGAGGTTCAGGCGGGGCAGCAGGTGGAACGCCTGGAACACGAAGCCGATCTCTGTGTTGCGGGCCGCGGCGCGTTCGTTCTCGCTGAGGGTGGTGACGTCGCGGCCGCCCAGCCGGTAGCCGCCCTCGCTGGGCCGGTCGAGCAGGCCGATGATCTGCATCAGGGTGGTCTTGCCGCTGCCCGACGGTCCCATCAGGGCGACCATCTCGCCCGGCAGGATCTGCACGTCCACGCCACGCAGGGCCTCGAAGATCACGTCGCCCTGCGCGTACACCTTGCGCACGGCGCGCAGGTCCACGACCGCCGGGGCGAGGCTGGGCGCGGGGACGGCCGGGGTGACCTGCGGGGCGGTCACGGGGCACCACCGGGGAAGCCGCCGCCGGGCACGCCGAATCCGCCGCTCTGGCGGCTGTTCTGGCTGCGGGCGCCGCTGCCCTGGCCGCTGGCGCTGGCGGCGCTGCGGGCCGCGCCGGGCACGACGACTTCCTGGCCGGGGGTCAGGCCGTCCGTGACGATGGTGTTCGTGCCGTCGGTCGCGCCGGTCTCCACGCGGACCCGTTCGGGTTCGGCGCCCGCTGCGGTGGGGATCTGCACGTAGCTGCGGCTCCGCACGGTCTGCACGGCCTTGCTGGGCACCAGAAGGCCGCGGTCCTCGCTCTGGACGATCTCCGCCTCGGCGGTCATCCCGGCGCGCAGCTGCCCGCCTGTGTTACTCAATTGCACGGTGGCGGTGAACACGCTGATGCCGCTGCTCTGGGTCGCGCCGGGCGAGACGCGCACGACCTTCCCGCTGAAGGTCTGCCCGTCGAAGGCGTCGAGGGTCACGTCGGCGCGCTGGCCGACCTTCACGCCGGCGATCTCGGTCTCGTCGATCTGCACGGGGAGATTCAGGGTGGTGTCGTCGATCAGGGTCAGGATGCTCGCGCCGCTGTTCACGACGGTGCCCTCGGTGGCGGTGACGGTGCTGACCACGCCGCTCATCGGGGCGTACACCTTCAGGTCGGTGCGGTCCTGCGCGGCGGCGTCCAGGCTGTCCTGCGCCTGCTGCACGGCGAGCGCCTGACTGCGGAGGTTCTGCGCGTCGGTGCTCGCGCCGGTCTGCTGCTGGGTCAGGGCGCTGCTCAGGCTGGCGCGGGCGCTGTCCACGCTCTGCTGGGCCTTGGTGACGGCGGACTGCGCGTCGGCCAGCGCGGAGGCGCTCAGCGCGCCGATGGCCGCGAGCTGCCGCTGCCCGCTGAGGGTGCGCTGCGCGTCGGCGAGGGTCTGCTCGGCCTGCGTCACGCTGCCCCGCGCGCTGACGACGCTGCTGGCGCGCTGCGCGGCACTGCTGGCCTGAGAAGCGCGCGCAGCGTCCAGGCTGGCGCGGGCCTTGTCGAGGTTCAGCTGGGCCGCCTGGACGTTCTGCTCGACGGTGTCGCTGCTCAGGGTGGTGATCAGCTGCCCCTTCGTGACGCGTTCGCCCACGGCGGGCACGGCGCCGACGGTGGCGGTCAGGTCCGCGCCGACCGTGCGGGTCTGCGCGGCTTCCAGCGTGCCGGGGCCGCTGACGGACACCCGGACGACGCCCTGCTGCGCGCGGCTGGTGGTGGTCGTGGCGGTGACGGTCGCGGTCTGCGCGCTGCGGCTGCGGGTGTACAGGACGCCTCCGGTGGCGGCGCCGACCAGCAGCAGGGCGCCGATGACCCACGGCCAGCGGCGGCGCGGCGCGGCGGGCCGGGGAATGGAAGTGGTGGTCACAGCGCGCCCCCGATGCCGGTGAGATTCTGCCCGGCGGCGACCGACAGCGCCGCGAGGGCCTCGGTGACGTTGTTCTGCGCCTGCAGGCGGCTGTACTGCGCTTTCTTGAGGCTCAGCTGGGTGTTCTGGAGTTCGACGGCGCTGATCGTGCCGCTTTTCAGGCGGGCGCTGTCCTGCGTGTAGGTCTTCTGCGCGGCGGCCTCGCGGTTCAGGGCGACCTGCTGGAGTTCGTAGGCGTTCTGCGCCGCCTGGTACGCGCTGGCGAGGGTCTGCCCGGCCGTCTTCTCGGCGCTGTCCTGGCTGCGTTGCGCGTTCGCCAGGGCCGTTTTGGCGTCCTGGAGGGTCCGGGCGGGCGTGAAGTCGTTGTCGGCGAGTTTCACGTTCAGCGCGGCGCTGGCGACGTCGTTCGCGGCGCCGACCAGGCTGGTCAGCCGGTCCAGCCCGCCCTGGAGGCTGGCGAGCGTGACGCTCAGTTTGGGCGCGGTGATGGCGCTGCCCGCGCGGACGCTGCTCCCCAGGCCGGTCAGGGTGCCGAGTTTCGCGGCGGCGAGGTTCAGCTGCGCGCGGGCGTCGGCGAGGGTCTGGGTGCTGGCGGCCAGGGTGTTCTGTGCGTTCGTGACGTCCAGGGTGGTGGCGTTCCCGATGCCGAGTTTCACCTGCGCGACCTGCACGCCCCTGGTGTCCACCTGCACCTGGAGCGTCTGGAGTTCGACGTTCTCCTGCGCTTCCAGCAGCGCCGCGTACGCACCGACGGCGCTTTGCAGCGCGCCGAGTTTCGCGGCGCGGACCTGCGCCTGCGCGAGCTTCTCGGCGTTCGTGGCGTTCAGTTTCGCGGCGACGAGGGTGCTGGGGTCGGCCTGCGCGGCGCGGCTGGCGGCCTGGGCCTTGTCGAGGTTCGCCTGGGAGGTCTTGACGTCGCTGCTGGTGTTCAGCGCGGCGCTGACGGCACTCCCGGCGCTGAGGACAGTCTGGGGGGTGCTCTGGGCGTGTGCGGCGGGCGCGGCCAGGGCGAGGCCCAGGCTGAGGGTAAGGAATCGGGTGCGGGCGTGGGTCATTGGGGGCCTCCGGCGGCGTTGAGAAGCTGGGTCAGGCTCAGCTGGGCGGTGATGCGGGCGGACAGCAGGTCCCGCTCCGCCTGCGCGAGACTGAGCGTGGCGGCGGCGAGGTCGTCGGCAGTGCCAGTCCCGGCATCCAGGCGGGCCTGGGCGGTCTGCACGGCCAGCCCCGCGGCCTGCACCTGCGCGGCGCGGGTCTGCACGGCGTTCAGGTTGGTCTGCACGGTCACGAAGCGGCTGCGGACGTCCAGTTCGGCGTTCTGCTGCGCGACCGTCAGGGCAAGCCCCGCCTGGGTGACGCTGGCCTGCGCGGCGCTCAGCGCGGCCTGCTGGGCGGGTGAGTACACGACGTACGAGCCGCTGACGCTGGCGGTCAGGCGGCTCGCACTGCCCCCCGCGCGGTCGCCCAGCGGCAGGCTGTAACTGCCGCCCAGGGTACCCTGCCTGACGTTCAGCGTGGCGCTGACCGTCCCGGCGGCGCCGCCGCCGTAGCCGACGCTGGCGGTCAGGTCGGGCAGGCGGGCGTCCCGCTGGTCGGCCTCCAGGGTCTCCTGCGCGCTCGCCAGGGCGTTCTGCGCGCTGATCACGTCGCTGCTGCCCGTGCGGGCGCGGGCGACCAGGGCGCTCAGGTCCGGGAGGGTCAGGGTGTCGTCCGGCCGGGTGCTGAAGGTCACGCCGCCCAGGGTGGTGCCCAGCGTGGCGTCCAGGGTGCGGCGGGCGCTGTCCAGGCTGGCCTGCGCCTGCGTCAGGCTGCTCTGCGCGGTCTGCACGGCGTTCTGGGCGTTCAGGACCGTCTCGGCGGTGGCGTTCCCGGCGGCCTGCTGGGTCTGCGCGACGGTCAGCTGCCGCTGCCGCAGCTCCAGCGTACGCGTGGCCAGGGTGATGTCCTGCGTGGCGAGCGCGGCCGAGAAGTACGCCTGCGCGACGTTCAGCTGCGTACTCAGGGTCGCGTCGCGCAGATTCGCCTGGGCCAGCGCGAGGCTGCGTTCGGACGCCCGCAGGCTGCTCTGCGCGCTCGACCAGGGCAGCAGGCCCAGGCTGACGTTCGCACCCGCCGTGCCCGACAGGCTGCTGCCGACGGCGGTGGTGGTGCCGTCGGTGGCGGTGGTGGTCGTCGGCCCGGCGTAGCTGGCGCTGCCGCTGACACTGACAGTCAGGCCCAGCGCGGCGCGGGCCGCCTGGAGGTTCTGCTGCGCGACCTGCACGCTCAGCGCGGCGCGGGTGACGCTGGGGGCCTGGGCCAGCTGCGCGTAGGCCTGCTCCAGGGTGAGGTCGGGGGGCGCGGCGGACGGCGCGGTGGTCTGGGCGTGCGCGGCGCCGAGCAGCAGGGCCAGCGTGAGCAGGCAAGGCGGGGGGGGGCGGGTCATGTCGCTCAGCGTGCGGGGCGGGGGTCAAGACTCCGCGCAGCCTCTGTGAAGATTTGTCGAAGGGTCCGGGTAGACCGCCAGCAGGGGTTTGTGCCCGGTGACAGCGGCGCGCCGGGACCTGAGGGGTCTTCGCGCGTCCTTCACGGAGTTCACGTACGCTCATGGCATGAGTGCCCTGATCCTGATCGTCGAGGACGAACCCCAGCTGGCGGAGGTGCTGGAGGCCTACGCCCGCCAGGAGGGCTACCGCACCGAACGCGCCGCCGACGGCAACGCCGCCCTGAGCGTGTACCGCGCCGCCAGCCCGGACCTGATCCTGCTGGACGTGATGCTGCCGGGCCGCAGCGGCCTGGACGTCCTGAAGACCGTGCGGGCCGAGGGCGGCACGCCCGTGATCCTCGTGACGGCCCGCGCCGAGGAGACCGACCAGATCGTGGGGCTGGAACTCGGCGCGGACGACTACGTGGTCAAACCGTTCCGCCCGCGCGAGGTGATGGCGCGCGTGAAGGCCGTGCTGCGCCGCGCGACCGCCCTGCTCGACGATGCGGACCGCCCGCTGAGGGTGGGTCCGCTGGAGGTGGACCGCCGCGCGGTCGTGGCGCGCGTACACGGCGAGACCCTGAGCCTCACCCCAGCCGAGTTCCGCCTGCTGTCGCAGCTGGCCGAGGCGCCGGGCCGCGCGTACACCCGCGAGGAACTGCTCGCGGCGGCCCTGCCGGACAGTGACGCGCTGGAACGCGTCGTGGACGCGCACCTCGCCAGCGTGCGCCGCAAACTGGACGCCGCGCAGGCCGGGGGGCTGCTGCACACCGTGCGGGGCGTCGGGTACCGCCTGGAGGCCGCCGGATGACGCCGCCCGCCGGGAAGCCGCAGCGCACGCAGCCGCTGGCGGTGACGCTGCTGCTGGCGATGCTGCTGGTGGTGCTCGTGGCGGTGGGCAGCACCTTCTACTTCTCGAACCTAGTGGTGAAGCGCGAGTTCGAGCGGCTGCCCAGCGGCGTGCGGCAGATGCTGCGCGATCAGCACGCAGCCGCCCTGCGCGGCGAGGTGCTGACCCCCACGCCGCCCCTGCCCGTGATCCGCACCGGCAGCGCCGCCGACGCATATCTGGACCCCTTCGACAGCAGTCCGGACGTGGGCGGCGTCGTGAAGCAGGCCAGCGGGGAGGACGCGGTCGTCACGAACGGCAAGCGGCCCCGCAACCTGTGGGTCAGTGACGGCAAACCGCCGCCCCGCAGCCGCGCGCAGGACTTCCTGCGGGACGTGCAGCGCAGCCTCCTGCAGGTGGGACTGGTCGCGGCGGCGGTGTCGGCGCTGCTGGCGTTCCTGATCTCGCGCCGGGTGGCACGCCCCGTCTCGGCGGTGTCGGGCGCGGCGGCGCGGCTGGCCAGCGGCGACCTGAGTGCCCGGGCGCCCGTACTGGGCGGCGAGCGGGAGATCGCGGCGCTGGCGCACGCCTTCAACGACATGGCCGAGAACCTCCAGGCGCTGGAACGCGAGCGGCAGCAGGCGGTGGCGGACATCGCGCATGAACTGCGCACCCCGATCGCCGTGATCCAGGCCCGCCTGGACGCGCTGGAGGACGGCGTGTACCCGCTGCATCCTGAGCAGATCACGCTGCTGAGCACGCAGACGCAGCTGCTCACGCGGCTGGTCGGGGACCTGCGCACCCTGACCCTGGCGGACGCCGGGCGTCTGGCGCTGGACCCGCGCCCGCTGGACCTGGGCGCCCTGGGCCGCGAGGTCGTGCAGGCGCTGCAGGACCGCGCCACCGCACTGGGCCTGACGCTGGGCGTGCAGGCCGAACCGGCCCTCACGCACGCCGACCGGGACCGCGTGCGGCAGATCACCACGAACCTCGTGGACAACGCCCTGAGGCACGCCCGCAGCCGCGTGCACGTGCGCGTGGAAACGCGCGGCGAGCAGGTCGTGCTGCACGTCGAGGACGACGGCCCCGGCATCCCCGAGGGCAGCCGCGAGGCGGTGTTCACGCGTTTCACGCGTCTGGACGCCAGCCGCTCCCGCGACACGGGCGGCAGTGGCCTGGGACTGGCGATCGTGCGGGCGCTGGCCGCCGCGCACGGGGGGCAGGCGGCGCTGGCCGCCTCCAAGGGGCTGGGCGGCGCGCACTTCACGGTGACCCTGCCGGGGGGGACAGACTGACCCGCCAGCAGCGCGGCCCCAGGGCTCCTGTCGCCTGGGGCCGCGCGCCGTTCCCACGTTAGCTGCGGGGTTTCAGCGCGGGGATGCGCAGGCCGCCGCGACCGTCCCAGCCCTTGAAGGCGTAGAAGCGGCCGGGCTCGCCGGTCAGCAGGTAGTCGCTGAGCGGTTCGCGCATGGGGGGCGCCTCGATCTTCTGCAGGGCTTCCTCGACGGTGCAGAAGCGCGCCTCCACGATGAACCCGTCGGGGTCGGCAGGGTTCAGCAGGCCGTCCCAGGTGGCCTCGAACGCCACGGCGATGGCGCGTTCGCCGCGGCGTTCGTCCTCGATGTGCACGGTGTACGCCATGTGCTTGATGCCCGTCAGTTTCAGGCCGGTTTCCTCGTAGATCTCGCGGTACAGCGCCTCGGGGAGGGTCTCGCCGGGTTCGACGACGCCGCCCGGCAGGGTGTGGCGCACGCGGCCGTGGCCCTGCCAGTCGTTGCCGACGAGCAGCACGCGGCCGAAGCGGTCGCGGAGGATCCCGGCGGCGACGAGCAGGTCACGCCGCGCCATGCTGGCCCTCCTCGCCCATCTGGAGGAGTTGCAGTTCGCGCTGCGCGCGGGCGAGGTTCGCCACGACCGGCCCCAGCGCGCCCGCGATGACGCTGTCGAGGGGGTGGTTCTTGCCCTCGCCTTCCAGGCGGTGGTCGGTCACGCGGTTCTGGGGGTAGTTGTACGTGCGGATCTTCTCGCTGCGGTCGCCGCTGCCGACCTGCGCGGCGCGGTCGCTGCGTTCGCGTTCCTCCCGCGCGATCCGTTCGCGTTCCGCGAGGCGCGCGGCGAGCACCTGCAGGGCCTTCTCGCGGTTCTTGATCTGCGAGCGGCCGTCCTGGCACACGACCATGATCTCGTCGGGGGTGCCCGCGCGGTACACGGCGCGCACGGCGGAGTCGGTGGTGTTCACCCCCTGCCCGCCCGCACCCTGAGAGCGGAACACGTCGATGCGGACCTCGGACAGGTCCAGCTGCACCTCTGCGGTGTCCGCCTCGGGCAGCACGGCCACCGTGACGGTGCTCGTGTGGATGCGGCCCTGGCTCTCGGTGGCGGGGACGCGCTGCACGCGGTGCACGCCGCGCTCCCACTTGAACGCGCGGAACGCGCCGTCGCCCGTGATCTCGGCGACGACCTTGCTCGCGCCACCCAGGTCGCTCTCGCTGGCGTCCAGCACGGTCACCTTCAGGCCCAGCCCCTCGGCGTAGCGGGTGTACATGCGCAGCAGGTCCATCACGAACAGCCCGGCTTCCGCGCCGCCCGCCCCGGCCCGCAGTTCCAGGATGACGTCCTTCGGGTCGTCCGGGTCTGTGGGCAGCAGCAGCACGACGAGGTCCGATTCGATCTCGGCCAGTCGCGCCTCAAGCGCCTGCACTTCCCCGGCGGCCAGTTCGCGCATGTCGGGGTCGGTCAGGAGTTCGCGCGCGCCGGTCAGGTCGCCCTGCAGCCCGTCGCGTTCGCGCAGCAGGGTCACGAGCGGCAGGAGTTCGCGGTGGCGGCGGGTCAGGCGGGCGTACTCGCGCGGGTCGGCCAGCGCGGCCGGGTCGCCCAGCGCCCGCTCGACCTTCCCGAATTCCGCCGCGAGTTCGTCGAGGCGGCTCACGGGGCGGGGGAGCGCCCGCGTGCTCGGCACGGCGGACGGCTGTGGGCAGACAGGGTGGACACGGGAATCATGAGCGCAGTCTAGCGCCCGCCCGCGAGCGGCTGCGGACACGTTCCCCTGACGCGGCGCTCACAGTGGGCCTGCCGGGTGTCAGGTGTCGGCCCGCTCCAGCCTGACACCCGGCAGCCTCTCCCCCACCGGGAATGCGTCTAATCCAGGGGTCCGGGGGGGGGGCGGGGGCGCTACAGTCGGGCGCATGAGAACCGTGACCGTCGGCGTGCTGGGCTGTGGGACCGTGGGGCAGGACGTCCTGAACCTGATCCAGAAACGCGAGGCGATCTTCGCGGATCTGGGCGTACGGATCGAGGTGGCGGGCGTGCTGGTGCGTGACACCTCCCGCCAGCGCGCCTGCCCGCCCGGCACGCCCCTGACGACCGACCCGGGGTTCCTGCAGGAGTGCGGCGTGGTGATCGAGGCGATGGGCGGCGTGGAGCGCCCCATGGACCTGCTGCGCCCGTACCTGCGCTCGGGCCGCCCGGTGATCACGGCGAACAAGGCGCTGCTGGCCGAGAAGTGGGACGAGCTGCGCGACTACGCGCTGGACGGCAAGCTGTACTACGAGGCGTCCGTGATGGCCGGGACGCCCGTGATCGGCCCGATGAGCACCGTGCTGCGCGCCAGCACCTTCCAGCGCCTCCAGGCGGTCCTGAACGGCACGTGCCTGTACATCATCACGCAGATGGAACAGGGCAAGGAGTACGCGCAGGCCCTCGCGGAAGCGCAGGCGCTCGGGTACGCCGAGGACCCGCCCACCCTCGACGTCGGGGGCTTCGACACGGCGCACAAGCTGACGGTCCTGGCGCGCTTCTGCGCGGACGGGAACTTCCCGTACGACCGGGTGCAGGTGCAGGGCATCGAGCACCTGACCCTGGCGGACGTGCAGGGCGCCCGCTCGCGCGGCGAACGCATCAAACTCGTCGCGGAACTCGAAAGCGTGAACGGCGAGTGGCAGGCCCGCGTCTCCCCGCAGTCCCTCCCGGAGGACCACCCGCTGTGCAACGCCGGAGCCAGCCGCAACGCCATGGTGTACGAGGGCGAGGAATGCGGCACCCTGATCTTCGCCGGGGGCGGCGCGGGCGGCATGGTCACCGCGAGCGCCATGGTCGGCGACCTGCTCGACTGGGTGATCGGCTTCCCCGGGCACGTGCCTCTGCACTGAATTCTGGGTTGTGGGAAGTAGGGAGTGGGGAGTGGGAACAGCACAAACAGGGAGCGTCGGCACTGGCCTTCGCTCCCTGCTTCTCTGTCTGGGGGCTTCAGCGGGGGCGGGTCAGGCAACCGACCCACTCCCCACTCCCCACAACCCACTGCCCCCGTTCACTCCTCGTCGTGGTCGTCCTCGTCGAGTTCCACGTCGGCGACGTCCTGGTCGTCGGCCCAGTCCTTGACGACGTTCGTGCGGCGCAGGTCGTCGCGGGGCGCGGCGAGGCGGGCCTGTTCGCGGTCCTCGCCGCTCATGACGCCCTGCGCGCGGCCCAGGACGGGCTGGTCGGCGGCGGACGCGCCGTAGCGTTCGGCGAGGTACGCGGCGACCCACGCGCCGAAGTACCACAGGGCCAGCTGCGCCGGGTAGCCGACGGCGCCGTCCGGGTAGGGGACGTGGATGATCTCGTCGATGCGGGATTCCAGGACCTCGCGCGCGAGCAGGAGGGTGTCGTCGGCGTCCCCGAGGATCACGGCGACCTTGGCGTCCCCTTTTTCGTGCTGCGCCTCGAACGCGCCGGTCACGAGGGGCAGGGGGTCGCCGATCAGGGGGACGCTGAGGGTCTTGCCGGTGCGGGCCAGCAGCTGCTGCCACGCGTGCGGCAGGGCGTCCGCGTCGGGCGCGGCGAGCAGCAGCGGGAGGCGGCCCCACAGGCTCCAGGCGAGGTCGCGGGCGGGGTTGTTTTCCGTGACGTGCGGGGCGCAGCGGGCGGCGAGGTCGGCGATCAGGGCGTCGGCGGCCTGGGCGTCCTCGCTGTGGCCGGTCGCGTGGGCGACGTATTGCGCGAAGTGGTACGTGGCGAGCGGCCCGCCGGGGACCAGGGTGTCGATCTCCTCGGGGGTGCCGCCGGTGGCGACGCGGCGCACCTGCGCGCCGGCGACGCTGGCGAGGTCGGCGTAGTCGGTGGCGAGGGCGGCGGCGTCGGGGCTGCTCAGGACGAACTGTGTGCCGCTGCGGGTGAGGCTGCTGGCGACCAGGGTCTGCGCGAGGTGCGCCGCCAGCTGGCCCTCGCCACTGCCGACGAGGCCGTAGGGGGCGTCTTCGGGGCGGGTGGGGCCGCTGTAGCTGCCGGGCAGCGTTTCAAGCAGGGTCAGGAGGTGGGTGCTCATGCGCTTCAGGGTACAGGCTCCGGGTGGGGGGCAGGGTGACGCGCAGCGGCCGGAGGGGGCAAAAAGTGCGTCAGGCACGCGTTCTTTTTCTTCACGTCCGCTTAATTCTGCGTGCTAGAATCCGGCGCGTGCGCTTCAAGACAACTGCCGGGGACGTCAACGCCCTGAACGGAAAACACCACCCCGAGGGGTGGCGTTCAGTGGGTGGTGCACTCGACTGGACTCGAACCAGTGGCCTTTGGCTCCGGAGGCCAACGCTCTATCCACCTGAGCTACGAGTGCAGAGCTCCGGTACCCTAGCACCTCGCATGAAGGAGATCAAGTGAACAAGAAGAAACTCGTGAACGTCCTGATGGGCGTCCTGGCCCTGCTGCTCGTGGTCGGCATGGCCTACCAGTTCACCCCGAACCTGGGCGACCTGTTCAACAAGCAGACCGGCACGCCCGCCCTGACCGTGAACGGCACGACCGTCACCGTCGAGCAGCTCGAGGCCGCCAGGCGGCAGAACCCGGTGCTGAGCAGCACCGACACCGGCGTCATGGGTGACGACTTCAAGACGTACGTGGTCGCGCAGCAGATCGACCAGACGCTCGTGTCGAACGCCGTGAAGGACATCAAGGTCAGCCGCGGCGACGTGGACGCCAAGGTCAAGGAAGTCCGCGCGCAGAACAACCTGACCGACAACAAGGCCTGGACGGACGCGCTGCAGGGCGTCGGCCTGACCGACAGCGAGTACCGCAAGCAGGTCCGCCAGAGCCTCGCCATCGAACGCAAGGTGGACGAGATCAAGAAGGCCGTGCCCGCCGCGACCGACGCGGAACTGCAGGCGTACTACGACCTGAACACCGACAAGTACCAGACCGACGCGCGCATCCAGGGCCGTCAGATCGTCGTGGCCGACAAGGCCAAAGCAGCCGACCTCCTCAAGCAGCTCAGGGGCGGCGCGGACTTCGCGCAACTGGCGGGCGCGAACAGCACGGAATTCAAGGACCGGGGCGGTGCCCTGGGCCCCATCGAGAACGGCGCGCCGCGCCCCGTGGCTCAGGTGGCGCTGCCCAGCGAGGTCGGCGCGGCCGCGTTCGCCCTGAAGGACGGCGGCCTGACGGACGTCGTGGAGAGCGGCGGGAAGTTCTACATCGTGAAGGTCGAGAAGTACCTCGCCCCCAGCGCCAAGCCCTTCGCCGAGGCGAAGAGTGACGTGGCGACCGCCGTGAACGAGAGCAAGAAGAACGCCGCCGTGGAAGCCTGGATCGAGGGTCTGCGCAAGGACGCCAAGGTCGAGTTCAAGGACCTGAACTGGACCGTGCAGGACCCCACCGTCGCGACCGTCGCCGGGAAGGACATCCGGTACTCGCAGGTGATCGAGCAGGTCGTCGGCAACCAGCAGTTCGCCAGCCTCCTGCAGCAGGTTCCGGCCGAGCAGGCCGCGCAGCTCGTGAACGGCATGCTGAAACCGCAGGTCGTGCAGCAGCTCATCCAGGGTTACGGCGCGCCCACCATCGCCGAGCGCCTGAAATTGAACCTCGTCGGCACCCGCCAGGAGATCGCGCAGGGCGTCGCCGCGTACGGCGCGCGGAACGCGAAGGTCACCGACGCGGACCTGCAGGCGTACTACACCGAGAACAAGGCGCAGTTCGAATCGCCCGCCAGCGCCACCGTCAGCGAGGCCAGCTTCAAGGACCAGGCGAAAGCCGTGGCGTTCCGCAACTCGTACACCCGCGGGGACTTCGTGTCGGCGGCCAGCAAGGCCGGCGGTACCGTCAGCGAGCGCGGCGACGTGACCGCCGGGGACGGCAAACTGAGCGAGGAACTGAACGCCGCCGTGTTCAGCGCCCGGAGCCTCAAGGACGCCGCCGACGGCAGCCTGAGCGACGTCGTGAAGGTCGGCGAGCGCTACTCGGTGCTGTACGTGACCGACCTGAAACCCGCCGAGACCAGGAGCTTCGCCGAGGTGCGCGATCAGATCGAACCGGTCGTGCTGGCGCAGGAGAAGGGCAGCGAAGGCCAGACGTTCCTGGACGCCCAGATCAAGACCCTGAAACCCACCGACAAGCTCAAGGACGTGCTGGCCGCGCAGGAGAAACGCGTGGCCGCCCAGGCACCCAAAGCGCCCGCCACCCCAGCCGAGGACGGTGCGGCGACCGACGGCGCGAAGACCGACGCGGCCAAGACGGACGCCACCCCGCCCACCAGCGACAAGTAAAGCCCTCACGCAGCGCCGCCCCGGTCCATCACGGTCCGGGGCGGTTGTTCGTGTCTACACGCGGGCGCGCAGGCCCAGCAGCAGCCCGGCGGTGAACGCCCCGGCGAACGGCAGGTTCGCGGTCAGGATGCGGGTCAGCCACGCGCCGCCGTTCTCGCGGCCCTGCGCCAGCCACGGTTCGGCCAGCGCCTGCACGCGCAGCCAGTTCACGCTGACCAGATCGAAGTACGCCAGGACCTGCAACGTGATGAACAGCAGCCCCAGGCCGACCAGCGCCCAGCGGCCGATGTGTTTCAGGGCGACGCCCGTCGCGAAGCCCAGCAGCGCGCCGACGCTCAGGTCGGGCAGCAGGGGTTTCAGGGCGTCCGCGAACCCCGCCGGGGCGGGCGCGGCCGCGCTGACATGAAGGAGGATGGTGGAACCGGTGGCGCTCAAGGTGCGCGCATCCTAGCGTGTGGGCGCGTGGCGCACTGCGCTGAAAGGCGGACGGCACGGGCGGCGCGGCGCGGTATGGTGTAGGGACCGTGACCCTCCCGACCGAGCCTTCCCTTCCCGACGTGATCTCACCTGACCTGTATGGGCGCCTGTGCGCGGGTGACGAGCAGACGTGGTTCGAGTTCGTGCAGGAGTACGAGGGCCGCATGTACGGCTACCTGTACCGCCTGGAGGGCAACAGCGAGGACGCGCTGGACCTGACGCAGGAGGTCTTCTACCGCGCGTGGCGCAGCATCCGCACGTTCCGCGCCGGGGAGCGGGTCCTGCCGTGGCTGTATCAGGTGGCGCGCAACACGCAGATCGAATCGCACCGCCGCAAGCAGCTGCAACGCTTCTCGCTGGAACAGGCGCGCGAGGACGTGGGCTTCGAGGTGACCAGCGAGCGCCGCTCGCCCGTGCAGGCCGCCGAGAGCGCCGACGCGCAGGACCGTGTGCAGCGCGCTCTGTCCCAGCTCCCGCACGAGTACCGCGAGGCGGTCGTGCTGCGCTTCGTCGAGGACCTCAGTTACGACGAGATCGCGCAGATCCAGGGCGTGGCGGTCGGCACGGCCAAGAGCCGCGTGTTCCGCGCCAAGGAGCAGCTCGCCGACCTGCTGGAGAGCGTCGCCGACGTCCACTGACCCCCACGCCGGGGCCTACATCTCATCAGTCTCCGGGGGGCCGTCCTCCCAGCGCAGCAGGTCGCCGGGCTGACAGTCCAGCGCGCGACACAGGGCGTCCAGGGTACTGAAACGCACCGCGCGGGCCTTCCCGGTCTTCAGGATGCTGAGGTTCGCCAGGGTGATCCCCACCCGCGAGGAGAGTTCCGAGAGGGTCATGCCCCGCTGGGCCAGCAGGTCGTCGAGATGCACGCGGATGGGCATGTCAGACCGTCAGCTCCTGTTCGGCGCGCAGCTGACGTTCCTGCTCGCGGATGTGTGCGGCCTGGGTGAGGGCAGCGGCGAACAGCACGCAGACCGCGGCGATCAGCAGGGGCGTGAGGTTCACGCCGAACAGCGTGAACGGCAGGCTGCTGTCGGTGTTCATGCCCCGCACGATGGCGTCTTCCGGGAGTTGGCGGCGCAGGGCTTCAAGCGGTTGGATGCGGGCGAACATCCAGCCGTTCAGCAGAGGTTGCAGCGCGGCCACCACCTGCCCGATCAGGGCCAGTCGCGCGGCGAGGGTCAGGTCGCGGGCGTTGTCGGGATGGAACGGGTCGCGGAGCAGGCGGCGCGTGAACTGCCGGGCGCGCCACAGCAGGCCGATCACGCACGCCATGAGCAGGGTGAAGCCGGCGAGCCAGCCATTTCTGGCCCATCCTGACAGCTCGCCCAGCGGCAGGTGGAAGGTGGAGACGTCGTACCGGCCGCCCGGCAGGCTGAGCGTGAGGTCGAGGGGAATGTTCACGCTGAACACGGTCTGGGTTCTGTCACCGGACGTGAACACACCCCACAGAAAGACCAGCAGCATCAGGGCCGTCAGGACGGCCAGAGCGGTGAGCGTGAAGGACAGGATGGTCTGGGCGCGGGCGGGGGTCAGCATGAAGCCTCCAGGGATTTATCGATCTTCGATATTATCGTTTTTCAATATGATCGCTGGGCCGTGAAGCGTCAAGCAGAATTGCACGCCCCCGTTCCCGACCCGGTGACCCGCCGGTGTAACGAACGCCCGTTATTCTCCGGGCATGAGCAAACTGGTGATCGTGGCGGCGAAGCGCACGCCGATCGGAAGCTTCATGGGCAGCCTGAAGGACGTCTCGGCAGCCGACCTAGGCGTCACGGCGGCGAAAGCCGTACTGGACGGGGTCAGCGGCGCGGACGTGGCGGACGTGATCGTGGGGAACGTCCTTCAGGCCGGGAGCGGCATGAACGTGGGCCGTCAGGTCGGGATCGGCGCGGGCCTCCCAAGTGACGTGCCCGGCCTGACCGTGAACCGCGTGTGCGGCAGCGGCCTCCAGGCGGTCATCAGCGCCGCGCAGGGCATCCGCGCCGGGGACGGGCAGCTGTACCTCGCGGGCGGCACCGAGAGCATGAGCCGCGCCCCGTACCTCCTCCCCCGCGCCCGCGAAGGGTACCGGCTGGGGCACGCGCAGGCGCTGGACAGCATCCTCTCGGACGGCCTGACCGACGTGTTCGGCAACTACCACATGGGCATCACCGCCGAGAACATCGCCGCCCAGTGGAACCTCACGCGCGAGGAACAGGACGCCTTCGCGCTGGAAAGCCAGACCCGCGCCGCCGCCGCGCTGGCAGGCAACTTCTTCGCGGATGAACTCGTCAGCGTCGAGGTACCCGGCCGCAAGGGTCCCACGACCTTCAGCGCCGACGAGTACCCGCGCGCCACCACCGCCGAGGCCCTCGCCAAGCTGAAACCCGCGTTCAAGAAGGACGGGACCGTCACCGCCGGGAACGCCAGCGGCATCAACGACGGCGCCGCCATGCTGCTCGTCGCCAGCGAGGAGTACGCCCAGGCGCACGGCCTGCCCATCCTCGCCGAGATCGCCAGTTACGCCGCCATCGGCGTGGACCCCGCCATCATGGGCATCGGACCCGCCAAGGCCGTCCCCGTCGCCCTGACCCGCGCCGGAATGAGCGTCGCGGACGTGGACCTGTTCGAACTGAACGAGGCGTTCGCCGCGCAGTCCCTCGCCGTCGTGCGTGACCTGAACGCCGACCCCGCCCGCGTGAACGTCACCGGCGGCGCCGTCGCCCTCGGGCACCCCATCGGCGCTTCCGGGGCGCGCGTGCTCGTCACGCTGATCCACCAGCTGCGCCGCCTGGGCAAGGAAACCGGCGTCGCCAGCCTGTGCATCGGCGGCGGCATGGGCATCGCCGTCGTGGTGCGCGCGCGGGCTTAACACTGCGCCAGACCGGGGGCGGGGGCCACAGGGAGCCTCCCGCCCCTCTTCATGCGCAGATGAGCGCGCCCGCGGATCACGCGCGTCGTAAGGTGCCGGTATGCCGCGCCCCGCACTGCTGCCCCTGCTGGGCGTTCTGATCTGGAGTCTGCCGACCTCCAGCGCCGCCCTGCACCCGACTGCTACGCCTTCGCGGACTGGCTTCAGTTCTCCCTGCACGCGCCGCTGGACGTGACGACCCTGCGGAAAACCGGCAGCCAGGGACACCCCATAATCTACGTGTACACCCGGGAATTCAGGAACTCCTGCGTCACTGCACCGGCCAGCAACTTCGGATTCGTCAACATCCTCGTCGGCCCGGACCGTGCCGTACAGCGCATCCTGCTCTCCGGGGATGCTGGGCCGCTGCGGGCGCTCGCCACGTCCCTCAACCCGCGTCACCTGGGGACCGTGCCGCTCGGCAGCCTGCTGTTCACCTTCGAGGCGGTGCCCGGGCAGATTACCCTGACGCCAAAGCAGCCGCTGGCTATCGTGGATCACCGGTAGGTGCGCCACCTGGCGGATGCCGCCGCAGTGGCACGTCCCGTAGCGTGGGGCGTGCCTGTTTCATGGGAGTTGTCTTCGCCGGAGTCGCTGGGTCTGCCGTCCGGGGCGGTGCTGGCGTGGCTGGACGCGCTGGCGGCGGATGGGCTGGAGCTGCATGGGTTCACGTTGCGGCGCTCGGGTCGGGTGGTGGCCGGGGGTCACTGGTTCCCGTACGGGCCGGAGCGGGTGCATCACGTGTACTCGCTGAGCAAGGCGTTCGCGGCGGCGGGTGTGGGGCTGCTGGTGCAGGAGGGTCGTCTGAGCGTGGAGGACCGGGTGGTGGACCTCTTCCCGGACGCCCTGCCGCCGGTGGTAGGTGAGCACCTGCGGGCCATGCGGGTCGAGGACCTGCTGACGATGCGGACGGGGCACGCGGCGGACGTGACGGACGCGCTGGTGGCGACGGGGGACGGCGACTGGGCGGCGGCGTTCCTGGCGCAGCCGGTGGCGTTCAGGCCGGGGACGCGTTTCGTGTACAACAGCGGCGCGTCGTTCCTGCTGTCGGCGCTGGTGCAGCGCGTGACCGGGGAGACGCTGCGGGCGTTCCTGACGCCGCGCCTGCTGGAGCCGCTGGGGTTCCGGGGGGCACGCTGGGTCAGCAATGCGGGGGGCGTGAATCTGGGCGGGTGGGGTCTGCACCTGCGGACGGGGGACGTGGCGAGGTTCGGGCAGCTCCTGCTGGATCGCGGCGAGTGGGAGGGACGGACGCTGCTGGCCCCGGCGTGGGTGGACGCCATGACTGCCACGCACGTCCCGCCCGGCACGAACCCTGGCGACGAGCACAGCGACTGGGCACAGGGGTACGGGTACCAGCTGTGGCGCTGCCGTCACGGCGCGTACCGGGCGGACGGCGCATTCGGGCAGTTCTGCGTGGTCCTGCCGGGGCAGGACATGGTGCTGGCCGTCACGGCGGGCGTGAGGGACATGGGGCGGGTGCTGGATCACACCTGGACGCACCTGCTGGGGAACGCGCAGGAGTCTCCCCTGCCGCCCGGTGCGGACACGGAGGCGCTGCGGGTGCGCTGTGCGGGCCTCACGCTGGACGTGCCGGAGATCCTCGATCCGCCCCCGCTGCGGGACGTGCAGGCGCACTTCACCTTCGACCCGAACGACGAGGGCTGGGAGAGTGCGACCCTGACCGTCATGGGCGAACGCGGCACACTCGCCCTTGACGGGCCGACCCCGAACACGGTCCGGTTCACGCTGAACGCCTGGGAGGAGCAGACGCTGGGCACCTGGGGCACCACCGTCGCCCTGACCGTCCGGGCGGGCTGGCAGGCCGACGGGACGCTGGCCCTGACGCTGCTGCTGATCGAGGACGGTGCCCGCTGGGAGGTGCGCTGGCCCGCGCCCGACGCGTCCCTGACGGTGGGGTTGTGCGCCCCGCACTACGGCGAGGGCCACACGCTGAGTGCGCGACCCTCTACCCTGGGCGCATGAGTGACGGAGCTGGTGAGGTGGTGGGGGACCGCGAGGCGGCGTTCTTCCTGGCGATCAAGACGCGGGACGAGGCGCTGCTGCGCGCCCTGGTGAACGGGGACGCGGGGCTGTTGACCCTGCCCAGCCCGATGGGTGTGAGTCCGGTGCTGTTCGCGGTGTACTACGGCCGGGCGGACATGGCGCGCGTGCTGGTGGAGCTGGGCGCGCCGCTGAACGTGTTCGAGGCGGCGGCCCTGGGCGACGAGGCGGCCCTGACGCGCGAACTGGACGCCGACCCGGCGCTGGTGCATGGCGTGAGTGGGGACGGGTTCAGTCCGCTGGGTCTCGCGGCGTTCTTCGGGCACGCGGGGGTCGCGGAGGCGCTGCTGTCGCGCGGCGCGGACGTGAACGCGGTCAGCCGCAATGCGATGCGGGTGCAGCCGCTGCACTCGGCGGTGGCGGGCGGGCACGGGGGGCTGGCGCGGGCGCTGGTCATGGCGGGCGCGGACGTGAACGCCACGCAGCAGGACGAGTTCACGCCGCTGATGGCCGCCGCGCAGAACGGCGACGCGGGACTGGTACTGTTCCTGCGTCAGCGCGGCGCGGATGCGGACGCCCGCACGGCGGACGGTCGCCGCGCCGCGGACTTCGCGCGCGAGGAGGGTCACGCAGTGCTGGCCGACTCGCTGGAGGGGCCGCTCCCGACGTGATCAGCGCTGCGGCTCAGCCTTCCTGAACGGTTCCGTTCGGCCGTCTGAAGAAAGCCGGAAGGCAGCGCAGGTGGGGTGGGGGCAGACTGGCGGCATGACCAATCACGATGACCGCAACCCGCCCGTGACGGGCGAGCACGGCGCGCAGACGGGCTTCGACACGCCCGACCGCAAGGACGACCACCAGGAGGCCTACACGACGACGCCCGCCGGGGACCGCGTGGGGGCCGCCGATCAGGGCCTGGGCACATCGGCCCAGCCGCACGGCGCGAAGGACGTGACCGGCGTGTTCGATCACCTCGCCACGCGTGACGTGGTCGCCATGGAGCACGCGCCGCAGGACGCCGAGTTCGCCGGGGCGCAGACGGTCGCCGGGCTGGGTGGCGAGAACCTCGACACGATCATCCCGACGGCGGGCGTGGGCATCAACGCGTCCACGACGATGGCGCTGGAATCCCACCAGCGGGCCGTCGACCCGAATCCCGGGTACACGCCCCCCAGCGAGCAGGGTCCGCCCCACGTCAGCCAGCGCCCCGGTGACCTGCCCGAGGGTGAAACGCCGGAACTGCAGAGTCAGGTGCACGGCGACACGGAACGCGGCTTCTGAACTGAATACGGAGGGGGACGCCGTGACCGTCACGGCGTCCCCCTCCTGCTGTGTGGTTACAGCTCGGAGACGTACAGCTGGCCGTCCTCGACCTGCGTGCGGTAGAGCTTCACGGGTTTCACGGCGGGCAGCGTCCTGGCCTTCCCAGTCGCGAGTTCGAATTTCGCGCCGTGTTTCTCGCAGGTGATGCGGCCCATGCTGACGTCCCCGCCCAGCAGCGGGAAGTCCTTGTGGGTGCAGTTGTTGCGCAGGGCGTAGAACTGCCCCTCATGGTTCACGACGACCACGCTGATTCCACCGACGTCCACGGCGGTCTGCTGGCCGTCGGGCAGGGAGGCGGTGGGGCCGACGAGGGTGCGGGCGGGCGTGTCGCTCATCAGGCGCGAGTGTAGCGCCTGCCCGCGCGGGCTTTGTACGGGCTCCGATTAAATGGGTTGCAAAACCCGTTCAATCCGAGCAGAGCGAGTGGGAGCGGGACGCCCCTCCGAACGTGGAGCTGGCTATCCGGTGCCGTTCCGGGTTGTCAACGAAACAGATGGAATCCGTATGGCCAATGGTGCGGACAGGTTCATCACTTCAGGGCAGACCAACGATGAACACGCCGTGTTGACCCCTCCCCCTTGAGGGGGGAGGCTGGGAGGGGGTGAGCAGGAACGGCGTCACGGAAGACGTTTTCCATGCTTGTCCCTGCTGGTGCCTGAACAGTGTCCGGACCATTGGTTACACGCCGCAGCCACTTTCCAGCGGCGTGCCCTTGAGTCCGGCGGGCGTCCACTGCTGCACGCTGAAGCCCGAGCCTTCGTAGTACGCGCCGTACAGGACGAGTTCCATGCGCCCGTCGTCGTTCAGGTCGGCCACGCCCGCCAGCCGGTGCCACGTCGCCATGGGCATCGGGTCGCTGCTGCCGGGGTCCCAGGGGGTCTGGGGCGCGATGTGTTCGCCGAGGACGGTGGTCACGACCTTGCCGTTCACCACGGCGCGCAGCAGCAGGAGGCTGTAGTCGCCGGGCTGCCCGGTGGGCGGCGGGAAGTCCCCGTTGCGTTCCTGAAAGCGGCTGGCCTCGATGATGACTTCCTGCGTGCCGTTGCCGTCCAGATCGGTGCGGATCAGGCGGGTGAGGGTCACCTGTGAGTTCGGCAGGCCCAGTCGCTTCAGTTCGGCCCGGACGGCGGCCTCGTAGGTGGCGTTGCGGGTGGGCAGCGCGGTGACGGGGCGCGGCTGGGCGTTCAGCCGGGCCGAGGTGAGGACGGCCAGTCCCGCGCGGGCGGGCGTGACCTTCACCTCGAAGGTCGCCTCGCACGGTTCGCCCAGCGAGGCGGGTCGGCCTCCCTGCACGCGGACGGGCGCCGCGCCGGGGGCGAGGCGGGTGTAGGTCGCTCCGGTGGTCAAGCGTGTGCGGGCCTGGGCGTCGGTCAGCCAGCGTCCGTCCTGCCAGCCGCCCAGCAGGTACGTGCCACCGCTTCCGGGCAGCGTGGCGAGGACGGGGTGCAGTCCGGCGGGCGCGGCGGCCCGCGCCGTGCCAGGGGTCAGGGTCAGCAGGCCAGCCAGGAGCAGGGTTCGGTGGTGGGCGCGCATGCCCCAGCGTACAGAATCAGCGCTGGGCGACGGTCACGCGGTTGCCCCAGGGGTCGCGCAGGGTCAGGTGGTCGCCCGCGTCCTGCACGTCCGCGCGGCCCGACAGGTGGGCGCGCAGGGGACCGAGGTCGGGGGTGTGGAAGGTCACGCCGTCCAGTCCGGCGGCGGGCGTGGTGGGGGCGGGGTGCCCGGCGCTGTGCCATTCGTTCAGGCCGACGTGGTGGTGGTACCCGCCCCACGAGAGGAACGCGGCGCTGCCCAGGTCGGCGACAACGTCCAGACCGAGGGTGTCCCGGTACCACTGGGCGGCCTGCGCGGCGCTCCCGACTTTCAGGTGAACGTGCCCGACGGTGGTGCCCTGCGGCGCGGTGAAGGCCACAGCGCCGTCCAGCGTGGCGGGGTCGATCCCGGCGGCTTCGAGGACAGCGGCGGCGTCCACGGCCTTGGTGTCCATCTGCACCTGTCCGCCGCGCCACGTCCAGGTGTCGCGCGGGCGGTCGGCGTAGACCTCGATGCCATTTCCTTCGGGGTCATTCAGGTAGAAGGCCTCGCTGACGAGGTGGTCGCCGCTGCCGATGCGGTGGCCCAGCCGCGCGGCGTGCGCCAGCCAGCGGCCCAGGTCGGCGCGGGTGGGGAGCAGGAAGGCGGTGTGGTACAGGCCGGGTCGGCTGACGGGCGCGCGGGGCAGGTCCGGCGCAGCGTGCAGGTGCAGCAGCGGCGTGCCCTGCGCGGCCAGGGTGACGTCCGTCTCGGTGCGGGTGGTGGCACTCAGGCCCAGCAGGGTGGCGTAGAACGCGGCGGTGCCGTTCAGGTCGCGGACGTTCAGGTGGACCGGGCCGACGTGGGTGCTGGCGGGCAGGACGGAGGTGGTGGTCATGCATCCAGTGTGCCCCTTATACTTTGATAAATCAACCGGTTTGCAAAACCAACCTATCGGGGGTCGAGGGCCGCTTGCAGCGCCTCGCGTGTGCGGCCCAGGTACCCCTCCCCGAACAGCAGCAGGTGCGCCAGCAGCGGGTACAGATTCCACAGGGGCACTCGCGCCTCCCAGCCGTCCGCCAGCGGGTACGCCTCGTGGTACGCCTGGAACACCCGCCGGGGCACGCCGCCGAACAGCCGCAGGGCCGCCACGTCCACCTCGCGGTGACTGTGGCCCACCGCCGGGTCGATCAGGGCCGGACCGCGCGGCGTGTAGTGCACGTTCCCGTGCCACAGGTCGCCATGCACCAGCACGGGCGGTTCGGGCGGGATCAGGGCCGGCAGCCGCTCCCGCAGCGTGTCGAAGCCCGCCCGGTCGCGGGGCGTCAGGTGCAGCCGTTCGCGGGTCAGCAGCGGCTCCAGCCGCGCCGTCCAGAAGAACCCGGCGGCACTCGCGGCGGGCGGGTTGCGCTGCGGCAGGGAAGCGAAGTAATTGTCCGGCAGCCCTCCGAAGCCCGGAGCCGGACGGGCGTGCAGCGCCGCGAGGCCGCGCCCCAGGGCGTCCTGCGCGGCGGGCGTGTCCTCGCCGGGCGGCAGCCACGACAGCAGCAGGTACGGCTGCCCGGCGGGGCCGCTGCCATGCGCGATGACGTCCGGGGTGACCAGCGGCCCCGGGCGCAGCAGGCCCAGGCCGTGCGCCTCGGCGGCGTAGAACCCGTCCGGCAGGCGGCCACCTGCCTTCTGCGGGGAGGTCTTCAGGACGACCGGGCCGCGCGTGGTGTCCAGCCGGAACGTGTCGCTGATATCCCCGCCATGCAGCCGCTGCGCCGCGCGGATGCCCGCGCCCAGGTGCATCTCCAGCAGCGGGGCCAGGGGCCGGACGGGCAGGTCGAGGAGCGTCATGCTCCATCGTGCCGCGCACCGATCCCTGCAACCAAAGAGGGACGCTTCACGAAATGCATGAGTGGCGTACTCCGGGGAGCAACACCCCCCACAACCTCTCCCCCATCTCCAGTCGGCTTCCGTCTGTTGCGCTGAACAACCGCCCCCCCACCGGTCATCCCTCCCCACCCCCAAAGAAGATGGGGAGGGATCTCGCGATCACCTCCCCACCTTCTTGTTCGCACTCAGCCGGATTCCGTCTGTTGCGTTGACCACCCAGGACACCGCTGGGTGGCCAACTCCACGCCCGGAATCCTCTGGGCTCCTACTCGCTCTGCTGCGCAGCTCTTCGAGTCTGCTCGGATCGAACGGTTTGGACAAACCATTCGATCGGAGTCCGGATCAGGTGAACAGGGTGCTGACGCTGGCGCCGGTGTGGATGTTCGTGATGGCGTTCGCGAACAGCGGCGCGACGTCCAGCACGGCCAGCCTGCCGTTGGACGCCTGAATCTTCGAGTCGGGCACGAGCACGGTGTTCGTGCTGGCGACCTGCGTGACGTCCAGGGCCGCGATGCGCTGGATGGCGGGGCCGGAGTACACGCCGTGCGTGACGGCGACGTACACGTCCTTGGCGCCCATGCTGCGGGCGATGTTCACGGTCTCGACGAGGCTCCCGGCGGTGCTGATCTCGTCGTCGACGATGAACACGGTCCGGCCGTCCACGTCGCCGATCAGGGCGCGGGGGCGCACCTCGGTGTCCGACAGGCGTTCCTTGTCGATCATGGCGAGGCCGCTGTCGAGGCGGCGCGCGATCTGCGAGGCGCGTTTGATGCTGCCCGCGTCTGGGGCGAGGACGACGCCTTCGTGGGCGTTCGGGACGCACTTCTTGAAGTGGTCGCTGAGCACGAGGTCGGCGGAGAGGTGGTCGACGGGGACCTTGAAGAAGCCGTGGACCTGCGGGGCATGCAGGGTCATGGTCAGGATGCGGTCGGCGCCGGCTTCCTGCAGCAGGTCGGCGATCAGGCGCCCGGCGATGCTGATGCGGGGGCTGTCCTTCTTATCGCTGCGGGCGTAGGAGTAGTACGGGATGACGGCGGTGACGCGTCCGGCGCTGGCGCTCTTGGCGGCGTCGATCATGAGCATGAGTTCCATGATCGAGTCGCTGACGGGGTTGCTGAAGGTCTGGACGATGAACACGTCCCCTTCGCGTAAGGATTCCTCGTAGTGCACGATGATGTTGTCGTTCGTGAACTTCTCGGTCTTGCTGCGGCCCAGCGGCACCCCCAGGTGGTCGCAGATGGCCTGGGCGAGGGGTCGGTTGCTCTGCCCGGCGAACACCAGCAGGGGTGAGCGGCGGCTGTTGAGCAGTTCGGCGGGGGCGCGGTGGGGGACGGACACGGGGAATCCTCCGGGAGGTGAGGGTGGGGCGGGGGTTGATACGCGCCGGGGGGCGCGACTGTTGACCGCCCAGCAGCATACCTGTCTCGTGACGGGACTGTCATACCGGGGGGGCGTGCCCGGGCGGGGAACACGGCCGGTGAATGTCCGCTCAAGGGGGACGCGGGGGCGGGGGCGCTAGGGTGGGAGGCATGACGCTGGACGCCGTGGTGGTGGGGGCCGGGCCGAACGGCCTGTCGGCGGCCGTGACGCTGGCCCGGGCCGGGTTGCGCGTGCAGGTCCTCGAGGCGCATGACCGGGTGGGCGGGGGTCTGGGCAGCGCCCCCCTGACGCTGCCGGGCTTCACGCATGACGTGGGCTCGGCGATTCATCCGCTGGCGGTGGCCAGTCCGGCGTTCCGGGCGTGGCCGCTGCATGCGTTCGGGCTGGACTGGGTGCAGCCGGACGCGCCGGTCGCGCACCCGCTGCCGGGCGGGCGGAGCGTGACGCTGGAGCGGGACCTGCACGCGACCGCCGCCGCGCTGGGCCGGGACGGTCCCGCCTGGGTGCGCCTGATGGGCCCCCTCCTGCACGACTGGGAGGGGCTGCTGGACGACCTGCTGCGGCCCCTGCCGCACCTCCCCGGTCATCCGCTGTCCCTGGTGAGGTTCGGGCTGCGGGGCCTGCCGAGCGCGCAGCTCTTGGGCGACACCCTCTTCCGCACGCCGGAGGGCCGCGCGCTGTGGGCGGGTCTGGCGGCGCACAGCAACCTGCCCCTGTCCACGCCCGGCACGGCCGCCGTAACGCTGGTGCTGGCGCTACTGGCGCACGCGGTCGGCTGGCCGTTCCCGCGCGGGGGGGCGCAGGCGCTGGCGGACGCCCTGCGCGCGTACCTGGAATTCCTGGGCGGCGAGGTCCTGACCGGCGTGACGGTGAGGTCCGCGCGGGATCTGCCGCCCGCCCGCGTGACCCTGGTGGACAGCAGCCCCCGCGTGCTGCTGGAGCTGCTGGGCGACCGCGCGCCGGGCTGGTACCGCGCCGCGCTGGAGGGCTACCGCTATGGGCCGGGCCTCCAGAAACTCGACTACGCCCTGTCCGGCCCCATGCCCTGGGCGGACCCGCGCGTGGCCCGCGCCGCGACCGTACACCTGGGCGGCCTCGCAGCGGAGGTCACCTTGTCCGAACGGGTGGCGGGGCGGCAGGTGCCCGCGCGGCCCTACGTGCTCGCTGCGCAGCACACCCTCTTCGACCCCAGCCGCGCACCTGCCGGTGGGCACACCTTCTGGGCGTACTCGCACGTGCCGCGCGGCTTCGCGGGCGACGCCAGCGGGCCGATGGGGGCGCAGATCGACCGCTTCGCACCCGGCTGGCGCGACCTGATCCTCGCCCGGCGGCGCACCACCGCCCCCGAGTTACAGGCGTTCAGTCCGGTCTTCCGGGGCGGGGACGTGAACGGTGGGCGCGGCGACCTGTGGGGCCTGCTGGCCCGCCCGCTGCCCACCCCCACCCCGTACCGCACCCCGGTGAAGGGCATGTATCTCTGCTCCAGCGCCACCCCGCCCGGCGGCGGCATCCACGGCATGAGCGGCTACCACGCCGCGCAGGCCGCCCTGCACGACGAATTCAGGCTGCGCGCCCCCTGACAGACCGGCGGCCCCCAGGATCACACCGGGAGCCGTCGAAAGCCAGCGGGTTCAGCGGCGGCGGGACTTCTTGGATTTGCTTTTCGACTTGGACACGCTGCCCATCAGGCCCTCCTGATCGAAGTCCACGGCGCGGCCCGCCAGGAACGTCCCCTGCGCGAAGCTGCCGTCCTCGTTCTGCCAGCGGTGAACCTGCCCGGCAATGGCCTGCACCGGCTGCCCCTGATCCCCCACGACCTGCTGCGCCTGCACCAGCGTCATGCCGGGCATCAGGCGCGTGTACTCGTCCGGCGTGACGACCTGATCGGCGGCGCACGCGGTCAGCGTGACGCCCAGCAGGGCCGCCCCCGTCCACAGCGAAGCGCGGCGCATCACTCGCCCCTGAAGATTTTGCCGACCCGGTCGAAGAACCCCTCGTGCTTCTCGTTCACCTCGTCGCCCACCGCGCGGGCGTAGGCGAGCAGCGCCTCGCGCGCCTCGGGGTTCAGCTGCCCCGGTTTGGGCACGATGACGTCGTACTCGACGATCAGGTCACCACTCCCGGACCCCTGCAGGCGCGGCATGCCCTGCCCGCGCAGGCGGTGCAGTTCGCCGTGCTGCGTCCCGGCCTTCACCTCGACCGTCTGCGGGCCGTCCAGGGTGGGCACCGTGATCTGCCCGCCCAGCGCCGCCTTCGCGAAGCCGATCTTCGCCGTGTGGATCAGGTGTTCCTGCTCGCGGCGCAGTTCGGGGTGCTTCTCCATCTCGATGTGCACGTACAGGTCGCCGTTCCCGCCCGGACCCTCGTTCCCCGCGCCGCTCACGCGGATGCGGTACCCCTCGTCGATCCCTTTGGGCAGCTTGACCTTCACGGTCTCAGCCTTCAGGGTGCGGCCCCGGCCCTTGCACACCACGCAGGGGTCCTGCACGATCTGACCCTCGCCGCGGCAGGTGGGGCAGGCCTGCTGCGTCTCCACCACGCCGAAGATCGTGCGGGCTTGCGCACGCACCGCGCCCGCCCCGCCGCAGGTCGTGCAGGTCTTGGGCGGTTTGCCGCCGGGTTCGGTCTTCGTGCCGTCGCAGTGTTCGCAGGTGGTCAGGCGGTCCACCGTGACCTCGATCTCCTCGCCCGCGCGGGCCTGCGCGAGCGTCACGAACGCCTCTGTTTCCAGGTCGTCCCCGCGCGCCGGGCCGCGCCGCCCACCACGGCCACCCATCGCGCCGCCGAACAGCTGCTCGAAGATGTCCATCGGGTCGAAGCCCGCGCCGCCCATCCCACCGAACGGGTCGCCGCCCGGCATGCCCGCGCCCGGCGCACTGCCGAAGCGGTCGTAATGCGCGCGTTTCTCGGCGTCGCTGAGGACGGCGTACGCCTCGTTGATCTGCGTGAACTTCTCGGCCGCCCCGGCTTCCTTGTTCCGGTCCGGGTGGTACTTCAGCGCGAGTTTACGGTAAGCGGACTTGATTTCATCGGCACTCGCGGTCTTCGCGACGCCCAGCAGTTCGTAGTAATCCATATGTCGTGTCTCGCCGGGCGAGGCCCGACCTCCGGCCACAGGTTAACACGACCACACTCAGGAAAAGTGGGCAGAGGGGGACATGGGTTGTGGACGGCAGGCCACCCTCAAGGCGCGGTGCGCCTCACCGGGTGCGGGTCAACGTACAGGTTCGCTGTTCACCGATGACTCTGGACGTTAGGAATTTCCCGATAGGTTCGTAGCCTCTGAGTTCCAGACCCTCACCCCAGACCCCCGTCTGAGGTTCATTCAGTCGGTCGTGGGGACTGGAGACAGCGCAGAACTGCGCGTAGACCGTACCGTTCCTGGCTCCCATGCGCATCAGCAGGAAATAGGGCGTCTGCCCCGCCTCCCGGGTGTAGGAGAAGATCTCATTGGTGATCGGTGCCGTTCTGGAGAGTTGAATCCGCGAGCCCTGAACATTGGGGGCAATCTGCACGATGGCGGACAGGACAATATCCGCTTCGAGTGGCTGTTCTTTGCCCGTTCCGGAAGCGGGCACGACCGTCAGGTGCCAGACCTGCCCTTCCGTCAGTGTAGGGACGGGGATGGCCCCCGACTGGGCAGGGGAAACAGCCGTTGGTGGAGTGACCTGTGCCAACGCCACAGAGCCGCAGAGGGTAAACAACACTGCCAGGAATCGCATCGCCTTCAGATTAGGTCGGTTGTGCGATCAACCTCGCCTCATCTGAGCTCGGGGGTCCTCCGGCATTCGACCCACTGCCCACTCCCTGCTTCCCGCGCACCGCCTTCCGCACCCAGTTCAGAACAGCGCGGCCCGCACCTGTGCCAGCGTCTGCGCGGCGATCTCGCGGCCCCGCTGTGTGCCATCGCGGAGGAGGGTCATGACCGCCTGCGGATCCTGCGCGTGGGCGGCGCGGCGCTCGCGGATGGGGGTCAACTCGGCGTCGAGGACGTCCAGCAGGTGGCGTTTGACGGTCACGTCGCCCAGGCCTCCGGCGCGGTAGTGGTCCTTCAGGGCCTGCACGCGGGCGGGGTCCGGGTCGAAGGCGTCCAGATACGTGAACACCGGGTTCCCCTCGACCTGTCCGGGGTCCGCCGCGCGCAGGTGGCCTGGGTCGGTGAACATGCCCATCACCTTGCGGCGCAGTTCGTCGGGCGGGTCGCTCAGGTACGCGGCGTTGCCGAGACTCTTGCCCATCTTCGCGTGCCCGTCCAGGCCCGGCAGGCGCGGCGACGCGGACAGGAGCGCCTGCGGTTCGTGCAGCACGTCCGTGCCGTCGGCGGCTGGCCCGTACAGCCCGTTGAAGCGCCGGACGACCTCGCGCGTCAGTTCCAGCATGGGCAGCTGATCCTCGCCGACCGGGACGACCTGCGCGCCGAACGCCGTGATGTCCGCCACCTGCGCCGCCGGGTAGATGAAGAACCCTGCCGGGACCGCGTCCCCGAAGCCCTTCTGCGCGATCTCGGTCTTCACGGTCGGGTTCTGCCGCAGCTTCGACACGGTCACGAGGTTCAGCAGGTACACGGTCAGTTCGGTCAGTTCCGGCACGCCCGACTGCTGCACGAACGTCACCCGCGCCGGGTCCAGGCCCACGCCCAGGTAGTCCAGCATCACCTCCGGGACGTTCCGGCGCAGCACGTCGGGCCGGTCGAAATGATCGGTTAGGCCCTGCACGTCCGCCACCAGCACGAAGACCTCATGCGAGTCCTGCAACGCCACCCGCGACCGCAACGACCCCGCCAGGTGCCCCAGGTGCAACCGGCCCGTCGGGCGGTCCCCCGTCAGCACGCGCGGCCTCTCCCCCATTCCAGTTCCTGTTTCCAACATCATCTAACCTCCAAGACATGAAAAAAGCCGCGCCCGGACACTGAATCCGGGCGCGGCGCGACGATGAACGTCAACAGGCGAAGGCACCCGGATCACCGGGCCACCACACCTGCACGAGAACGCTCATGCGCCGCAGCATGCCGCAGGGAAGCGAAGGAAGGCATCCGCCAGATGGCGAGGGGGGGAAGTGGGGAGTGGGCAGTAGGAAGTGGGACAAGAGAAGGGCACCAGCGTCGGTACCGTCGTCGAGCACCTCCACTTTCCACTCACTACTCCCCACTTCCGGCGCTCCCCACTTCCGGCGCTCCGCGCCTCTTATTCCCAGTTCAGGATGACCTTGCCGCTCTGACCGCCGAGCATGGCGTCGAAGCCCTGCTGGTACTCGTTGATGGGGTAGTGGTGGGTGATGATGGGGGTCAGGTCGAGGCCGGACTGGATGAGGGCGGCCATCTTGTACCAGGTTTCAAACATCTCGCGGCCGTAGATGCCCTTGATGGTCAGCATCTTGAAGATGACGCCGTTCCAGTCGATGTCGACGCGTCCGGCGGGGATGCCGAGCAGGGCGATCTTGCCGCCGTTGTTCATGACGTCGACCATCTGCGCGAAGGCGGGGCCGGAGCCGCTCATTTCCAGGCCGACGTCGAAGCCCTCAGTCATGCCGAGTTCGGTCATGATGGTGCGGAGGTCCTCGTGGGCGACGTTCACGGCGCGGGTGACGCCCATCTTCCGGGCGAGGTCCAGGCGGTAGTCGTTGATGTCCGTGATGACGACGTTTCGCGCGCCGACGTGTTTGGCGACGGCGGCGGCCATCACGCCGATGGGACCGGCGCCGGTGATCAGGACGTCCTCGCCGACCAGATCGAAGCTCAGGGCGGTGTGGACGGCGTTCCCGAAGGGGTCGAAGATCGCGGCGATGTCGTCCGGGATGTCGTCGGGGAGTTTGAAGGCGTTGAAGGCGGGCAGCACGAGGTACTCCGCGAAGGAACCGGGGCGGTTCACGCCGACGCCCAGGGTGTTGCGGCACAGGTGGCGGCGCCCGGCGCGGCAGTTGCGGCAGTGGCCGCAGGTGACGTGACCCTCGCCGCTGACACGGTCCCCGATCTGGAAGCCACGGACCTCGCTGCCGATCGCGGCGACGGTGCCCACGTACTCGTGCCCGACGATCATGGGCACCGGGATGGTCTTCTGCGCCCAGGCGTCCCACTTGTAGATGTGCACGTCCGTGCCGCAGATGCTGCCCTTGCGGACCTTGATCAGGATGTCGTTCGGACCGGGCGTGGGCACCGGCGCCTCGGTCATCCAGATGCCTTCCTGGGCATGTTGTTTGCTCAGGGCGCGCATGGTGTCCGGCAGGGTCGCGCCGGGGGTCGGGGTGGCGGGGTCGTGGGTCACGGGGGCAGTTCTACCCCCGCGCGGCCCGGGGCGCAACGGGCCGGGTCGCGTGGACTGGACGCCACCCGGGCCCCGGGCAGGCTTAATGAAACGTGTGCGCCCCCGCGCGCGCCCCGGCGTAGGCTGGGACGCATGATCAAGTACCGCAAACAGAACCCCCTGGAACCCGAGAAGGACGCGGAAGTGACCGTGAATCTCACGCCGCTGCTGTTCTTCGCCGTGGGCTTCGTGATGATCCGCGCGCTGCTGCGCACCATCCGCAACTGATCCGGACTTCGGTTGCAAGGATTGCCAAAACCTTCAACCCGAGCAGACTCCGAGAGCTGCGGAGCAGAGCGAGCAGGAGAAAAGCGGGTTCCGCGCGTGAAGTCGATAGCTCGGTGGTGTCCCGATCTGTCAACGAGACGAACGGAATCCGTCTGACGGCAGGCTGAAAGATTCCGGGAAGAGCGGTGCGCTACGCTGGGCAGGATGACTCAGCCCGTCCCACAGCAGTTCAAGAGTGCCCGCAGCGGTCGCCTCGTCGTGCCCGGCTGGATGAACCTCGTGCCCGGCAAACCCGACGGGATCGAGATCCAGCTGGACGTGGCCGCCGAGGACCTGCACCGTGATCAGGCCAGCCTCCTGATCGAGTACTGGGCGACCCCGGACGACCTGACCCTGCAGAGCGTCCTGCCCGTCCGCGCGTTCCCCGCGACCGCCGAGGGCTGGTGCGCGTTCGTGCCGCCGCAGGGCCGCGTGCTCGTACGCGCCATCGACCCGCAGCCGAACCCGCCGGTGCTGGCCAGCCACTGGATCAACGTGGACCCCGCCACGCCCGCCGGGACGACCGTGAACGTCGCCGTGAAGTTCCCCGCGCAGACCCCGGCCATCCAGTCCCTGCTGAACCACTGATGAAGGCGCCCACCCACACGCCCCTGACCCGTGAGGAGATCACGGGCGTGGAATTCGACTGGTTCGCCACCGACCCGAGCGGGTTCGTGGCGCAGTTCCTCGCAGCCGGGGACGACACCGTGCCCGCCGCCGCGCTGGCGTCCGAGGAACTGCTGGAGGCCACGCACGTCTGGCTGGATACCCGCCCCGAGACCGAGGAGACCAGCGCGCCCGCCGGGGGGTTCGACGAGCACCTGTGCGCCCCACAGCGCCGGGGGGCGTTCGTGTACGACCACGTGCCCGGCGAGGCTGGCGTATACCGGCTGGTGGCCGCGCCGCGCACGCCCATCACGCTGGACGCCTTTCCGGCGCACCTCCAGGCGTACCTGGGGACGCTGCGCCTGCCGGTGGCGCTGGGGGCCGCGCGGCTGTTCATCCGGCCGGACGGGACCGCCGAAGTCCTGACGGACTGACCCGCCCCACGCCCCGCAGCGTGGGCGGCGCTACAGTGGCCCGGTGAGCAAGTCCCCGCTGGGCCAGCCGCCCGCCCCACCCGAACTGAACATGACCTTCGAGGACGCCGGGCCGCCCGAAACGCCCCCGCCCGCCCGCCCGAGGAAGTCCCTGCGGGCGAACACGATCATCGTGATGCTCGGCACGCTCGGCTCCCGCCTGAGCGGCATCCTGCGCCAGATGGCCCTGAACAACCTGTTCAGCGTGACGCTGGTCGAAGCGTTCAACACGGCCGTCACCATCCCGAACCTGCTGCGGGAACTGCTGGCCGAGGGCGCCCTGGTGAACTCGTTCATCCCGGTGTACAAGACGCTGGACGCCGCCGAGCGCCGGCGACTGGCGCAGGCGTTCAGCGGCGTGCTGATTGCCGTGAACCTCCTGCTGATGGCGGCGGGCATCCTGGCCGCGCCGTACCTCGTGGACCTGCTGCTGGCCGGGCAGTCGAACATCGACCGGGAGCTGGCGCTGTTCATGACGCGCATGGTCATGCCGTTCCTGATGCTGATCAGCCTGTCCGCCATCGCCATGGGGCTGCTGAACGCCGACGAGCACTTCCGTGAGAGCAGTTTCGCGCCCGTGGCGTTCAACATCGCCAGCATCGCGGCGCTGGTGCTGCTGCCCAAACAGGCCGAATGGCTGGCGTTCGGGTGGCTGCTCGGGGGCGTGGCGCAACTCGTGGTGCAGCTCCCTGCCCTGAACCGTTTCGGGCTGCTGCCCACCCCGGCCCTGATGGGCCACCCGGCGGTGCGCCGCGTGCTGCGTCAGATGGCGCCGTTCACGCTGACCGCCGGGGCGCGGCAGTTCCTGAACGTGTACGTGCTGCGCCTGCTGTCCGACGCGCGGCTGTTCGATTCCGGCACGCAGGCCGGGTACTTCAACGCGCAGGCGCTGTTCACTACCGTGAACGGCCTGTTCGTCGTGTCGCCCGTCCTGGCTGTCTTCCCGCGTTTCTCGCAGGCGGCCGCCGAGAAGAACTGGGCGCAGTTCCGCGCGCTGACGGCCAGCACCATCCGCACGACCACGTTCCTGGCGGCTCCCATGAGCGCCCTGATCATCGCGCTGGCTCCCTACGTGATCAGCATCATCAACACCCACGCGCCCCGCACCGCCGAGGAAACCGTGAAATTCCTGGCCGGGGCAGGCATCCTGAGCAGCTGGTCCCTGGCCCTGGTGCCGTGGGCGCTCGTGACGGTGCTGCTGCGCACCTTCTACGCGCGGGAACGGACGCGGGAGGCCGTGACGATCAGCGCCATCGGCTTCGTGCTGGAGGTCGGCCTGTACCGCCTGCTGGTACCACCGCTGGGATTGATCGGCTTCGGGCTGAGCACCACCATCAGCGGCTTGCTGATGACAGCGGCCCTGACCTATCTGTACCGCCGCGCGGTGGGCTTCCCCGCGCGCGAGGTCACGGGGCACCTGCTGCGCGTCGTGCCGCTGGCAGCCGTCTCGGGGGGCGCCGCGTGGCTGATCGCCCGCGCGCTGCCGATCCAGCCGGGCTTCATCCTGACCAGCATTCCCGTACTGGCCCTGGCGGGCGGGGCGGGCCTCGCCGTGTACCTGGGCGGCGCACTCGCCCTGCGCCTGCCGGAAGTCGCGGCGGTGACCCGCCGACTGAAGCGGTAATCGGGTTGTGGGCAGTGGGGTGTGGGTCGTGGGAGAAAACCCCTACAACCCACACCCCACGTCCTACAACCCCCTACAGCCGGATACCCAGCAGCGCGTAGCCCAGTAGGGCGAATTTTTCGCGCAGGACGTACTGGCGGCTGGTGTGGGGGCTCAGGGGGCTGGCGCTGACGTTGGCGTTCATGTTCATGGCGCGGGCCAGGGCGAGGGCGCGGGGGGCGTGGGCGGCGTCGGTGACGAGGGTGACGGGGGTGCCGCCGGGCAGCTGGGCGCGGGCGTTCTCGAGGTTCTGGACGGTGGTGCGGCTGCGTTCCTCGGCGATCAGGGCGCCGCTGGGGACGCCGCGGGCGTGCAGGTAGGTGGTACCGACCTGCCCTTCGGTGAAGCGGTCGCCGGGCTGGCGGCCGCCGGTGACGACGACGCGCTGGACGTGGCCCTGGCGGTAGAGGCTGAGGGCGTGGTCGAGGCGGCGCTGGAAGGCGGGGCTGGGTCGTCCGTCGTACTGCGCGGCGCCGAGGACGATCAGGGTGGGGTTGGGTGCGGAGTTGGGGAGTTGAAGGGGGGGCGCGGTCAGGAAGCCCGTCAGGAGGAGGGCGGTGACCGCGAGGGGAATGATGGAGAGCGTGGCGCCCCGGGCTCGCATGCGGGCAGCGTAGCATGAAGAAAATCTGAATCCTGAGGACTTTCTCGCGTGGGGCCGGGCCGTCCGGGTCGGGAGGGTCGGGGTCCGTTCATGAGGGGGTCTTGGTCCGCTTCTTCCGGAAGCTTCTGCGGGGGCGTGCTACGCTCACCCCTGACTTCTTTAGGGGAGCACCCTTGCTTATGCCCAGATCCTCTGCCCACACGCTGGTTATCGTCGAGTCGCCTGCCAAGGCCCGCACCATCGAGAAGTACCTCGGAAAGGGGTACACGGTGGAGTCGTCCATCGGGCACATCCGCGACCTGCCGAAAAGTGCGGCGGACATTCCCGAGAAGTACAAGGGCAAGGCCTGGGCGCGCCTGGGCCTGGACGTCGAGAACGACTTCCAGCCGCTGTACGTGGTCTCGCCCGAGAAGCGCGCGCACGTGGCGAAGCTGCGCAAACTGGCGCAGGACGCCGACGAGATCATTCTCGCGACCGACGATGACCGCGAGGGCGAGAGCATCGCGTGGCACCTGTTCCAGGAACTGAAGCCGAAGGTGCCGGTGCGGCGCATGGTGTTCCACGAGATCACCAAGGAAGCGATCCAGGCGGCGATTGCCGCGCCGCGTCAGATCGACACGAACCTCGTGGAGGCGCAGGAGGCCCGCCGGGCGCTGGACCGCCTGTACGGGTACGAGGTCAGTCCGGTGCTGTGGAAGAAGGTCGCGCCGAAACTGTCGGCGGGGCGGGTGCAGTCGGTGGCGACGCGCATGCTGGTGCAGCGTGAACGCGAGCGGATGCGCTTTGTCAGCGCGACGTGGTGGGACCTGCTGGTCACGGCGAAGACGGCGGACGGGCAGAGCTTCCCGGCCCGCCTGACCGATCTGGCGGGGCAGAAGCTGGCGCTGGGCCGTGATTTCGACCCGCTGACCGGGCGACTGAAGGACGGCGTGGCCGCCCGCCTGCTGACCGAGGCCGAGGCGCGCGCGCTGGCCGAGGGTCTGGCCGGGCAGCCGCTGACCGTCACGAGCGCGGAGGAAAAGCCGTTCACGCAGCGGCCGTACCCGCCGTTCATCACGTCCACGCTGCAGCAGGAGGGGAGCCGCAAGCTGGGCTTCGCCGCGACCCGCACGATGCGCGCCGCGCAGCGCCTGTACGAGCAGGGGTACATCACCTATATGCGCACGGACTCCACGAACCTCTCCGAGGAGGCCGTGAAGGCGGCGCGGTCGCAGGTGGCGCAGATGTACGGCGCGAACTACCTCTCGCCGCAGCCGCGCGTGTACACGAAGAAGGCGAAGAACGCGCAGGAGGCCCACGAGGCGATCCGCCCCGCCGGGAGCAGCTTCCGCACGCCCGACAGCCTGAAGACCGAACTGTCCGGGGACGAGTGGCGCCTGTACGACCTGATCTGGAAGCGCACGGTCGCCTGCCAGATGGCGGACGCGCGTGGTCGCGGCCTGCGCGTTCGCCTGGGCGGCAGGGCGAAGGGGGGTGAGGAGGTGGCCCTGAGCGCGTCGGGCCGCACCATCGACTTCCCCGGTTTCCTGCGCGCGTACGTGGAGGGCAGCGACGACCCCAGCGCCGCGCTGGAGGACCGCGAGACGCCCCTGCCCCCCCTGAGCGAGGGGCAGCGCGTGACGGCGGACAGCGCCAAACCCGAGGGGCACGAGACGCAGCCGCCCGCCCGCTTCACGGAGGCCAGCCTGGTGCAGTCGCTGGAGGCCGCCGGGATCGGGCGTCCCAGCACGTACGCGAGCATCCTGGGCACCATTCAGGACCGCGGGTACGCCACGAAGAAGGGTCAGGCGCTGATTCCGTCCTGGACGGCGTTCGCCACGAGCGCCCTGCTGGAGCACCACTTCGGGACGCTGGTGGACTACGACTTCACCGCGAAGATGGAAGAGGACCTCGACGAGATCGCCGGGGGCCGCGAGAGCCGCGTGCCGTACCTGAAACGCTTCTACCTGGGGGACCAGGGGCAGGGCATGGCGCTGAAACCCACCATCGAGCGGCAGATGGGCGAGATTGACGCGCGCGGCATCGCCACCATCCGCGTGCCGAAACTGGAGGGCAGCGGCGTGGAGGTCCGCGTGGGCCGTTTCGGGCCGTACATGGAACGCGGCGAGCAGAAGGCGAACCTGCCCGAGGACCTCGCGCCGGACGAACTGACCGCCGAGAAGGCCGAGGAGATTCTCGCGCGGCCCAGCGGCGACCGGCCCCTGGGCACCGACCCGGACACCGGGATGCCCGTCGTGGCCCGCGCCGGACGCTACGGGCCCTACGTGACGCTGGGCGACACGAACCCGCCGGCACGCAGCGCCAGCCTCTTCCCCGGCGACGACCTGGGCACCCTGAGCCTGGAGCGCGCCCTGCAACTCCTGACCCTGCCCCGACTGGTCGGCAGCAGCGACGGCGAGGAAGTGTGGGCGTTCAACGGCAAGTACGGCCCGTACCTGAAACGCGGGAACGACAGCCGCAGCCTCGCCACGCACGAGCAGCTGTTCACGGTGACGCTCCCCGAGGCGGAGGCGCTGTTCCTGCAACCGCGCTTCCGGGCACGCGCCGCCGCCGCCGGACCGCTGCGGACCTTCGAGTTCCCGGGCCGCGCCGCCATCCAGCTCAAGGACGGCCGTTTCGGACCGTACCTGACCGACGGCGAACGCAACGCGACCCTGCGCAAGGGTGAAACGCCGGAGAACCTGACCGCCGAACGCGCCCTGGAAATCCTGGAGGAACGCGGCAAGGAACCCAAGAAGAAACCTGGCAAGACCGGGGCGACGAAGAAGGCCGCGCCCAAGCCCGGTGCGACCAAGACCACCGCGAAGGCCGGGGCGAAGAAACCAGCCGCCAAGTCGACCGCCAAGAAACCTGCGGCGAAGAAGCCCGCCGCGAAGGCCGCACCCGCCAAAGCCACCTTCACCTGGGCGGACCTGCAACCCCACCTGGGCGTCCTGAGCGACCCTGAACGCCGCCTCGTGACCGCCACGCGCGGCGAGGGCCGCAAGGTCGAGGACGTCGCGCCGGAACTCGGCTTGGAAATCAAGAAAGCCAAGGGCATGGCCCTGCAGGCCAGCAAGAAACTCAATCAGGCCGCGCGCGGCGAATAACGAGTCATACGGACTCGGATTGAATGGGCTGCAAAGCCCGTTCAATCCGAGCGAAGCGAGTGGGAGCAACACGGGTTCCGGACGTGGAGCCGGCAATCCGGTGAAGTTCCGGATTGTTGGCGAAACAAACGGAATCCGTATCATACGGACACCGATTGAACGATCTGTACAGCCTTTCAACCGGAGTCCGTATCAGTCGAGCGCTCCCCTGCCAGCACTCCTCAGCCGCACTGTCCGTCAGCCCCAGCGGAGGAGCTGTGGGCGCTTCACCGAACCCCAATCAAACCGCTGCGGCGGTCACATGAGGCAACGCGCCGACAGTCACCCGCTTAGGGTCGTACCCATGAAACGCACCCTTGCCCTGGCCCTCGCCCTTCTTCTGCCCACCGCCGCTGCCGAGGTCAAAAGAGTCCCCGGCACCGACACCTACTACAACTACAGGACCGACGCCATGACGGACGCCAACCAGAGCTTCGTCGTCATCGCAGAGATCAACGACACCACCGCCGAAACCACCCTGGATCTCATCTGCCGGGGCGGCAACGTGGAAATCTACCTGAACACCAAGAACGACCTGCTCAGCGCCGACGACTACGACCTGGAACGCGCGCCGAACATCATGTACCGCGTGGACGCCCAGCAGGCCAAGACCATTCCCACCGTCGTCACCACCAACAACGACGAGCCCGACTACACCACCCTCGGCTTCGACGAGGCCCGCACGCAGATCATGCTCGCGGCCCTCACGAACGCCCAGCAGAAGATCACGATCCGCATCCTCCGCAACGGCGCCAGCGCCCTGGACTACACCTTCTCCACGAAGGGCTTCAAGGACGGGATGCGGATGATCAAACACTGCAAGTAACCGCACCATTCCCGACCCCGCCCCTCCGGCGGGGTTTTTCCTCTCGCCACCCATTACACACCGGATGACACACAACGCGAGAAGCCAGGGTTTTTGGACCCTGGCTTCTTCGTGTTCAAGTCGTCCGGGACGACTCTTTTTTGGTGGAGGCTTGGGGATTCGAACCCCAGACCCTCCGCTTGCAAAGCGGATGCTCTCCCGCTGAGCTAAGCCCCCTCAGCGCCCGGCAATGTATCAGAGGAGTGCGGTTCTGGCAAGGGGGGGTGGCGTAGGCCGTGCGGCGGAGGCTGCCCGGATCGGGGGCGGATAGAGTGGCGGGCATGTTCCGTCGCCGCCTTCCTCTGCCACCGTTTCCGCCGGGTGGGGTGCTGGTGGGGGGCGCGGCGCGTGATTGGTTGCGTGGGGTGGCGGCGAAGGATTTCGACTGGATGGTGCCAGACCCGGCCGGGGCGGCGCGGGGGCTGGCGGGCGCGCTGGGTGGGTCGGCGTTCGAGCTAGACGCCGAACGGGGGTACTGGCGGGTGTCGGCGGCGGGTGGGGTGCAGCATGATCTGGTGCCGCGCCCGGCGGACGTGGCGGAGGACCTGCGGCGGCGGGATTTCACGGTGAATGCGCTGGGGGTGCTGCCGGGTGGGCGGGTGCTGGACGTGGTGGGCGGGCAGGCGGACCTGCGTGCGCGGAGGCTGCGGATGGTGTCGCGGGAGAATCTGCGCGCGGATCCGCTGCGGGCGTGGCGGGCGGCGCGGTTCGAGCTGACGCTGGGGTTCCGGCTGGAGCCACTGACGGAGGCGGCGGTGCGGGAGGTCGCGTCGGATCTGGCGGCGGGTCGCCTGCCGCTGCCCGCGTGGGAGCGGGTGCGGGATGAGGTGCACGCGCTGCTGCGCTCGGCGGACGCGGCGCGGGGCGTGGGGCGGCTGGAGGAGCTGGGCCTGCTGACCCTGACCGTGCCGGAGTTGCGCGAGGGGCTGGGCGTGACGCAGGGTGGCTTTCATCACCTGGACGTGTTCGCGCATGGGGTGGAGGCGCTGCATCAGCTGATCGGGCGCTTCCCGGACGCCCCGGTGCCGCTGCGCTGGGCGGCGCTGCTGCATGACGTGGGCAAACCCCGCACGCTGGCGCGGGACGAGCTGACCGGGCGGGCGTCGTTCCACGGGCATGACAAGGTCGGGGCGGCCCTCACGGCGCAGGTGCTGACGCGCCTGAAACTTCCGGGCGAGGAGGTGCGGCACGCGGCGGCGCTGGTCGGGGCGCACATGGTCCCGCTGCCCGCCAGCGAGCGGGAGGCGCGGCGTTTCGTACACCGCCGCCGCGCGCTGCTGCCGGACCTGCTGGCGGTCATGCTGGCGGACCGCGAGGCGGCGCGCGGCCCGCTGAGCAGCGAGGCGTCCCGCCGGGCGTACGCGCGCGGCATCGAGCGGGTCCTGGCGGCGCTGGAGGAGCAACCCAGCGCCCCGCCCCCGCTGCTGCGCGGCGAGGAGATCATGGCCCTGCTGGGCGTGCCGCCGGGCCCCCGCGTGGGCGAGGCGACCCGCGCGCTGGCCGAGGCGGCAGCCCTGGGCGAGGTGACCACCCCTGACGAGGCCCGCGCGTTCCTGCGCGCCTGGAACGCCGCAAACTAGCCGGGTCCGGGGGCCGTCAGCATTCCGACAGTCCGGGGGGGCTATCCTGGCCCGGTCATGAACGCGCTCCACCCCGACCGTACCCTCGATGCCCGCCCCGTCACGCCGCAGTGGGTGACGGACGCGGTGTTCTACCAGATCTTCCCCGACCGCTTCGCCCGGTCGGGCCGCGTGCGGGGCCTGAACCTGCAGGAGTGGGGGGACACGCCGCACTTCAACCGCTACATGGGCGGGGACCTGTGGGGCGTGGCGGCGAAACTGGATTACATCCAGAGTCTGGGCGTGAATGCCATCTACTTCTGCCCGGTGTTCCAGTCGGCCAGCAACCACCGTTACCACACGCACGACTACTACCAGGTGGACCCCATGCTGGGCGGGAACGAGGCGCTGCGGCACCTGATCGACGAGGCGCACGCGCGCGGTATGCGCGTGGTGCTGGACGGCGTGTTCAATCACGCCAGCCGGGGGTTCTTCCAGTTCAACGATCTGCTGGAGCAGGGTGAGGCGAGCGCGTACCGGGACTGGTTCCACGTGGACGGCTGGCCGCTGCACCCGTACGACGACGCGCGGCCCGCGAACTACGCGGCGTGGTGGGGGAACCGCGCGCTGCCGAAGTTCAACACGGACAACCGCGCGGTGCGGGCGTTCCTGTGGGACGTCGCGGAGCACTGGATCCGTTTCGGGGTGGACGGCTGGCGGCTGGACGTCCCGAACGAGATCGACGACGATTCGTTCTGGCAGGAGTTCCGGCGGCGCGTGAAGGCCATCAACCCGGACGCGTACATCGTCGGGGAGATCTGGGGCGACGCGCACCGCTGGTTGCAGGGCGACCAGTTCGATGCGGTCATGAACTACCACTTCACGCGGCCCTGCCTGGCGTTCTTCGGGGCGCACACGCTGGATCACCCCATGAACGAACGCAGCGGCACGGGGCGCATTGACGCCATGGACGCCGCCTCGTTCGCGCACCGCATGACCGAGGTCACGCAGATGTACCACCCGGACGTGGTGCGCGTGCAGCTCAACCTGCTCGACTCGCACGACACCGCGCGCTTCCTGACCGCCGTGGGCGGCGACCACTCGGCGTTCCGGCTGGCGACGGTGTTCCAGATGACGTACGTGGGCACGCCCTGCATCTACTACGGGGACGAGGTCGGCCTGCCCGGCGGTCCGGACCCCGACTGCCGCCGCGCGTTCCCCTGGGACGAGGGGGCCTGGAATCAGGAGACGCTGGCCCTGACCCGCAAACTCACGGCGGCCCGTCACGCCAGCCCGGCCCTGCAGCGCGGGGACTTCCACGTGACGCACGCGCAGGGCGAGCAGCTCGTGTACGCCCGCCGTCACGCGAGCGGCACGGCGCTGATCGGCCTGAACGCGGGCCGCGAGGACGCCCACCTGCCCTTCACGGGCGTCACGCCCGGCGACTACCGCGACGTCATCACGGGCCGCACCGTGCACCTGACCGGCGACACGCCCCTCAGCGTCCCCGCGCGCGGCGCGATGGTGCTGGTGCCCCTGGGGTTGTAGGTTGTCGGCTGTGGGTTGTAGGGAATGCATCCGGTGTTCCCACAACCCACACCCCACGTCCCACAACCGTTACAGCAGAATCACGTCCACGTCGTCGCCGGGCTGCACGGCCTGACCTTCGGGGACGATGACCAGGGCGCCCGCGTCACTCAGGGACCGGAGGATGCCGCTGCCCTGCTGGCCGTAGTCGTGGACCGTGCCGCCGTCGATCACGCCGCGCCAGAAGGCGGTCTTGTCCGGCAGGGCGCGGAATGGGGTGGCGGCACGCAGGCGCAGCGTCTGCGGGGGCTGGCCGGTCAGGGCGGGCCGGACGATCACGTGGAACACCACGAGGCTGCTGACGGGGTTACCGGGCAGGCCGAAGACGGGCAGGCCGTTCCAGCCGCCCAGGATGGCGGGTCCGCCGGGGCGCATGCGGACCTTCCAGAAGCTCACGCGGCCCTGCTCGACCAGCAGGTCGCGCATGAAGTCGTATTTGCCCATGCTGACGCCGCCGCTGGTCAGCAGGACGTCCGCGCCGCCTGCCGCGTCAATGGCCGACTGGAGGGCCAGGGGGCTGTCGGGCGCGTGCCCGAGCGGGAGGACCTCGCACCCGGCTTCCAGCAGCATGGCGTGCAGGCCGACGCTGTTGCTGTCGTACACCTGCCCCGCGGTCAGGGGCTGCCCGGGCGGGACGACCTCGTCCCCGGTGGAGAGCAGCGCGACCCGCAGGCGGCGCTGCACGCTCAGCTGCGCGTGCCCCAGGGCCGCCGCGAGTGCCAGCCGGGGCGCCGTGAGGACCTGCCCGGCGTGCAGGACGACCTCGCCCGCACGGAAGTCCCCGCCTTCATGGCGAACGTCGGCGGGACTGGCCGCGCGGCGCAGGAGCACGCCTTCAGGGCCGTCGTCGGTCAACTGCTCGACCGGGCAGATGGCGTCCGCGCCCGCCGGGAGGGGCGCGCCGGTGTAGATCCGCACGCACTCGCCCGCGCCGACCGTCCCGGTGAACGCCGCCCCGGCGCGGCTCTCGCCGATCACGCGCAGGCGCACCGGGGCGTCCGGCGTCGCGCCCAGCGTGTCGGCCTCGCGGGCGGCGATGCCGTCCAGGGCACTCTCGGTGGCGCTGGGGTGACTGACCAGCGCGGGCACGTCGTGGGCCAGGGTGCGGCCGTACGCCTGCGCCAGGGGCACCGTCTCGGGGGTCCGTTCGGGCAGCAGGGCGCTCAGGTGCGCGCGGGCGTCGGTCACGCTGACGTGCATCGGGAAGGTCGGGGCGGTCATGAAGGCAGGATAGGCGCGCGGCGCACGCAGCGCAGCCCCGGCCCGTCTAGCCTGAAGGGATCATGGTGGGTTGGAGGCGGGCCCTGTGGGCGATTCTGGGTGGCGCGGCGCTGTTCGCGCTGGGCCTGACCGGCATCTGGCTGGCCGGGTGGTGGCCGGGGCAGCAGGCGGGGCAGCGGACGGCCCTGCCGCCCGCGCCGCGCGTGGAGGGGCAGGCACCCTCAATCCCGCCTCCGGAGGTCCCGGCCGAACCGGTGGTGGAGGTCACTCCTGTTCCTCCGGCACCCGTCACCGCGCCCGGGGCACTGCGCCCGGTGCCCCCGGACCTCGCCGGGGTTCAGGAGGAGGTGCAGGACGAGGAGGTGCAGGACACGGCCCCCGCCTCCCCGGCCAGCGGGGAGCAGCAACCGGTTGATGCGGGGCAGCCCGCCCCGACGCCACCCCGGCCCGTGGTGACCGTTCCCCCGGCCGCTCCCCCAGCCGCCACCCCGGCCTCTCCCCTGCTGGCGGGCCTGAACCGGGTGCGGGCGCGTGCCGGGCTGCCCGCCGTGCGGTTCGAGGCGGCGTGGCAGGCGGGCTGCGCGGGGCACGCGCGGTACCTCGTGCGGGAGAACCGCGCCGAGCACCGTCAGGACCCCGCCAGTCCGTTCCGGTCGGCAGCGGGCGAGGCGTGCGCGCCCGGCCATTACTTCGTGTCCAGCCGCGCGGACTCGGGGCCTGAGCGGGCGCTGACGTACTGGGTGGGCGGCGCGTTTCACCTGCCGCAGCTGATCGATCCGCGGCTGACGCGCGTGGCGGCGGGCGTGGCGCACGACGCGGCCGGGGGGTTCCAGTCGGCGGTGGTGCTGGACGTCCGGCGCGGCCTGACGGGCGCGGCGCGCTACCCGGTGCGGTACCCGGCGCCCGGTCAGGCGGCGCCCAGCCTGCGGGCCGCGACGGGCGAGTGGCCGGACGCGCTGGCCGGATGCCCCATGGTGGCGGCGCGGGGGGCGCCGGTGGCGCTGCTGCTCGGCCCAGGCCGGGCGGGCGAGGTGAGTGGCGTGACGCTGCGCGTGAACGGGCAGGCGGTGGGCGCGTGCCTGCTGACGGCGGACTCGTTCACCGGGGCGAACGAGTCCGAGACGCGGGTGGGCCGCACCGTCCTGGCCGCGCAGGGGGGCGCGCTGGCCCTGCCGGACGCGCCGCTGCCCGCCGGGGCGAACGTGCAGGTGCGCTTCGCAACGGCGCGCGGTCCGGTGACGTGGACGTTCCGCACGCAGCCGTGACCCGCAGGAGACCGTGACGTGCGGGTCAGGGGGTACACTCCTGAATGGCGAGCACGCCCCTCGCGCCCACCTGATCTCGGTGGGACCGCGAAACGGAGACCCCATGAACATCACCCAGGACAAGGTTGTCGAACTCGACTACAAACTCACCGTGAACGGCGAGGTCATCGATCAGAGCGAACCCGGCGAACCGCTGGTGTACCTGCAGGGCCACAGCAACATCATCCCCGGCCTGGAACGCGCGCTGGAAGGCAAGACCGTCGGCGACGAGCTGCAGGTGACCGTGCAGCCCGAGGACGGCTACGGCGAGCGTGACGAGGAGAACGTCGACGAACTGTCCCGCGAGGACTTCGAGGACGACGTCGAGGTCGGCGCGACGTACTACGCGCAGGCGGAGGACGGCAGCGTCATTCCCTTCACGGTCATGAGCGTGGACGGCGAGAAGATCACCGTGGACTTCAACCCGCCGCTGGCCGGGATGGTCCTGAACTTCGACGTGAAGGTCCTGAACGTCCGCGACGCCACCCCCGAGGAACTCGACCACGGGCACGCGCACAGCGACGGCGACCACGACCACGAGTAAGCCCTGAACCAGAGCGGCGCCGCCCCTTCCAACCGGGGCGGCGCCGCTCTGGATTCACCTATTCCTGGTCGTCGTAGAGGTGCAGCAGGGTGGCGTCCGGGTCCCCGCCGGGGTGGTGGTGCCGGGCGACCAGCCGGGCCACGCGGGGCCGCGCCCCGGCGTGCGCGAGGAGCCGCGCGCCGAGTTCCGGGTGGTGCGCGCGGATGCCGATCGCGCCCACGGGTGGCAGCACCCGCGACAGACGGTTCGGGATCAGTCCGACCAGCACGCGTTCCCACAGGAAGTAGGGGCGCAGGCTCTTGCCGCAGTCGTGCAGCAGCGCGGCGGCGATCAGCTGTGGGTCGGCGTGCGGGTGGTCACGCAGCAGGTGCCGGGTGACGCGGCAGGCGTGCTCACGGTCGCGGGGGTCCATGGCGCGGTACACGCGGGCTTCCTCGGGCGTCAGGTGCGTTTGCGCCCAGGGGTCGTCGGGGTGGGCGTCCTCGGCGTTCACGCTGCGCAGCAGGCGGCGGGCCTTGGCGGCGTATCCGCGCGCCTTGCGGCGGATGCGAGCGAGGAGGGAACGGCGCGGCATGCGCTGAGCATAAGCGAGCGGGACGTCCCGGTGCTGCCCGGTCGTCCCGCTGCGGTGCTGAAGTGTTCTTAATGGCCGGTGAGGCGAGGGGGCCTCAGTCGGCGGCGGTTTCGGTTTCGAGTTCCAGGGCGGCCAGGGCGCGTTCGGCGCTCATGGCGGCGCGGGTTCCGGCGCCGACGCTGGTGCCCAGCTGGCGGTAGATGTAGTCGCTGACGTCCCCGGCCGCGAACAGCATGGGCACGCTGGTGTAGATCTCGTCGGTGACGTCCACGTACCCGTCGGGGCGGAGCTTGACGGTGTCCTTCACGAACTCGGTGTTGGGGGTGTGACCGATGAAGATGAACACGCCGTCGGTGCTCATGTCGCTTTCCTCGCCGGTCTTGAGGTTCTTCAGGCGGACGCCGCTGACGGCGTCGTCGCCCTTGATCTCCTCGACGGCGGTGTCCCAGATGAATTTCATCTTGGGGTTCGCGAACGCGCGGGCCTGGGCGACCTTGTTGGCGCGCAGGGTGTCGCGGCGGTGGATCAGGGTGACCTCGTCGGCGAACTTGGTCAGGAACAGGCCTTCCTCGACGGCGGCGTCGCCCCCGCCGATCACGACGACCTTCTTGCCGCGGTAGAAGAAGCCGTCGCAGGTGGCGCAGGTGCTGACGCCGCGGCCCCAGAAGGCCTCCTCGCCGGGGATGCCCAGGCGTTTGGGGTTGGCGCCGGTGGCGAGGATCACGGCCTTGGCGCGGTAGGTGCCGCTGTAGCCGGTGACGGTGAAGGGGTAGGCGTGTTCGCGGTCGTCGTCCGTGCGGGCGATGCTCTGGACCTCGTCCATCTCGATCCTGCCGCCGAACTTCTCGGCCTGCTGCTGCATGCGGCTGGCGAGTTCCATGCCGCTGATGGGTTCGGGGAAGCCGGGGTAGTTCTCGACTTCCTCGGTCTGGGCGATCTGCCCGCCGGGGAGGCCCTTTTCGAGGATCAGGGTGCTGAGTTCGGCGCGGCCGGTGTAGATGGCGGCGGTGAGTCCGGCGGGGCCGCCGCCGACGATGACCACGTCGTAGTTCTGGGTGTTGCCCGTCATGGGTGAAGGGTACCACCGGGCACGATCCGGGATGGTCAGCCACGCACACTTTACTTTTTAAAGCATGACTGGACGGGGTGGCGTGCCAGGGCGCCCCCACCACAACAGCACGGGGCCCGGCAGCACACGCCGCCGGGCCCACCGCCAGAGAGGCTCAGTTCGTGCGGGGCGGGACAGGCTGCGCGGGTGCCGCCCCCGCGCTGGGCTTCAGGGCGGCCAGCACGGCGGTCGCGGCGGCCCGGCGCGCCTGCGTCTGCGCCTGCAGTTCCGCCGGGGTCGTCATGCGCCCCACCAGGTTCGGCGCGCCGTGGAAACTCGTCCACGCGCCCACCGCCAGCGGACGACCCTTCTGGATGATGTTCAGCCCGCCCCCTTCCGTCACGAAGTACAGCGAGCCCTGATCACTGACGCTCGCGCCGGTATCGATCTTCTTGCCGGTCCTGATCTGCCACAGGGACTGCCCGGCCTTCCCGATCGCGTGCAGCGTGCCGCGCAGGTCCGGAACGACCACCACGCCGTCGCTGAGTTCCACGGCGCTGGCCGCGATCCCCGCACCCGCCTTGTAGGTCCATTCCAGTTCGCCGGTGGTGTTCACGGCGTACACGCTGCCGTCGTAACTACCCACCACGACCAGACCACCACTGGTCACGATCGGGTTGGCGTTCACGAACAGTCCCGTCAGGAACGTCCACTTCGGCTGACCGTCGGGTGCGACCGCGTGAATGCGGCGGTCACTGCTGCCGAAGTACACCGTGCCGTCCGGACCGATGGCTGGGGAGCTGAACACCAGCGATCCGGCCGTGTAGGCCCACTTCAGCTTCCCGTCCCCGCTCAGGGCGTGCATGCGGTTGTTCTGCGCCCCGAAGTAGATGGTGCCGTCCGCGGCGACGGCGGGGCTGCTGAACACCGGCGCGCCCACCTTGTACGTCCAGAGGGGCTGCCCGGCGGCGTTCAGGGCGTGCACGGTGCCCCCGGCGGTCGCGATGATCAGGCTGCCGTCGGGACGCAGGGCGGGCGTGGCGAAGATGTCACCGTCCAGCTTGCGTTTCCACAGGAGTTTGCCCTTGGGGTCCAAGGCGTACACGGTGTCGTCGTAGGACGTGGCGATGGTCACGCCCTGCGGCGTCACGAGCGGGTAGGCGCGGCCGATGTCGCCGACGGTGAAGTTCCATTTCTCGCTGCCCTTCGCGTCGGTCCGGTGGACCTTCGCGTCGGAACCCACGAACGTGAGATCCCCGTTCGGGGAGACCGTCACGCCGGAGATGACACGGAGTTCCTTGAAGACATCGACCTTGGGAGCAACAAACTGAGGGTTGGATGAAGGTACGGCCTGCCCGTTGGACACGGAGAAACCGGTCAATGTCATCATGGTGACAACAGTCAAAACGTGGGTATTTCTCATCTTGGAATGTGCTCCTTTACACACCCTTTACGGTGCTGTGATGGTCGTGGACGCCTCAAATACTAGAGCCTAAGATGCGAACTGTTATGAAGAAACTTCACATGCTGACTGCCCTGGTGCTCACCGGCTTCGCCGCCGCGCAGGACACCACCACGACCACCGAGACGACCACGACCACGACGACCACCACCGTCGCGGAACCCGTGAACGCCCCGGCCATGATGAGCGCCGACGAGAACTTCGCCAAGGCGCAGGAATACGCCGTGCAGGCCGACGTCGCCTACCCCATCCCCTTCTACGACCGCACGCTGTGGAAGGCCGCCGTGGACCACGCCTACTACGCCGCCAGCATGGAAGCCGGCAACCGCGACTACAGCGCGTACCTGGCGCAGCTGTACACCAAGACCCAGTGGTGGATCAACGCGTACAACGCCTGGACCCGCCTGGGCGACCTGAACGACCAGGAGAAGGAATGGGCGTCCCTCAGCGCCGCCAAACTGGCGTACATGGCCCTGCAGCGCGGTGACAAGACCATGGCCCGCATGTACGTCGAGAAGGGCATGGCCTGGGCCGACAGCGCCAGCCTCCAGGCCATCATGAAACGCCTGTAACCGAAACCAGCAGCATGAGAAGCGGGAGGCCCACTGTGGCCTCCCCTTTCGTTGCCCTGAATTGCGCATGAAGAGGCGAGACGCGGGGTTTTCCCAGCGTTCCGCCTCCTGCACGCCGCGCCCTTACTGCAGGGTGCGCAGCGTCTCGCGCATGATCTCCAGACCCGTCGCGGCCTCCTCGCGGGTCAGGATCAGCGGCGGGGAGATACGGATCACGGCCTCACCGCAATCGAGGTTCAGCAGGCCACGCTCGAACATCGCCATGCTCGCCCGGTCCCGCAGCGCCCCGTCCGGGCTGCCGTCGGGCTTCACGAACTCCAGCCCGATGAACAGCCCCGCGCCGCGCACGTCCCCCAGGAACGGGAATTCCGCCTGCATGCCCTTCAGCTCGGCCATGATGAACTCGCCCACCTGCGCGGCGTTGTCCATCAGGTTCGCGCCGCAGCCCGGGTGCTGCACCTTCCCTTCCAGCAGGTCCAGTGTCGAGTGCGCCGCGGCCGCCGCCACCGGGTTCCCGCCGTACGTGCTGCCGTGCGACCCGACCGGCCACGTCATGACGCTCTCCTTGGCCAGCAGCGCCCCCAGCGGCATGCCCGACGCGATGCCCTTCGCGGACGTGATGATGTCCGGCTGCACGTCAAAGTGCTGGAAGCTGAACATCTTCCCGGTGCGGCCCATCCCGGCCTGCACCTCGTCGAAGATCAGCATGATCCCGTACTTGTCGCACAGCGCCCGCAGGCCCGGCAGGAAGTCCGCCGGGGGCACGATGTACCCACCCTCGCCCTGCATGGGTTCCACGATGATCGCCGCGACCTCATCGGCGGGCAGGATGCCCACGAACAGCCCCTCGATGTGATCCAGCACCGCCTGACCGCACGTCTCGGGCGTGCTGCCCAGCGGCGGACGGAACGGGTTCGGGTACGGCACGTGGCTCACGGCGGGCAGCAGCGGGCCGAAGCCACGCTTGTACTTCGTCTTGCTGCCCGTCAGCGTGATCGCGCCGTACGTCCGCCCGTGGAAGCTGCCCATCGTCGAGATGATGTGCTGCCGTCCCGTGTGGTTGCGCGCCAGTTTCACGGCCGCCTCGACCGCCTCGGCGCCGCTGTTGCTGAAGAACACGCGCCACTTCTCGCCCGGTTTCTCCACGTGCTTCACGAGACGCTCGGCGAGGCTGGTCGTGATCTCCTGCGGGTAATCCGTCAGGCACACGTGCGTGAACTTCGTGATCTGCTCCTGCACCGCCTGCACCACATGCGGATGCGCGTGCCCGGTCGTGCTCACCGCGATCCCCGCGAAGAAATCCAGCATGGTGTTCCCGTCCACGTCCGTCAGCCACACGCCCTCACCGTGATCCGGCACGAACGGGTACGGACGCATGTAGGACGTCGAGAGGTGCTGGCTGTCGCGCTCCATGATCGAAGCGGTCTTCGGGCCGGGCAGGGAGGTCTTCAGTTCAGGCTGACGGGGTTTGGGAAGGGTGGTCATGGATGTTCTCCTGGGGAGCGGGACGGTAGAGTCGCGGGCGACCCCTCCGCCCCTTCGGGGCACCTCCCCTCAAGGGGAGGCGGGTGATTCCTGGCTCCCCTCAAGGGGAGCTGGCCGCGCAGCGGACTGAAGGGTTGCGCTGTGTCTCAGTCGCCGCTGACGGGTTGCGCGGCCTGCACCATGCCGTCTGGCGCGGTGTCGGTCGCGGCGCCGATGCCGTGGGCGGCCCATTTGTCTTCGCGGCTGTTGAGGCGGTGCTGGGTGGCGCCGGGGCGGTGGCGGGATTCGGCGAATTCCTTGGGTTCAATGCTGATGCGTTCGCCTTCCATGAGGCCGAAGATGCCGCTCTGGCCGGGTTCCTTGCGTTGCCAGTCGGTGGGGACGAGCATGTCGGGGCCGGTGTAGTCGGTGGGTTCGCTGTACGCGGCGATGTAGCCTTCGAAGTTGCGCAGGATGAGCTTCTCGGGGCTGTGCGACAGGACGTAGTTGGGGGCGACGGGGATCTTGCCGCCGCCGCCGGGGGCGTCCACGACGTACGTGGGAACGCTGTAGCCGCTGGTGTGGCCGCGCAGGCTTTCCATGATTTCCAGGCCCTTGCTGACGGTGGTGCGCAGGTGCCCGGCACCGTGCACGAGGTCGCACTGGTAGATGTAGTAGGGGCGCACGCGGATCTTGACGAGTTCGCGCACGAGTTTCTGCATGATGACGGGGTGGTCGTTCACGCCGCGCAGCAGCACGCTCTGGTTGCCCAGGGGGACGCCGGCGCGGGTGAGGCGGTCGCAGGCGTCGGCGACTTCCGGGGTGATTTCCTTGGGGTGGTTGACGTGGATGTTCATCCACACCGGGTGGTTTTCACTGAGGACGTCGCAGAGTTCCTGCGTGACGCGCATGGGCATGAACACGGGGACGCGGGTGCCGATGCGGATGATCTCGATGTGCTCGATCTTGCGCAGTTCGGCCAGCAGGCGGCCCAGGACTTTCGGCGCGAGGGTGAGGGGGTCACCGCCGGACAGCAGGACGTCGCGGACCTGGGGGGTGTTGCGCAGGTAGTTCAGCTGCTGCTCGTACTCGGCGGGGTTGAAGGTCTCGGTGGGGTCGCCGACGATGCGGCTACGGGTGCAGTAGCGGCAGTAGCTGGCGCACTGCGTGGTGACGAGCATCAGCACGCGGTCCGGGTAGCGGTGCACCAGGCCGGGGACGGGGCTGTGCTTGTCCTCCGCCAGGGAGTCTTCCATCATGCTCGTGAACGGCTGAAGTTCTTCCTCGGTGGGGATCACCTGTCGCCTGACGGGGCAGGTGGGATCGTCGCGGTCCATGAGGCTGGCGAAGTACGGGGTGATGTCCAGGCGGAAGATGCCCTCGGCGCTGGCGCCCTTGCGTTCGCTGTCGGTCAGGGTGAGGACTTCCTCGAGTTCGGCGACGCTGTTGATGCGGTTTTTCAGCTGCCATTTCCAGTCGTACCACTGCTCGTCGGGCACGTCGGCCCACTTGTCGGCGCGGTGGTTGCGGGGCAGCATCATCTGGCTGCGAAGGGTGGCCTGCGGGTGAATCGGCATGGGAAAACCTCCGGTGGTGCGGCGTGAACGGGTGAAACTCGAATTGAGTGCGCCCTTATTGTCCGCGCTGGGCGGGCCGGATTGGAATGCGCGTCGCCTGTCAGGTGCGCGGGGGTCGCCGCACACCAGCCTCGCAAACGCCACCCACCACCTTCCAAATGCTAAGGTGGGGGGGTATGAGACAGTCCGGCGGCCACCTCGACCCCCTCGACCACCGCATCCTGCAGGAACTCCAGACGGACTCCCGCCTGAGCATGCGCGAACTCGGCCGCCGCGTCGGCCTGAGCGCCCCCGCCGTCACTGAACGCGTCCGCCGCCTCGAAGACGCCGGCGTGATCCTCGGCTACGGCATCCGCGTCGCCAGCAAACCGCTCGGGCGCACCATCACCGCCTTCATCGGCGTGCAGGACAGTGGCCGCAACGACCCCACCCTGGTCCGCTGGGCCACCAGGCACGACGGCGTGCTGGAATGCCACAGCGTCACCGGGGACAACTCCTGCATCCTGAAAGTCGCCGTGCCCGACGTCGGCGCGCTGGAACACATGCTGACCGAACTGATCAACATGGGCTTCACCTGCGACACCAGCATCGTCCTCAGCACCCCCCTGGAAGGCAAACTGCTCCTCCCGCCCCGGTAAACGCGCCGGGCAGTCCGGGCGGCAGGTAAGCTGCCGTCATGGTGTCTGAACTGCGGGAGCTGTTCGTGCGGGACCTCCAGAAGCTCATCGCAGAACTGGAGGCGTACCCGGACGACGCCTCCGTGTGGCGGGTACGGGGGGACATCGTGAATCCGGCGGGGACGCTGGCGCTGCACCTGATCGGGAACCTGTCGCAGTTCATCGGCGCGGACCTCGGTGGCGCGCCGTTCGAGCGGGACCGGGAGGCGGAGTTCGCGCGGCGGGACGTGCCCCGCGCGGAACTGATCGCGGGGCTGCGGGAGGTGTCGGCGCGGGTGGTCTCGGCCCTGGACGGCCTGGACGCGGCGCGGCTGGACGAGGTGAGTGCGCGGCAGCTGCCGGGCTTCCCGGAGGGCATGACAGTCCGGTACTTCCTGATTCACCTGTACGGGCACCTGAACTGGCACCTGGGGCAGGTGGATTACCACCGCCGGATGCTGGACTGAACGCAGGTTCTTCCCAGGTCACTTCACCTTGACGTAGGCGCTGTAGCTGCCGACGGACTGCATCCAGAGGATGCGCTGTCCGCCGCGTCCTGCCTCGAAGTACGCGTTGTACACGCTGGGCTTGCCTTCGATGTCGCTGAAGCTGATCTGCCAGTTGCCCTTCATGGCGTGTTTGCCGCTGGATTTGGCGCCGCTGAAGGTCTGCGCGCCGACGACGCCGCTGGCCATGGCGAGGCTCCAGCGGTACGTGCCGTTCCCGACGAACTCGAACGTCTCGTTGCTGGAGAATCCGGTGGCGCCGGCGCTGAGGCCGGTGAAGGCGTTCACCCACTGCGTGTACCCGCTGGCGTTGCTGCTCCAGGTGCCGGTGAGGTCGCTGGCGGCGACGGCGAAGCGGTTCAGGCCGCGCAGGTTCCGCAGGGGCCGCAGGAGGGTGTCGTCCACGCCGTAGAACTGCGCGGGGTCCAGGCGGTATGCCTTCAGGAAGGTGTCGCGGTCGGGGGTGACGATCTCGATCCAGCCGCTCTCGGCCTGCCGGAACAGCGCGACGTACACCCGCGCCCCGGTCTCCAGGCTGGTGGCGGTCCCGCTGGCGAGGTAGGGCCGTTCGAAGTTCAGGGTGTCGAAGGCCTGCCGGTAGTCCTGCAGGTCGCGGTAGCGGGGCGCGACGAGGGTGTTCCAGGCGTCCCGCAGTGCGGCGTCGGAGTCCGGGTTGTAGGTGGGGCCGCTGGGGTAGTGCAGGCGGATGGTGGTGGTGCCGCGCCGGGCGAGCACCCAGTCCTTCTGCACGACGGACACCCACCCGTCGTCGAAGGTGGTGGTGTCGAACTTGAAGGTGCTCTTCAGCGGCGCGGTGTTCAGCCCGCCCGCTGCGGGGGCCGGGGCGGGTTTCGGTGGGGTGGGCGTGGTCTGGGCGGTGGGGGTTTTCAGGCGCAGGGTGGTCAGGAATGCGTCGAACTGCTCCAGGCATTTTTCGTCGTTGCCGAGCATCAGGACGCTCGCCGCCTGCCCGGCCGCGCTGAAGGTCGCCAGGACCGCCAGACTGGTCCCACCCTCGTAAGCGAACGAGGCGCCGCCCAGGTGGGTCTGCCAGCCGCCGACCGGGTCGCCGCTCTCCTCCTCGGGCGCGTCGTCGGGCGCGTAGGGTTTCACGACCAGGGTGTTCCACTCGCTGCGGAAGTCCTGTTTCACGTTCCCGCTGCCTTTCGTCGCGGCGTACAGGTCGAACAGGCAGTACTGGCCGCCCGCGTTGCGGCTGACGCGCGTGACGCCCTTCGCGGTCGTCTGCGTCCAGCCGCTCGGGGGCGTGAAGGTGTACACGTCGAACGTCGCGGCGTGCGCGGCACTCAGGGTGCTCAGGGCCAGCAGGGGCAGGTGGGCGGGGCGGCTGCGCATGCGGTGAACCTCCAGGGGTGGGGTGCGGACCGGGGGGACGTCCAGTATGAACCGCGCGCCCGGCACCGCGCACGCCCCGCGTCGGGTAGACTGCGGGGCTGATGTCCGACGCTGCCATCCCCTCCCCCACCACTGTTCCGCCCCAGGCCACGGGCATCACCCTGGTCGTCACCGAACGCGTCCGCCTGTCGAAACTGGAGGCGTACGAGGCGTGGGCGCGGCGCCTGCACGCCCTCCAGGCGACCCAGCCGGGCTTCCTGGGCCTGCACGTCCTGCGGGACACGAACGGCCCGGTCGCGGAGTACGTGACGCTGGTGCGGTTCGCGTCCCCGCAGGCCCTCGCCGCGTGGCGCGCCACGCCCGCGTACCGTTCGGCGCTGGCGGAACTGGACGAGTTCACCGCCGACGAGGTCGAGTACCGCGAGGCGCAGGGCCTGGAGGCGTGGTTCGACCGCCCGGCGCGCCTGCCCGCCCCGCCGCTGTGGAAGAACGTGATCGTGGGGATCGTGGGCGTGTACCCGCTGATCATGCTGTTCGCGTGGCTGCTGCGGCCCGTCACCGGGGAGTGGCCCGCGTGGGCGTCCACGCTGGCGACCGCGTCGGTGTCCACGCTGTTCCTGAACTGGCCGGTGCTGCCGTGGCTGTCGCGCCTGCTGCGCCCCTGGCTGTACCCCACCCGGCGCGCCTGACCCCTGACGGAGAGGCGGCCCCGGAAGCACACCGGGGCCGCCTCTTCCTACGTCTGGTTTACGTCCAGGTGCCGTTGACCTCGCGGACGTGCAGGGTGGGGCCGTCCGCGGCGACGATCACGACCCGCGCGCCCTGCGGGGTGTCCGGGCCGGTGGCGCGCCACTCGCTGTCCCCCACCCGCACGCGGCCGATGCCGTTCACGATGGGCGTGACGACCGTGACGGTCTGCCCCACCAGCCGGTGCGCGCCCCGGTTCACGCGGCCCGCCTCGGGCGAGTCCGGCAGGAGGCGCGTCACGTAGCGGCGGCCCAGCGTGACCGCCGCGACGCTCAGCGCGGCGAACAGCAGCAGCTGCACGGCGACCGGCAGGATGGGCAGGACGAACACCAGCAGGCCCAGCGCGAACGCGGCGAGGGCCAGCCACACGAAGAAGATGCCGGGCGCGGCGACTTCCAGGATCAGCAGCAGCGCGCCCAGCACCCACCAGTGCCAGGACTGCACGCGTTCCAGGGTGGGCAGCCAGTCCATCCGCTTATCCCTTGCGCCCGAAGGCGTCCCGGGCGATCTCCGCGACGCCCTGCAGGCTGCCCAGGATGCTCGTCGCTTCCAGCGGCAGGATCAGGGTCTTCTGGTTGGGCGCGCTGGCGATGTCCTTCAGGGCGTCCACGTAGCGCTGCGCGACGAAGTAGTTGATGGCCTGCACGTTCCCCGCAGCAATCGCGTCACTGACCAGCCGGGTCGCCTCGGCTTCCGCCTGCGCGGCGCGTTCGCGGGCCTCGGCCTCCAGGAACGCGGCCTGACGGCGCCCCTCGGCGGAGAGGATCTCGGCCTGCTTCTCGCCCTCGGCCTTCAGGATCGCGGCCTGCCGGAAGCCCTCGGCGTCGAGGATGTTGGCGCGTTTCTCGCGTTCGGCCTTCATCTGGCGGGCCATGCTGGCGACCAGATCGGCCGGCGGCTTGATGTCCTTCACCTCGATTCGCGTTGCTTTGACGCCCCACGGCTCGGTGGCCTCGTCCACGACGGTCAATAGGCGGGCGTTGATCTGGTCACGGTTCGAGAGCAGTTCGTCGAGGTCCATGCTGCCCATCACGGTGCGGATGTTCGTCATGGTCAGGTTCAGGATCGCCTGGTTCAGGTTGCTGACCTCGTAGCTGGCCTTGGCGGCGTCGAGCACCTGGTAGAACACCACGCCGTCCACGGTGACCAGCGCGTTGTCCTTGGTGATGACCTCCTGGCTGGGCACGTCGAGCACCTGTTCCATCATGTTCACGCGGCGCCCGATGCGGTCGATGTACGGAATGATGATGTTCAGCCCCGGTTTCAGCGTCCGCTGGAACTTCCCGAAGCGTTCCTGCGTCCACTCGCTGCCCTGCGGCACGCTCTTGACTCCGGCGAACAGCGTGACCAGCACCAGCATGAGCAGCACGATCACGAAAATGGTGAATCCCATGAAATTGCCTCCCTTTACGGGGCAGTACGCGCCCCCGCCGCGCCGGGTTCCCACGGGACGCTCAGCACACCCAGCAGGGGCAGGTCCCGCCACAGCGGGTACGGGTCCACGCCACGCAGCGCCGCGACGAGCAGGCTGATGACCGTCCCGTGCGCCACGACCGCCACGGTCGGCTGCGGGTTGGCGGCCATGACGGCGTTCACGGCGTTCGAGAAGCGGGTGCGGGCGTCACGCGCGGTCTCCTCGCCGACCACCAGCAGGTCCGGCTGCGCGAAGAACTGCCGGTACTCGGCCTGGAAATCCGCCGGGTCCGCGTGGAAGCGGGCCGTGTAGCGCAGCTGCTCGTGCAGGCCGTGCATGGGCCGCAGCGGCACCCCCAGGTGATCGTCCAGCGCCTGTGCGGTCGCGTGCGCCTTGGGTTCCAGCGAGCACACGATCACGTCCGGACGCGGGTTCAGGCGGGCCGCCAGCGCAGGCAGCTCGGTCAGGGCGTCCGGGGCGAGCGGCCACTCGTGCGCCGGGACGCCCGCCACGAACTGCGGTGTGCCGTGCTTGATCAGGTGCAGGGTGCGGAGCATGGATGCAGGAGAGCATGGGCACTGGTGATGGCGAGAGCCGGCCGCCTAATTCCGACAACACCAGTTTGGTATGAAAGCCTAAATCGGCCTCCGCGTGCGGGTAGGTCAGCTCCGTTTCATGACGTTTCTCTCGTGATTTGATCATTCGCTGCATCTGAGTAATCGTTGTAAATCATGTCTAGTCAATTATCGGTCAGCTGGCCCCTCACCACGTTCAATGACGGAGGTCCGCACAATCCAGCCTCACGGCGACCAAAGGAGAGAACCTCATGCGTCTAACCCGGCTTTCCTCTGCTCCGATCTCCTCTGCCTCGAAGCTCCTGACCCTGCCCGCCCTGCTGGCGCTGCTGAGTGCCTGCAACCTCAGCGCTGCGCCCGGCAGCAGCGATCCGGTCGCCACCACCCCCACCCTGGACGCCCAGGGCCTGAACACCTTCCCCACACCCACCAGCACGACGAAGATCAGCGCCACCATCACCATCCCCAAGGGCACCAGCCGCAACTACGGCAACGCGCGCTACATCTCCAGCACCGACAGCCAGAACGAGAATCAGGCCCCGCTGTTCATCCTGGAAGACGGCGCCAGCCTGAGCAACGTGATCATCGGCGCGCCCGCCGCAGACGGGGTCCACTGCAAGGGCAGCTGCACCCTGACGAACGTCTGGTGGGAGGACGTCGGCGAGGACGCCGCCACCTTCAAGAGCACGGCAGCCTCGCAGGTCATGACCGTCACGGGTGGCGGCGCCCGCAAGGCGACCGACAAGATCTTCCAGCACAACGGCCCCGGCACCATGATCATCCGGAACTTCAGCGCCGAGACGTACGGCACCTTCTACCGCTCATGCGGGAACTGCAAGACGCAGTACCGCCGCAACGTCGTCATCAGCGGCGTCACCGCCAAGGACGGCACCGCGAAACTGGTCGGCGTGAACGAGAACTACGGCGACACCGCCAAGATCAGCGGCGTGACCATCATCGGGCGGCGCGTGCCCGTCTGCGTGCGCTTCACCGGCGTCACCAGCGGCGAACCGAAGGAGATTCCCGGCAGCGGCGGCCCCAGCGGCACCACCTGTCAGTTCAGCACGGGCGACATCAGCTACCAGTGACCGCCTGATACCCGACGACCTCCCCCGGTGTGTGCAATCCACACAGATCGGGGGAGGTCGCCTGCCGGTCGCCGCTGCCGCTAGACTCGCGGGAATGAGTGCGCCGCTGGTGGCCCTGAGGGACGTGGACGTGATCGCGGGTGGGGACACGCGCCTGCGCGGCGTGACGCTGGACGTGCCGCGCGGCGCGGCGCTGCGGCTGTGGGGGTCGAACGGGGGCGGGAAGACGACGCTGCTGCGCCTGCTGGCGGGCGAGGTCGCCCCGGTGCGCGGCGAGCGGGTGTACGGGCTGGGGGACGGGGTGCAGCGCTCGGCGGTGCGGGCGCGGCGGTCGCTGCGACTGGTCGGCCCGGATGCCGAGGCGTTCTATCTGACGCGCGAGTGGGTGCAGACCGTGCAGGACGTGCTCCTGGCGGCACTGTCCGGCGAGCGGTTGAACCTGTGGGAGGCGACACCGGGGGCGCAGGCGCGCGTGGCGGAGGTCGCAACCCTGACCGGGCTGGGGGCGCTGCTGGGGCGGGACGTGCGGACGCTGAGTCACGGGCAGCGGCGGCGGGTGATGCTGGGCGCGGCGCTGATGCCCGCGCCGGAGCTGCTGCTGCTGGACGAGTTCACGGACGGCCTGAGCCCGCAGGCCCGCGCGGAGCTGGGCGCGCTGATCGCGCGGGTGCACGCGTCGGGGGTGGGCGTGGTACTCGCCACGCACCGGCCAGAGGAGGCCCCGGCGCTGCCCTGGCGGACCCTGCGGGTGGAGGGGGGCGTGGTGACCGAGGCCGCGCCGGTCGGGGACGCGCCCTCCCCTGCCCTGGTGCTGCCGGGAGCGTCGGGTGGCGGGGAGGTGCTGGTGGCCGTGCAGGACGCGGTCGTATACCGGGACGGGCACCGGGCGCTGGGGCCGGTCAGCTGGTCGTGGCGCGCGGGGGAGCACTGGCTGGTGACCGGCGAGAACGGCAGTGGCAAGAGCACCCTGGCCCGCCTGATCGCCGGGGAGCTGCACCCCGCGCTGGGCGGGAGCGTCCGGCGGGCGTTCCTGGGGCGCGACCTGCTGACCGAGCGACGCGCGCAGATCGGGCTGGTCAGCGCGGAGCTGGGCATCCGGCAGCGGCGGGACTGGACGGGCCGTGAGGTGATCGCCAGCGCCTGGAGTGGCGCGGAGGGCTTCAGCCCCGCCCTGACCGCAGATCAGGCGCGCGTGGTGGAGGACCTGGCGGCGCACCTCGCCCTGACGGACCTGCTGGACCGCAGTGCCGAGTCGCTGTCGCAGGGGCAGCTGCGGCGCCTGCTGCTGGCCCGCGCGGTCGCGCACCGCCCGCGCCTGCTGATCCTCGACGAGGGCCTGGACTTCCTGGACGCCCACTCGCGCGCCGCGTTCCTGGCGCTGCTGCCCGGTCTGGCCCGCGCGGGCACGCACGTCCTGATCGTCGCGCACCGCGACGCGGACGCCCCGGCGGGCCTCACGCACCACCTGCACCTGGAGGGCGGGCGGGTCGCGTTCACGCGCTCCCTGCGGTCAGACTCGGCTCACCTTCAGGCTCTACCCTGACGCTCATGAAGCGCGTCCACCTGCTTGCCCCGCTGCTCCTCGCGGCCCTAAGCCTCACCCCCGCCCTCGCACAGGGCGCCGCCGCCACGCCCGCGACGCCCGCCGCGGAGGGCGCGCGGACCGTGGAAGCCGTCACCGCCAACAGCAGCAAGGGCTACTCGATCCGCGTTCCTGCCGGGTGGATCCCGCTGAAGAACGTGCCGGGCGCGGACGTGGCGTTCATCAACCGCGACGCAGGCACCGTGCGCCCCACCGTGACCGTGCAGGTGCAGGACGTGGACCCCAAACTGAAGGCGACCCTGGCGGACTTCCGCGACCTGTTCGCGTCGCAGCTGAGCAAGGAAGTCCCGAAGTTCAAGATGCTGGGCGAGAAGACCATCAAGCTGGGCAGCACGCCCGCGATCCTCTGGACGTACCTCGGCGACGGCGAGGGCGGCATGGTCCGCTGGACGCAGGTGTTCACCGTGAAGAACAACCGCCTGTTCACCGCGACCCTCGTGCAGCCCAGCGGCACGACGCCCGAGCAGATCGAGGAAGGCCGCGCGATCCTCACCAGCCTGACCCTGAAGTAATACGGACTCCGGTTGAAAGGTTGGCAAAAACGTTCAACCCGAGCGGATGCGAGCAGGAGCGAAACGGGTTCCGGGCGCGCGGGGTGGAGGTTCGGACGGTTGTCCCCTCCACCCCGCACGCTTTGCACTCAGCCGACGTCGATCATGACCTTCATGGACGTGCGTTTCTCGCGGTCCGCGAACGCGAAGGCCTCGGGCGTCTGCGTGAACGGGAAGCGGTGCGTGACCAGCGCGTCGAGGTTCACGCGACCCGTGGCGGCGAGTTCGATGGCGGCCGGGTAGCCGTTGGCATAGCGGAACACGCCGCGCAGCGTGACCTCGCGGCTGGCGGCGCTGACGATGTCCAGGCTGACCTCCGGGTCGGGCGGGAGGCCCACCAGCACGGCCGTCCCGCCGGGTTTCGGCGCGGCGAGGGTCAGGCGGGTGGTGGGGAGGCTCCCGGCGGTCTCGAAGGCGACGTCCACCCCGGCGTGCGAGGCGTGCAGGCGGTCACGCGCGGCGCACAGTTCCCGGATGACGGTCAGGGCGTCCCCGTGGCGGGCGTTGATGGTGTGCGTGGCGCCCACCTGCCGCGCGAGATCCAGGCGGAAGTCCTCCAGGTCCACGGCGATGATGGTCGTCGCGCCCGCCGCGTGGGCCGCCATGACCGTCGTGCAGCCCACTGGGCCCGCGCCGAGCACGGCGACCGAGTGGCCGGGGCGGACCTCGCCCCTGCGGGCGGCACACAGGCCCACCGCGAGCGGTTCGAGGAGTGCGGCGGCGTCGTCGCTGACGGTGTCGGGGACGGGGTACACGAAGTCGTCGGGCCACAGGACCGCCTCGGTCAAGGCGCCGTCCACCGGGGGCGTCGCCATGAAGGCCATGTCCGGGCAGAGGTTATACGCCCCGGCGTGGCAGTACACGCAGCGGCGGCAGGGCACGCCGGGTTCCAGCGCCACGCGGTCACCGGGTTTCACGCGGGTCACGCCCGCACCGATGGCGTCCACCACGCCGCTGACCTCGTGTCCCAGGACCAGGGGGCCGTCCACGACGAAGGGGCCGATGCGGCCGTGCGTGTAATAGTGGACGTCGCTGCCGCACACGCCGACGCGGGTGACGCGCACACGGACCTCGCGCGGGCCGGGAGCGGGGACGGCGCGGTCGGTCCAGTCCAGCTGCCGCGTGCCGGTCAGGACGGAGGTCCGGGCCATGCGCGTCACGCCGGTTCCTGCGTCGGCACGGGTCCGGTCAGGGCCTCCAGGGCCGCGTGCGGGCCGTGGTCGCGCAGGGCGGCGCGGGCGTCCAGGTACGCCTGCACGAAAGCCGGCGTGCGGCTCAGGTCGCCGAACAGGTCAGGCTGGTCAAGGAACGCGCCGGGCGTGACGGCGTCGGCCTGCGCGGCGCGGGTCAGTTCGGCGGCGCGGACGTCCACCAGGGTCTCGCCGCGTTCGGCGGCCTGCGCGACGTACGCACTCCAGGCGGCGACCACGAACACGCAGCGGCGCAGCTCGCCACCCTGTCCAGCCTGGATCCGTGCGGCCTGCTCGCGGGCGACGGGCAGCAGGAACTTGGGGATGCGTTCGCTGCCGTCCACGATCAGGCGGGCCAGGGTGTCCAGGATGGCGGGGTTCGAGAAGCGCTCGATCAGCTGCTGCTGGTACGCGCGCAGGTCAATGCCGGGCACGGGGTGCAGGGTCGGCTGGGCTTCCAGGGCCATGTAGTCCAGCAGGAACTGCGCGTAGCGGGGCTGCTGGCAGACCTCGTGCACGAACTGGAATCCTTCGAGCAGCGCGGGGTAGCTCATGGCCTGATGCGCGGCGTTCAGCAGGCGCAGTTTCATGAGTTCGTAGGCTTCGACGTCCGGCACGATCTGCACGCCCGCATCTTCCAGCGGGGGGCGGCCGCAGGTGAAGTGGTCTTCCAGCACCCACTGCGTGAAGCTCTCGGCGATGACGGGCCAGGCGTCCTGCACGCCGTAGTCGCGTTCCAGCTCCTCGCGCATGGCGGGCGTGGTGACGGGCGTGATGCGGTCCACCATGCTGTTCGGGAAGGCGACCTCCCGCGCGATCCAGTCGGCGAGGTCCGGGTCCTGGCGGCGCGCGAAGGCGGTCAGGACCCGCCGCGTGACGTGCCCGTTGCCCTGGATGTTGTCGCAGGACATCACCGTGAAGGGCGGCAGGCCGCGTGCGCGGCGGCGGCGCAGGCCCTCGGTCAGGAACCCGAACACGCTTCTGGGCACCGCGCCCGGCTGGAGGTCGTGCAGGACGTCCCCCGCAGGGTCGAACTCGCCGGTGGCGTTGTTCAGGCTGTAGCCGCCCTCGGTGACGGTCAGGGACACGATGCGCGTGGCGGGGTGCGCCAGCCGCTCACAGACCGCCTCGGGGTCGTCCGGGGCGAACAGGTAGTCGTGGATGGCGCCGATCACGCGGGCCTCGCTGCGGCCGTCCGGGGCGTGGGTGACCAGGGTGTAGAGGTGGTCCTGGTCGCGCAGGACGTCGCGCACCCGGGCATCGCCGGGCAGGACGCCCACGCCGCAGATGGCCCAGTCGTGCGCGGCGCCCAGGTTCATCAGCCGGTCGAGGTACATGGCCTGATGCGAGCGGTGGAACGCACCGACGCCGAAGTGCACGATGCCGGTCCGCAGGCCGCGCGGGTCGTAGCTGGGCACCTGCACGCGGCCCGCCAGGGCGGGGAGGCTCGCGGCGCGCAGGGGGAAGCGGAGTGTGGTCATGGTCACTTCACCGCCCCGAAGCTCAGGCCGCGCACGAGTTGACGCTGGGCGACCCAGCCGAAGATCAGGACCGGCAGGACGACCAGGGTGGCGGCGGCGCTCAGCTGCGCCCAGAACAGGCCCTGGCTGGTCTTGAACTCACCGATGAACACGCTCAGCGGCGCGGCGTCCGAACTGGTGAGGTTCAGCGCGAAGAACACCTCGTTCCACGCGAAGATCAGGCACAGCAGGGCGGTGGCGGCCATGCCGGGCGTGCTCAGCGGCAGGGCGATGCCGAAGAATTCCTGCGCGACGGTCGCGCCGTCCACCTTGGCGGCCTCGTAGATCGCGTAGGGGATCTCGGTCATGTAGGAGTGCATCATCCACACGACCAGCGGGAGGTTCATGGTGGTGTACATCAGGATCAATCCGGGCAGCGTGTCGAGCAGGTCGAGGTTGCGGTAGATCAGGAACAGCGGCACGATGACGCCGACGGCGGGCATGAACTTCGTGGACAGCATCCAGGTCAGGACGTTCTGCGCGCGGCGGGTGGGATACACGGCCAGCGCGAACGCCGCCGGAAGGCCCAGGATGAACGCCAGGACGGTGCTCCCCACGGCGGCGATCAGCGAGTTGCGCAGCGCCGGGAAGTACGAGCCCATGGCCTTCTCGAAGTTCTCCAGGGTGGGCGTGAAGATGAACACGGGCGGGGTGGCGAAGGCCTGCGCCTCGGTCTTGAAGGCGGCCATGAACATCCACACGAGCGGGAACAGGAACGCGGCGGCGATCAGGTACGTGACCAGGGTCAGCAGGGTGTTTCTTAGGCGGATCTGGGCCTTCATGTCATTCGCTCCTGCTGGTGCGGGTCAGGAGGCGCAGCATGTACGCGGCGAGCACGTTCGTGAGGACCACGGTGATCACCCCGGCGGCGCTGGCCAGGCCGATGTTGTACTCCGCGAAGGCCTTCTGGTAGATGAAGTACGGGAGGTTGGTGGTGGCCAGGCCAGGCCCGCCGGACGTCGAGCCGTAGATTTCGCCGTACACCTGCAGCAGCGCGATGGTTTCCATCAGGACGACCACCTGGATCGCCTGCGTCCAGTGGGGCAGCACCACGAAGCGGAATTCCTGCCAGGGGCTGGCGCCGTCCAGGCGGGCGGCCTCGATCTGGTCGTCCGGGAGGCTCTGCAGGCCGGTCAGGAGGATCAGCATGGCGAACGGCGTCCATTCCCAGGTGATCATGGCGATCACGCTGGCCATCGGGTACTGCGCCAGGAAGTCCACCGGGGGCAGGCCCAGGCTGGTCAGCACCCACGAGAAGAACCCGAAGGCGGGGTTCAAGAGCATGTTCTTCCACACGACGGCCGTTACGACCGGCATGACCAGGAACGAGCTGATCAGCAGGGTCCGCAACAGCGCGCGGCCCGGGAAGTCGCGGTTCAGCAGCAGCGCCAGGGCCGCGCCGATGATCAGGGTGAGGATCAGGGTGCCGCCTGCCAGGACGACGGTGTTCCACAGGATCGTGAGGTTCTGCGGGTCGGTCAGGAGGTTCTTGTAGTTGTCCAGCCCGATGAAGGGGCGGGCGCCGGGAATGGCGAGGTTGTACCGGAAGAACGAGTAGTACACCGTCATGAAGAACGGCACCTGGGTGGTCAGGATCAGGTACAGCAGGGCGGGCCAGATCAGCGCGGCGGGGGTCAGCCGGAAGCCCCGTCTGGGGGCGGCGGTCGCGTGTGGTGTGGCGGCGGCGGTCATGATTCACCTCCTGCGGGTGGGGGGTGCAACGGTGCGGGGGAGGCGAGGTGGTCGCCTCGGGCCTCCCCTGGGGTGCGCTGGGACTGCGGATGGGTGGGCGCGGGCGGGTCTGGAGGATCGCCGCGCCCCGCGTGGGTTACTTCTGGTAGCCGCCTTCGCGGGCGGTCTTGTTCGCGGCGTCCTGCGCGAGTTTCAGGGCCTGATCGACGGTGTACTGCCCGCTGAGCGCCCCGGCGAGGTACTGCCCGACCTGCGTGCCGAGTGCCTGGAATTCGGGGATGGCGACGTACTGCACGCCGGTGTAGGGCACGGGGTCCTTGGTGGCCTTGTTCACGTCGGCGCTGTTGATGCTGCTCAGGACCAGGCCGCTGAACGCGCCGGCGGCTTTCTTGTAGTTGGCGTTCTGGTAGGTGCTCGTGCGGGTGCCGGGGGGGACGCTGGCCCAGGTGCCCTTGGTCCTGGCGACCAGGGCGATGTACTCCTTGCTGGTGGCCCAGGTCAGGAACTTGAAGGCGGCGTCTTCCTGCTTGGTGCTCTTGGGAATGGCGAGGTTCCAGCTCCAGTACCAGTTGTTGCCGCGGGGGGTGGTGCCGACCGGGGCCTTGGCGAAGCCGACCGATTTGGTGATCTTGGAGCTGCTGGGGTCGCTGAGGAACCCGGCGGCGACGGTCGCGTCGACCCACATGCCGCACTTGCCCTGGCTCATCAGGGTGAGGTTCTCGGTGAAGCCGTTGCCGGTCGCGCCGGGAGGGCCGTAGCGTTTGACGAGGTTCACGTAGAAGGTCATGGCGTTCTTCCAGGCGGGGCTGTTCACCTGGGCCTGCCAGTTGGTGTCGAACCAGCGGCCGCCGAAGGTGTTGACCATGGTGGTGAACAGGGCCATGTTCTCGCCCCAGCCGGGCAGGCCGCGCAGGCACACGCCGTAGATGCCCTTGCTGGGGTTGTGGATCTTGCTGGCGAAGGTCTGGATCTGGTTCCAGGTGGGCTGGGCGGGCATGGTCAGCCCGGCGGCCTTGAACAGGTCCTTGTTGTAGAAGGTCATGCTGCTCTCGGCGTAGAAGGGCACGGCGTAGAGGTTGCCGCCGACGGTCAGGGCGCCGCGCACGCCGGGCAGGACGTCGGCGAGGTTGTAGCTCTTCATGAGGTCGGGGTTCTTGGCGAACAGGGGCGTCAGGGGTTCGAGCCAGCCGTTCTTGGCCCAGATGGGGACCTCGTAGGCGCCGACGGTGGCGATGTCGAAACTGCCGGCGCCGCTGGCGACGTCCAGGGTGATCTTCTGGCGCAGTTCGTTCTCGGGGAGGGTCACCCATTTGACCTGGATGTCGGGGTACTTCTTGTTGAACTCGGGGGTGAGTTTCTGCATGGTGACCATGTCCGGGTTGTTCACGGTGGCGATGGTGATGGTCACGGCGCTGGCCTGGCTGAGCAGGGCGGTCAGGGCGAGCAGGGCAAGTCGGTTCACGTTTTTCCTCCAGGGGTCAGGGGCCCGGTCAGGGGCGTGCTGGGCAGGGCTGCGCCGGTGACGGCAGCGCATCTTCAGGTGACGGGTTCACCTGAGTTCGGGTTGAATGGTCTCGTGACCATCAGTGAACCACACCGCTTTTCGTTTGTCTACAGGTGCCCCCGCCGGGGACATCATGTGAAAATGGTCTCGTGACCAGTCACTTGAGCACCTTTCCCGCCCTGACCTACAATGAGGCCGTGTCCACCATCCAGGACGTCGCCCGACTCGCCGGCGTCTCCCCCACCACCGCCAAACGCGCCCTGAAAGAGCCCGACAAACTCACGCCGGACACCCTCGCCCGCGTGCAGCAGGCCATCGCGCAGCTGCACTACGAACCCGACCAACGCGCCGGGAGCCTGCGCGGCGGCCAGAGCACCACCGTCGGACTGATCGTCGGCTCGATCCTCGAACCCTTCTTCGCGCAGTTCGCCCGCACCGCCTCGCACGTCCTGGCGGACGCCGGGTACACCCTGATCATCAGCGAGAACGAGTACAGCGCCCAGCGCGAACTCCAGGAACTCCGGCGGCTGTACGGCCTGCGCGTGGCGGGCATCCTGCTGCGCCCCGGCTACGGCCAGGACAGCCAGGAGTACCTCGCGCGGCTGCGCTCACGCGGCGTGGCCGTCACCGAGTACGACTACCGCCCCCCGCACCACGACGAACCCAGCGTCATGCTCGACAACGCCGGGGCCATGCGGCAGGCCGTCACGCACCTGCACGGCCTCGGGCACCGCCGCATCGCCGCGCTCGGCACGTACCACCCGGTCGTGCACACCGAGGAACGCAGCCGCGCCTTCCCCGAGATCATGAACGCCCTGGGCCTGACCGTCCCCGCCGAGTACCAGCGCGTCACGCTGCTGAACGAGGACACCGCCTACACCCTCACGAACGACCTGCTGGACCTGCCCGAGCCGCCCACCGCGCTGATCGCCCTGACCGGCACCCAGGCCTCTGGGGCCTACCGCGCGCTGCGCGAACGCGGCCTGCGACTGCCCCACGACATCAGCCTGATCACCTTCGACAACTACCCCTGGACCAGTCTGGTGGACCCGCCCATCACCGTGCTGGAACAGCCCGTGGAGGCCATGGCCGAACAGACGGCCGCGCTGATGCTCGCGCAGCTGGGGCACGGCACGGTCACGCAGCGGCACGTCGTCCTGCCCGCCCGCCTGATCGTGCGCGGCAGCACCGCCCCGCCCGCGCGCCCCTGACCGGAAACCGCTTACGCAGAGGCGAGTGGGCGCAGACCGGGTCCAGGCGGCCCCTCGGCGGCCCGGAGGCTCAGCGGTGGGCCGCGATCCGGTCCGCCCAGGCGTGCAGGAACGCCCCCAGGTCCGCCTGCGTGTCCACCCGCGCGTCCGCGTGCGGGGTCAGCAGTGGCAGGTGCCCCACCTGCACGCCGAACGCCGCGACCTCCAGCATCGCCACGTCGTTGTCGCTGTCCCCGAACGCCACCGTGCGGTCATGCGGGACACCCAGCGCGTCCGCGATCAGCGTCAGCGCCGCGCCCTTGTGCGCGCCCTCGGGCGTGACCGTCAGGAAGTGCGGATACGGCGCCTGCGCGCCGGTCAGCACCAGATGCGGGTGCGAGTCCCGCAGGCGCCCCGCGAGGTCCGCCACGTCCGGATGGTAGTACCCGGCCTTCAGGACGCCGTCCCTGGGCGCGTCCGCGAAGGGCCGGAAGGACCGCGCCCGCATCCACGCCTCGGGTTCCACGCCGGGCGGCAGGTCCACGTACAGGGCGTCCTCGGTGAACAGCACCACCCGCGCGCCGGGCAGTTCGTGCGCCAGCACCACCTCCAGGTCCGCGTCGGTGAACGTCGCCTGCGCGTGCAGGTCCTCGCCGACAAGCACCCGCCCGCCGTTGTTCGTGGCGACCGCGTGCGGCCGCATGGCGTCCCGGACCGCGCCAGGCGGCGTGTCCCGCCCGGTGATGATCGCCAGCTGCACCCCCAGCGTCCGCAGGCGCCCCAGGGCGTCCCCGACGTCGGCAGCGACCTCGCGGCCCGCGTCGGGGATCAATGTGCCGTCCAGATCGAAGGCCATCAGCAGCGGCAGGGTGGTGGGGGCATGCTCGGGCAGCTTCACACCGGCAGCGTAGAGCACGGGCATGAGGACGCGCCAGCAGTTCCGGACAGGCCCGGCGGCCCGGCGCGCCCGTGACGGTACACTGCCCGCTGGGCCGGGGGGCGACTGGCGCTGAACGTGGGCACACCACGGGGAAGCCCCCGACACGGACTTTTTCCTGATCGCGCGCCTGGGTCGATCCCTGCCCCTGTGGGCGGGGTCCTCGGAGGTCACAGTGACAGTGAGCGGGACACAGGCTGGCAGACGGGCGCTCATCTCGGTGAGCGACAAGACGGGCGTCGTGGAATTCGCGCGGCAGCTCGAGGCGCGCGGCTGGGAGATCCTCAGCACCGGCGGGACGTATCAGAGCATCGTGCAGGCCGGGATTGCGGCGCGGCAGGTGAGCGACGTGACCGGCTTCCCCGAGATGCTCGACGGGCGCGTGAAGACGCTGCACCCGGCGGTGCACGGCGGGATTCTGGCGGTGCGCGAGCCCGGACACCTGGGCCAGCTGGAGGCGCACGGGATCGGCACGATCGATCTGGTGTGCGTGAACCTCTACCCGTTCCGGGAGACGGTGGCGCGCGGCGCGCCCGACGCGGACGTGATCGAGAACATCGACATCGGCGGTCCCGCCATGATCCGCTCGGCGGCGAAGAACCACGCGGGCGTGCTCGTGCTGGTCGACCCGACCGACTACCCGGTGGCCCTGCAGGACGAGGTGAGCGACGCCGAGCGGCGCCGCCTGGCCGCGAAGGCGTACCGGCACACCAGCGAGTACGACGCGGCGATCACCGCGTACCTGACCGGCGCCAGCGACGAGCTGCCCACCGCGCTGCCCGGGACGCTGACGCTGAACCTGACGCGCGCCGCGCAGGTCCGCTACGGCGAGAACCCCCACCAGCCCGGCGCGATCTACCGCCTGGGCGACGCCACCGGCCCCGTGATCGACGCGCAGGTCGTGGCCGGGAAGCCCATGAGTTTCAACAACTACGCCGACGCGGACGCCGCGTGGGCGCTGTGCCAGGAACTCGCCGCGCAGGAGGCCGCGCTGCCCGAGCACGCCGCCGTGTGCGTCGCGGTCAAACACGCCAACCCCTGCGGCGTGGCCGTCGCGGCGGACGTGAAGACCGCCTGGGAACGCGCCCGCGACGCGGACACCCTGAGCGTGTTCGGCGGCGTGGTCGCCGTCAGCCAGCCCGTGACGCTGGAGGCGGCGCAGGCGACGCGCGGCACCTTCCTGGAAGTGCTCATCGCGCCCGAGGTCACGCCCGACGCCGCCGCGTGGTTCGCGGAGAAGAAACCGGACCTGCGCGTCCTCGTGGCCGCGCCCGCCCAGGGTGTCAGCGTGCTGGACGTGCGGCCCCTGACCGGCGGGTTCGCCGTGCAGGAACGCGACGCGCGCCCCTGGGACGACCTGTGCCCCGAGGTCGTCACCAAACGCGAACCGACCGAGCAGGAATGGCTCGACCTGCGCTTCGCCTGGGCGACCGTGAAACACGCCCGCAGCAACGCCGTCGTCCTCGCCAAGGACGGCGTGACGGTGGGCCTGGGCGCGGGCGCCGTGAGCCGCATCTGGGCCGCCGAACGCGCCGTGGCGAACGCGGGCGACAAGGCCCAGGGGTCCGTCCTGGCGTCCGAGGCGTTCTTCCCCTTCGACGACGTGGTGCGCCTCGCGGCCAGCGTGGGCGTCACGGCGATCCTGCAACCCGGCGGCGCCAAACGCGACCCCGAGGTCATCGCCGCGTGCAACGAACTGGGCATCAGCATGGTGTTCACCGGCTCAAGGCACTTCAAACACTGACCCCCCAACCCTGAACCTCCTGGGTGGACGTGGCGGCGTCCACCCCCTTCTTTTGGGTTGATGGCGGATGGCGGATGGCCAAGAGCGTGTGCGCGGCGGGCCCGCCCAAGTCAAGCCGACCCACTGCCCACAACCCACTCCCTACTTCCCACAACCCACTCTCATCCAGATTGTTGCAGAATGCAATCATGTCACCCGACCACCTCACGCCGGATCTCACGCGGCAGCCGCTGCGGTTCCTGGCGGCTTACTGGACGGCGTGGCAGGGCCTCAGCGGGCAGGTGCAGGCTGCGCTGACGCGGGAGCATGGGCTGGACCTGCGGGCGTTCCTGATCCTTAGTCACGTGCAGGCGGGACCGCAGACGCCCAGCGACCTCGCGCGGACGCTGGACCTGCCCCGTTACGAGGTCGCCCGCGCCCTGCGGCACCTGCAAGACGCCGGGGCGGTCACGCACGAGCCGCGACCCGGGGACGCCCGGCGGCGCGCCCTGCACGTAACGCCCGCCGGGCAGACCCTGTGGCTCGCGGCGATGCAGACCCTCCAGCACGCCACCCGGCCCGCCCTCGACCGGCTCGGCCCGCAACTGGACGCGGTGACCGCCGGACTGGAAGCCCTGACCGACCTCTCCCCCACGCCCCCTGGAGGCCACACATGACCGTTCCTGATCCCAGTTCCGCTCCCCGCTGCCCCTTCGGTGGGGACGCCCTGACCCGTCACCCGGACCGCCCGGCGCAGCCCGGCGCGGCGCCCACCCCGGACGCGCGGGGCGTCGTGCAGGTCCACTCGTTCCAGGGCGCGCGGGACGTGCTGCGCAGCGAGGCCGTCACGCAGGCCGGATTCAACGCCGAGATGGTCAACGACGCCGGGATCCTCAAGCGCCGCCCCGTGCTGTTCACCGAGGGTGAGGAGCACCACGAGATGCGCCGCGACACCGCGCGGTACTTCACGCCGGCCGCGGTTGGCACGTACCAGCCCATGATCGCCGCGCTGGCCGACCGCCTGATCGGGCAGCTGGCCGCGCGCGGCGAGGCGAACATCGACGACCTGAGCCTCACGCTGGCCGTGCAGGTCGCCTCGCAGGTCGTGGGCCTCACGGACAGCCGCCTGCCGGGCCTGGAGCGGCGCGTGATGGCGTTCGTAGACCACGACGGGAACAGCGAGCCCGGCATGAGCCCCGAGAAGGGCCGCCTGAGAAGCATCCTGGATCAGCGGCACCTGCTGGCCTTCTACCTGCTGGACGTCAAACCCGCCATCCAGGCGCGCCGGAAGCAGCGCCGGGACGACCTGATCAGTCACCTGCTGGACCGCGAGTACAGCGACATCGAGATCCTCACCGAGTGCCTGACGTACGGCACGGCGGGCATGGTCACCACCCGCGAGTTCATCACGGTCGCCACGTGGCACCTGTTGCGCGCCCCCGAACTGCGCGCCGCGTACGTGCACGGCACCGAGAAGGAACGTCTGGACATCCTGCACGAGATCCTGCGCGTGGAACCCGTCGTGAGCACCCTGTACCGCCGCGCGCAGACGGACCTGACCGTGGACGGCCACAGGGTCCCGCAGGGCACGCTGCTGGCCCTGAACCTCGCGGACGTGAACACCGACCCGGGCGTGGCGGGCGAGCACGCGGCCCAGCTGTGCCCCGCCCGGCCCCTCCCGCGCGGCGTGCAGGCGCCCGTCATGGCGTTCGGGGACGGGCATCACCGCTGCCCCGGCGCGTTCCTGGCGATCAAGGAGACCGACACGTTCCTGCGCCGCCTGCTGATCTGGCAGGACCTGCGCCTGGTCGCCGAGCCGCGCGTGACCTTCAACGAGGTCGTGAAAGGCTACGAGCTGCGCGGGCTGCGCGTCGCACTGGGCAGGGCCTGACCGGCAGTGCCTGAGCGGGTGGGGCGGACGCGGATCATCACGCGGTCGTTCGCGTCCACCTGCGCCTCGTCGTACGCGGTGCTCGCGCCGGTCTCCTCCTCCCGGATGGGGTGCGGCGCCCCGGCCACCCCGTCCGGGTCCTGCCGGCCCAGGGAGCGGGCGTACAGCGTGGCGCCCATCAGTCGGGAGATCGGGACGTCCGCGTGCAGCAGCCGGGGCGCGGACCACTGCTGCGCCACGACCGCCAGCGGCGTGACCCGCACGAGACCCGGGCGGTCCGGTTCACCCGCCGCTGAACGCTGGGGCGCACGGAGGTCCTCGCGCAGTTCGATCAGCCACGTGGCCTGCCCGCCCGGCACGGACGCCAGCACCCGGAAGATCGGGCGGCCCAGCACGGCGGACAGCGGCAGGTTCTCCTCGAACATCAGCAGCCGCCAGTGCGCTTCGCTGTCGTCGCCCATGCTGACGCTGTCCCGGTCGAACGCGACGTGCAGCAGCCCCGGCCTCAGGACGTCCCGGCGGTGCGCCTCCTCGCGCTGCCGCCACTCGTCCTGCGGGTCACGGGGCGGCAGGGGCGGCGTGCGGCGCGCCCTGGTGCTCAGTCTGGCGCGGGCCAGTCCGGCGCGGACCAGGGGCCGCAGCAGCCACAGCAGCAGCAGGACCACGGCACCGCCGATCACCTGAAGGGCGCTGTCGGGTGGGGTCATGCCCGCCAGTGTATGGCCCGGTATCCGGACGCCTGTGCTGGACTGCGACACAGGGACCGGGCAGGCTCCCCGGTCCCTGTGTCATACGGGATTTCCAACGTGATTGCCTTCCGTTGTCCCCTCTCCCCTTGTGGGACTCGGAGAGCTGCGGAGCAGAGAGGGAGGGACTCGCAGAGCGGCGCAGCTGAGGAGCGAAGCGACGGAAGGGTGAGGGGGCCACCGGGCGACTCCGAATGTTTTGGAATCACTTGAATGCCGTGTCAGGCGCTCTTCTTCCATCGGCCCTTGCCGCGGTGCCCGACGCGGTTCCCGGCGTGGGCGGTGCGGGCGCGGACGTGCTCGTCGTCGTAGCGGAGCATGACGGCCAGCCGGGCGCGGCTGATGATGTGGTGCGGGTGTTTGGGTACGAACGCGGTGACGATGTCCACGTGCCCGTCGCGTTGCGGCTCGGCGACGACGTGCAGGGGCAGCGCGACGCCGCACGCCTCGAAGTAGCCGCAGACCAGCCAGCGGCGCTCCTGGGTGTACACGGCGCGCACGCGGCCGGTCAGGAGGACGTTCAGCACGTCGTGTTCCAGGAAGCCCTCGGCGCGGGCGTGCCCGATGGCGTGCGGGCACAGGTGGTACCGGCCGTCGTACACGGCGTCGCGCAGCCGGGCGTGCGCCTGCGCGAGGCTGAAGTCGTCGGTGCTGACGCCACTCAGTTCCGCTTCGCGCTGCGGTTTCAGTGGCGCCTGGGGACGCGCGGCGCGGGCCGGGGTGGGCGCCGGGGCGCGCCGGGCGGCCTTCTCGGCGCGGGACAGCTGGGCGCGCAGGGCGAGCAGGTCGGCACTGGCGGCCAGGGTGGCCTGCCCCGGCTCTGGGCGGTCCTGCGACCGGGCGCGGCGGGGTGGTGGGCCTGAGGCCGGTTTGCTGGACTGTTTCGTCACGGCGGTGCACCTCCGGTGAGTTCCGGGTCTGCTGCGGCGCTGCGTGGCCGCCCCCTTCCATGAGAAGCTCTCAAAAAAGAAAAGGCCCCTCAAACACGGCTTCGTGTCTGTGGGGAGGCAGGCGGCGTACCCTGTTCAGGGCATGCGCGCAGCATATCACGCGCCCCCGGCGGCGCAGGGTGAGCGGCGGAACAGACGCGCCCGGCCCGGCCTCTCTAGGCTGGGGGTCAGCACCCGCACCGCTCCCGACGTCACGTTCCCCCGCTGCCCTGGTCCTTCCTGGAGGTCACCTCATGATCCGACCCATGCTGGCCACCGATGTCCCCGACGTGCTCGCCCTGCTCACCTGGATGGACGACGCCCCCGAACGCGAGGTGTTCTCCCCCGACGCCCGCGACCCGCGCGAACTGCAGACCGAATGCGAGGACAACCTCTGCCTCGTGGACGTGGACGACGAGGGCGTCCTGGCGTACTGCGCGCTGTCCCCCTTCCGGGACGGGCTGGTGCTGGAGGGGCCGGTCAGTGACGGCGGGCACGTGCAGGCGCTGCTGGGGCGCGCGCTGGCCCACACGGACGGCCTGCCGGTGTACGCGTTCGCGGCGCAGGAGAACCTGCCGGTGCGCGCGGCGCTGGAGGGCGCGGGCTTCGCGGCGATGCACACCACCGACTTCTACAGCGCGCCGCTGGACCGCCTGACGCCGCACGCCTGCGCGCCCGCCGGGCACCGCATCGCGCGCAGGCTGCCCATCGCGGCGTACCGCGAGCTGTTCAAGTCCAGCGAGGACGCCTGGGCGGGCCGCCTGACCTGGACGCCCGAGCAGTTCGACGAGCACTTCGCGCGGGACGACGTGCGGCTGGTGGCGCTGCTGCGCGGGGATCAGCCGGTGGGGTTCGCGGAACTGGAATTCCGCCCCGAGGAGGCCCGCGCGGACGTCACGTACCTCGCGGTGCATCCCGCCGAGCGCGCCCAGGGTTACGGCCTGAAGCTGCTGGCGCTGGCCGCCGCCGAGGCCGAAACCCACCCGGAGGTCCGCACGCTGCGGGTCCGCGCGCACGACCACATGAAACCCGCCCGCGCCCTGTACGCCCGCGCGGGCTTCACGCACTGCCGCAGCATCGTGACGTACATGCGCGACGGCGACGAGGACGTGTAACGGGCCGCCCTGGAGGCACGGGGAGATTCCGCGCCCCGCCACACATGCGCGCGGGGTGTGGGGGTACGCTGCGCGCCTATGGCGAAGAAGGATCGGCGTTCCCCGCAACCGGCGTTCGTGACCCTGCGGGACATGCCGGGCACGCGGGTGATGTTCTGGGTGGTGGACGCCTGCCCGTACTGCGGCGAGCGGCACGCGCACGTCATCGGGAACCTGCGGACCGCCGACCCGGTGGACGCGCTGGGTGAGATTCCCGCGCCGTGCCACCCGGACCGGCTGTACGTGCTGTCCCTGCCGCCCAAACCGAAACGCAAGGGCGGCAAGGAGGAACGCCGCCGCGCCCGCCGGGACGGCAAGCGCGATGACCTGGACGACGAGACGTGGTGACGCGCCGCTGACCTACGCGCGGCGCAGGGGGCGCAGCCAGTCCAGGATCCAGCGGGCCACCTGATCGCTGCTGGCGGTCGTGATATCCAGGTGCGCGGCGCCCTTCAGGGTGCGGGTCGTCAGGGGCGCGCGGGTTCCGGCGGCGTACTCGCGGAACTGAGCCTCGGTGACGACGCCCTGCTCGGCGGCGATACCCAGGACGGGCAGGGTCAGGTCGCGGGCGCTGCCGACCGGCAGGGTCTTCTCGAAGGGCGTGCCGGTGGTATCGGTCCGCGCGGCGGCCAGGTCCAGCGTCAGGCGGTTCGGGAAGTACCACTCGGCGTAGTCGCTCTGCGGGGTCAGGTAGCGGCGCACGAAGTCGCGCGCGTCGGTGACCTGACCGGCCTGACTGCCCCAGCCGACCGGGCGGGCGGGATCGGTCGCACCCGTGATCCAGTGGGTGTCTTTTGCGCCCAGCACGCGGTTCAGGAGGTACGGGGCGTCGGTGGCGTTCGTGGCGTGCCCGGCGTTGATCGCCAGGAAGGGCAGCATGGCGTAGCGTTGATCGAGTCGGGTCATGGCGGCGGCGAGGTTCGTGGCGGGGAAGGTCGTGAAGCCGTTCGTCGGCGCGGTCGCGTCGGGTTGCAGCGCGGCCAGCCGGGCCTGCGCGGCGGCGCGGACGGCCAGCCCGGGGCCGAAGTACATGGCGTCCACGTAGGGGCTGCGGGTCAGGTTGTTCAGTCCGGGCAGGGGGCCGAGGGGGTTCATGGCGCTCTGCTCGTACTGGTCCTTCGTGAGGGGTTTGCCGCTCATCAGGCCGGGCAGGCCGTCGAGCATGATCAGGCCGCGCACGTCCCGCGCGCCGCGCGTGCCGCTGAAGTCGTACGTGGCGTACAGGCCGCTCAGGGTGCCGCCCATGGAGTGCCCGCCGATGAACACGTTCGGGGTCAGGGTGCGGGCTTCCAGTACGGCGGCGCGCCAGTCACGCAGGGTGGTGTCCAGGCCCCAGTCCTTCATGAACGCCACCCGGTCGGGGCTCAGGGTGGGCAGGCCGCCCTGCACGATCTTCGCCAGGGCGGCGGCGTTCCCGCCGAGCAGCGGCGCGTGGTCTTCCAGCAGATTCGAGCGGCGGTCCACGGTCCACACGGCCAGGGTGGGGTCGACGTTCACGAGTTGCCGCGCCAGCCGGTCGAAGCTGCCGGCGCCGCCCAGGTAGCCGGGCATCAGCAGCAGCACGGCGGCGGGTTTGGCGGGGCCGTAGCGGACGGTGACGCTGGCATTCAGCTCGGCGGGCGTGCCGGGTACGGTCACGCCGGGCCGCACGATCCGCGCGGCGGGCACGCGGTTCAGGGTGGTCGCGACCTGGGCGTTCAGGTCGTCCAGGGCGGCGTCCTGGGCGGCCACCGGGAAGCTCAGGGCCCCGAGCAGTGGGAGGAGGAGGGAGGCGCGGCGCATAGGTCCCCAGGGTGCCAGTTCAGGGGGGCAGCGGTGTCCCAGACTGCGTTGATGGGACTTGGGCGTTCCTGTATGGCTTCTTTAGGCAGCGCGGGCCGCCGGGTGCCTTGCCTCCGGCGGCAGCGTCAGTCCTGCGGCGTGTACTTGTCACGCAGGTAGGTGGTGTCGGCCTGCTGGTCGCGGCGCTGCGCCTGGGCCTGCTCGCGGGCGATGCGGGCCATGCGGTCCTCGATCAGGCGCAGTTGCCGGGTCAGTTCACGGTCGTCGCGGCCCTGCGGGGCGGCTTCCTGGTAGGCGTGCAGGATGCGGGGCAGGTCCTCGCGGGCGGCCTGCCGGGCGTCGAACACGTCGCGGGTGAGGGTGGTGGTGTGCGCGGTGGCGCGCAGGGCGTCGCGGGTGGCGGTCACGGCGCCCAGGAAGGCGGGGAGGGTGGTGGGGGGCAGGGCGCGTTCGTGCTGGCGCAGGGTGCGCAGCAGGTCCTGTTCGTCCGGGGGGGCGGCCTCCAGCGTGACGGTGTGCGGGGTGGGGGCGCGCAGCAGGCGGCGGGCGCGGCGCACGCTCCAGGCGATCACGATCAGGCTCAGCAGCAGGGTGACGCCCAGCAGCCACCCGGCGACGTCGCTGCCGGACGCGACGCCGATGCCCAGCAGGACGGTCAGGGTGCCCAGGAACGACAGGGCGACCAGGGTCAGGACGGCCAGCAGGCCCACACCGGCGAGGCGGCGGGCCTGGGTGCGGCCGTGGGTCAGGGCGCGACGGGGGTCACCGGGACGCTGGAGCTGCCAGGGGTCGCCTGCCGGGTCCGGGGTGGGCGTCAGGAGCTGGCGGGCGAGGCGCGCGCCGCCGCGCAGGTGGGGGCGGGAGCGGGTCATGACTCCGTTACGCGGCCTGGGGTGCCCTGGTTCCCACGCAGCGCCTGCACGCGCGCGGCGAGGGCCTGCCAGGGGTCCAGCCGGAAGTGGGAGCGGGCCAGGGGGCTGGTGCTGGGCAGCACCCAGACCTCGGCGCCTTCCAGGGGTTCGGGGTGCTGGCCGTACGGGAGGGCGCCCGTGGGCACGCCCAGCGTCTCGGCGGCGCCGCGTTTGCTGGTGAACGCGACCAGCCGAGGGCGGTGGGCGCGGAGCTTGGCGCGCAGTTCGTCCGGTGCCCAGGCGCCGGCGGGCAGGTCGGCATCCACGCCGCTGTGCCGTTTGGCGACGTCGGTCAGGCCGATGCCGAACTCGGGCAGGCGGGGGTACTCCTGCGGGAGGAGCAGCTCCGGGGTCAGGCCGACCTCGTGCAGGGTGTGCCAGAAGCGGTTGCCGGGGTTGGCGTAGTACGCGCGGGCGGCGGCGCTGATGCGGCTGGGCGCGGTGCCCACGAGCACCAGGGTCAGGCCGGGCCGCAGGACGTCGGGCACGAGGAACTCGCCGCCGCCGGTCAGGTCGGGCGTGCCGGTGGTGGGCTCAGTCGTCGTCGTAGCGTTCCTCAACGAAAGGATCGCCGCGCATGTGGTACCCGTTGCGTTCCCAGAAGCCCGGCTGGTCGCCCGGCATGAACTCCAGGCCCGAGAGCCACTTGGCGCTCTTCCAGAAGTACAGGTGCGGCACGACCAGCCGGAGCGGTCCGCCGTGCTCGGCGTCCAGCGGCTGCCCGTCGAAGGTGTGGGCCAGCAGGTTCTCCGGGCGCAGGAAGTCCTCCAGGCTGAGGTTGGTGGTGTACCCGCCGACCGAGTGCTGCATGACGTGCGTCGCGCCGGGTTTCAGGTCGATGTGCGCCATCAGGTCCGTGACGCGCACGCCGGTCCAGGTGGTGTCCAGCTTGCTCCAGTGGGTGACGCAGTGGATGTCGTAGGTCAGGGTGGTCTGCGGCAGGGCCATCAGGTCCGCCCAGGTGAAGGCGTGCTCCTCGGCGAGGCCCGTGATGCGGATGACGACGTCCTCGGGCCGGTAGTGCTGGGTGGGGCCGTAGGTCAGGACCGGGAAGCGGGTGGTGAGGGTCTGCCCCGGCGGAACGCGGCCCCCCATGTCGTCTGCGGGTTTCTTGAAGAACTTGCCGAGCATGGCCGTATTCAACACCGCCCGGCGGGGGGTGACGGGGGGCGCCGGACACCTTTGCACGCAATCCTAAACACTTTCAGAAGGCCGTCCCAGGGGGCATTCGTCATCGGCAGCTGACAGGGGGCGCGCTAGCATATCCTCAAGTCCGGGCTTCTCTCTCCCGGCGGTGACAGAGGCGACCCGGCCCCCGCGCGCCCCCACAGGGGGGACACAAGGAGTGAGCCAGTCCCATGTCCATCTTCGATCAGGCCAAACACGACGTCGAACGCGCCCGTTTTCTCGGGGACGTGCGTGACCTCCTGTCCATCCTGCGGCGGCAGCCGAACGAACTGCTGCCCTTCGACTGGGTGCGTCACCTCTCCCCGGACGGCGAGCACCAGCGCGGCCTGGAGACCATCGAGGTCGACCACATCATCGGGTCGGTGGACCGCTACCGCGAGTTCGACCGGCACTACCTGCCGAAGGAAGCGCACCTGGACGAACGCTGGATCGGCGTGCGCGCCGCGCAGCTGCAGGGCAAGGAACTGCCGCCCATCCAGGTGTACAAGGTCGGGGACCTGTACTTCGTCAAGGACGGCAACCACCGCGTGTCCGTCGCGCGGCGCCAGGGGCAGAAGTACATCGACGCGTACGTGATCGAACTGCACGTGACCGTCCCGCCCGAGGAAGGCGACACCCTGAAGGACCTGATCATCAAGGGCGAGTACGCGCAGTTCCTGAAGGCCACGAACCTCGACACGCTCGTGCCGAACCACCACCCGATCCGCTTCACCACGCCGGGCCGTTACGAGAAACTGCTGGAGCACATCCGCACCCGGCAGTACTTCCTGGACCGCAAACCCGACCGGGCGGGCCTGCCGCCCGTCACGTGGGAGGAGGCGGTGGAGAGCTGGTACCGCCGCCTGTACTGCCGGATCGTGGAGAACCTCGACCTGCACGACGTGATGTCCCGCTTCCCCGGCCGGACCGAGGCCGATCTGTACCTGTGGATCATGGATCACCGCTACTTCCTGACGCAGAAGTACGGGCACGACGTGGGCAGCGAGGAGGCCACCATGGACTTCCGCGCGCAGCACTCCCCGCCGCTGTACAAGCGGCTGGGGCAGCGCATGAAGCTCGTGCTGCGCGGCAAGATCAACCCCGCGATGTAGGCGGGCCGTGGACGCAGGAAGTGGGAAGTGGGGGAATGACCACGACCCACTCCCCACTTCCCACTCCCCGTTTACCTCGCCAGGACGTATTCCACGAGCGTCCCGACGCCCCAGCCGGTGGCGTGTTCCTCGCGGGTGGCGTTCCCGGCGATGTCCAGGTGCGCCCAGGGGCGCGTGACGAACTGCCCCAGGAACAGCGCGGCCTTGATGCTCGCCCCGGCGGGCTGCATGTCGCTGTTCTTCAGGTCGGCCACCGTCCCTTTGCGGTAGGTCTTCAGGTACGGCTGGTGCAGCGGCAGTTCCCAGACGTGCTCGCCCGCGTCCTGCGCGGCGGCTTTCAGGCGGGCGGTCAGGGCGGCGTCGCTGCTGAACAGCGCGGCGATGTCGTTGCCCAGCGCGCTGACCTTCACGCCGGTCAGCGTGGCGAGGTCCACGAGTTCGGTCGCGCCTTCCTCGCAGGCGACGGTCAGCGTGTCGGCCAGCACGAGGCGGCCCTCGGCGTCGGTGTTCGTGATCTCCACGTGCAGGCCGTTGGCGGCGCGGTACACGTCGCCGGGGCGCATGGCGTCCGGGCCGACCATGTTCTCGGCGGCGGCGACGTAGGCGCGGACCTCGACGCCCTCGGGGATCAGGTCGCGCAGGGCGGCCAGGGCGCGCACGGCGCCCAGCACGGCGGCCGCGCCGCCCATGTCGCTCTTCATGTTCACCATGCCTGCGGCGGGCTTGATGGAGTACCCGCCGGTGTCGAAGGTGATGCCCTTCCCGACGAGCGCGACGACCGTGTGCACCTCGCCCCGCGCGGGAATGGTCGCGCGGATCAGGCGCGGCCCCGTCGCGCTACCCGCCGCGACGGCGGCCAGGAGGTTCATGCCGCGCGCCGTGATGTCGTCCCCGTCCCAGACGTCCACGTCCACGCCGTGCGCTTCCAGGGTGCGGGCCTCGCGGGCCAGGGTCGCGGGGTTCAGGACGTTCGCGGGGGCACTCACGAGTTCACGTGCGAGGGTCAGGCCCGCGCTCAGCGCCTCGATGCGGGCCTGCTCGCCAGCGCTCAGGCCGTCCACGAACAGCTGCACCTCCTCCGGGGCGCTGCGGCGGTAGCGGGCGTCGCGCCACCCGGCGCTCAGTGCGGCGGCGGCCAGCGCGGCGGCGTGCCCGCTGGCGGGAACGCGCACGCGGGTGGCTTTCAGTTCGCGCGCCAGGCGGATCAGGGCGCCGCCGAGTTCCTGCGCCTCGGCCGGGTTGGCGGGGGCGAGCGCCACGACCTGATCGCCGTCCTCGGTGCGGGCGATCAGGCGGACCTCTCCCCCGTCCAGGTCGCGGGTCGGGCGGCCCCCGTCCGGCGTGACGAACGACAGGGTGAGGTCGGCGGCGTCCATGAAGTTGACCAGGGGCATGCGCGGAGTAGACCACGCGCCGCGCGGGCCGGGTTCCGCAGATCCGGACGCCGGACGCCCGGACACCGACGACTGGACGCCAACGACTGGACAGCGGGGTCGCTTGAGCGAACCCTGAGCGTCGCCGGGCGTGCCGCCGGAGCGTGAGAGGCGACAGGTATACTGCCCTTTACTGTGAACGGTTCCATTCAAATCACCGAGGCGGCCCTGGCCTCACTGATCGGGCTGACCGCCCATGAGATCCCGGGTGTGGTCGGCATGGCCCCCAGCAACCTCAAGGAGGGCCTCAGCCGCGTGCTGGGCCGCGCGAACGTCAGCGACGGCGTCGTGATCAGCCGCGACGGCGCGAAGTACGTGGCGGACCTGTACGTGGTCGTCGCGTACGGCGTGAGCATCCCCACCGTGGCGCGCAATATCGTGGAGCGCGTGGAACACACCGTGAAGACCCAGGCGGGCATCGACCTGAGCGCTGCGCGCGTGCACGCCGTGGGGGTGCAGCGTGTCTGACGTCACGAACGCCGCGCACACCGGGCACCGCGCGCACCTGAGCCCTGCCGACCTGGCCCGCATGCTGCGCTACGCGACCGACTGGCTGGGCGTGTACCGCGAGCAGGTGAACGCCCTGAACGTCTACCCCGTCCCGGACGGCGACACCGGCACGAACATGCACCTGACCATGCAGTCCGTGCGCCGCGAACTGGACACCTGCGACGAGAGCAGCATGCCCGGCGTGGCCCGCGCGATCAGCTACGGCGCGCTGCTGGGCGCCCGCGGGAACAGCGGCGTGATCCTCTCGCAGCTGCTCAAGGGCTTCGCGGAGGTCATCAAGGACCAGCAGGTCGTGGACGCCGCCACGCTGGGCCGCGCGTTCCAGGCGGCGCAGAAGACCGGGTACGGCGCCGTCATGAAGCCCGTGGAGGGCACCATCCTGACGGTCGCGCGCGGCGTGGCCGAAGGGGCGAAAGGTGACCACATCGAGGACGTGCTGGAAAACGCCCTGTTCAAGGGTCAGGAGCTGCTGGACCAGACGCCCGAGATGCTCCCGGCGCTGAAGCAGGCGGGCGTGATCGACAGCGGCGGCCAGGGGTACCTGTACGTCGTGCAGGGCATGCTCGCGCAGCTGCGCGGCGAGGCGCTGCCCCCCGCGCCGGAGATCACCAGCTACGCGCAGGAGCAGTTCGAGAACGAGGAATTCGGCTTCTGCACCGAGTTCCTCATGAGCGAGGCCACCAAGCCCATCGAGGAGATCCGTGAACTGGTCACGCCGTTCGGGGACAGCCTGCTCGTCGTGGGCGCCGAGGGGTACGTGAAGGGCCACATCCACACCAACGAGCCCGATCAGCTGCTCGCCACGGTGGGCCGCTACGGGAAGATGCTCAAGACGAAGGTCGAGGACATGAGCGAGCAGCACACCGAGATTCTCGGCATGGCCGGCGCGACTGCCCGCGCCGAGGAGGAGATCGCGCCGACGGGTCTGGTGGCGGTCGCCAGCGGGTACGGGCTGGTGAAACTGTTCCGGGGCTTCGGGGCGCGGATCGTGTCCGGCGGCCAGACCGCGAACCCCAGCGTGCAGGACATCGTGGACGCCGTCCGGTCGGTCAGCGCCGAGAAGGTCATCATCCTGCCGAACAACAAGAACGTCCTGATGGCCGCCGAGAAGGCCATGGAACTCATGGAGGGCCGCGCGGTCGTCATCCCCACCCGCACGCTGGGCCAGGGCATCGGCGCGGCGCTGAACTTCAGCCCCGACGTGCCCGCCGAGGATCTGGTGGACGGCATGACCGAGGCGTCCCGCGCCGTCACGACCTTCGAGGTGACCCGCGCCAGCCGCACCACGAACATCACCGTGAAGGACGGCCGCACCCTGGACATCAAGGAAGGCGACGTGATCGGCCTGATGGACGACGAACTCGTCCAGAGCGGCGGCACCCCCGAGGACAGCGTCCTGGAAATGCTGGGCCGCCACTACCAGGGGCAGGAGATCATCACTGTGTTCGGCGGCCCGCAGCACACCCAGGAGGACCTCGACGCCCTGGCAGGGCGGATCGGGAAGGAATTCAGCATGGCCGAGGTCGAGGCGCACCCCGGCGGGCCGGACCTGTACGACTACCTCGTCACGCTGGAATGACAGGGAGTGGGTTGTGGGCAGTGGGGAGTGGGTCGGTCGCCTGACCTGCTGCCGCTGAAGCGACCAGACAGAGAAGCAGGGAGCGAAGGCCAGTGCCGACGCTCCCTGCTTCCTGCTGTTCCCACTTCCTACTTCCCACTCCCCACACCCCAGTTCAGCGGCAGTCCCCGGCGGGCACGGTCACGGTCTGGGTGGTCGTGAAGCGGTTGTTCGCGCTGCTGCCTTCGGGGAAGTACGCGCCGAAGTTCACGCGGGCGGCGTAGGTGTGCGCGCCGGGGGCCGTGGCGGGCTGCGTGGCAGGGTAGTACACGGGGATGGTCACGGTGACGCTCTCGCCGGGGGCCAGGGCGGGGAGGCCCACGCCATTGCCGCGGTACCCGGCGGCCAGGGTCTCGTCGCGGGTGTCCACGACCTGCGCTAGGCCCACGTCGCTGCGGGCGGGGCTGGGGGCCGCGCCGACGTTCCGGACGGTGACGCGGGCATTCACGAGGGGCGCGCCGCTGACGCAAGTGCCGCTGTACACGGCGCTGAAGGCGGTGACGGTCAGGTCCGGCAGGGCGAGGCGCACCTGATCACGGGCGGGTTGCGTGTCGGCGCTGCTCGCCGCGAAGCGGGGGTTGCCGGTCAGGGCCACGTCGGTCACGCAGCGGTCCAGCAGCAGCGGGTCGGTGACCCCCGCCGCGCGGCAGGTCGCCTCGGCCACCGCGGCGGCGCCCGCCGGGACGACCGCCGGCGCGGACGGGAAGGCCGGATCGTCGAAGCCCCCGAAGCGTTCACCGGCGTCGTACACGAACAGGGACTCGGCGGCGCCCGGCACCCGCCACGAGTTCCCGAACGTCCCGTACAGGTCGGCGGGCGTCACGGGGCTGCTCAGGGCCGCGCCGCCCCGCGTGGTCAGGTCGTTGGTGGTCACGCCGTCGAAGTTCCCCCACACGCCCCGCACCCGCCCGCGCCGGGCGTCCGGGAGGGACAGGCGGGCGTCCAGGTACGCGCCATTGTTCGTGATCGCCAGCCGCTCCCCGCCGGGGAACTCCAGGGTGTACACGTTCCCGCTCTGGGTGACGCGGTGCCCGCCGCCCAGGTCCAGGCCCCCGGCGGGCACGTTCGTGCGCACGCCCGCCTCGCCGATGCGCAGCGCGGGGATCATCCCGGCGTACACGCCGACCTTCTGCCCGTTCATGCGGGTGGCGACCGCCGTGTTCACGCTGACGACCGTGCTGCTCCCCCAGGGGCGCTGGCGGGCCTGCACGCGGAAGTCGTCCGTGACGCTCTGGGTCAGGTCGAACTCACCGACCGCCTGGAATTCCATGGCCGTCTGGTCCAGCGTGATCAGGTGCGGGTCGCCCCAGCTGACCGCCGGGGGGTTCGGCGCGGCGGCCTGCACCGTCACGTCCCGCCCGGCCTCGTTCCCGTTGCGGATCGCCATGCGCGAGTCCGGCGTGAAGCTCCCCACGAACGTCCCGTCGTTGTACGCGTACACCCGGACCTTCACGGTCTGCCCCGCCGGGAGCGCGCCCGCGGGGATGCTGAAGCTGCGCGCCGAGCCCGGCAGGTCCCCGGACCGCCACGCGTGCCCCGCCCCGCCCGTCACCCAGGTGGCGGACACCACGAACCGCTGCGGGTTGCTGGCGGACGTCCACGCCACCGGCAGGACCGCCGACGCCGCGAGGCTGCTGCCCGCCGCCGGGGCGGTCAGGGCAGGCGCTTCCGGCACGACGTCCGACGCGAACACCAGACACTCCCCCACCCGCGTCAGCAGGTTCAGCGGCGCACCCACCGCCACGGGCGCCGCGAGGGTGCCCTGGTACAGCCCGCCACCCGACGCGGCGAGGGTCACGCCGTTCACGGTCACGGTCGCCGCGCCGCCCACCCGCACGTTCTGCGACCGCGCGCCCATGTCCGTGCCCTGCACCGGGTACCGCGCGCACACCAGCGGCCCCCCGGACGCAGGCACCGGCGACAGGGACGCCGCCAGTTTCGCCTCGCCCAGCGCCACCACCCGGAAGTCGTACCGCAGCCCGTTCTTCAGGCCCTTCACGCGGAACGACATCGGCCCGCCCGCCTTGCCGGGCATCAGCGGCTGCGCCGTCAACTTCTGCCCATCCCGGTACACGTCGTACCCGGCCGCCCGCGCGTCACCGGGCCACACCAGCGTCACCGCGCCGTCCTCCGGCAGCACCAGCAGTTGCGGTCCCAGCACGGCGCGCAGCACGTTCGGATTCAGCACCGGCTGCAGCGGATTCACCGTCCCCTGCGCCATCATGCCCTGCGCCACAACACCCTGCGCGCCCGCCGCGCCCAGCAACGCCAGTGTGACCAGCCCACCCACCACGACCCCCAGCCCCTTGCGCGTGTTCATCATGAGTCCCGCCTCCTTCCCGGCGTTCCACCGAGTTGCACGCAGGGTAGAAGCGACCCCATGAGCGACCCATGATCAGCAGTCGCGGGGGCGTGACCGGACACGGATCAGCGGTGCAGGCCCAGCAGTTCGTCCTCGGTCAGCGGGGCCAGTCCCAGGCGCAGCAGCACGGGCTGGCCCGCGCCGTCGTTGGCGGCGGTGAATTCCGCGACCTTGCACATCAGGAGGATCAGGTCGCGCTGCACCTCGGTCACCTGGGCGGCGGTCAGGCGGGCCGATGGGGTTCCACTGAGCATCCGGGCCGGGGTGGACAGGTGCCGGGCCGCCACGAGCAGGTTGTCGGCGCTGGCGCGGTCGATCTTCACGGCCCCGCTCGCGGATCACGCGCAGCAAGCCGGTCCGTACGAGGGCCTGCACGTCCCGGTGCACCACGCGCAGGTCCCTCCTGCGCCGCGCTGGAGGCGGTCTGCACGCGGCCCTGGACGCCTGACGACCCGGGAGCGTCAGCCCTCCAAGAAGATGTCCAGGGGCAGGAACGCGCTGACGGTGTAGTGGGGGGCGTCGACGATCTGACTGATCTTCAGGTCCACGCAGGCGCTGGCGAGGACGTAGGCGTCTTCCAGGCTCAGGCCGCGCGCTTGCAGTCGGCGCAGGGTGGCGCGCAGGGCGATGCGGGCGGCGTCCATCAGGTCGGGGTGGTGGCCGGTGGTGGCGTGCCACTGGCGGCTCTGGCCGCCGCCGGTGGGGGTGGTGAATTCCGGGGTGGTGATCCCGGCGTCCCTCTCGACGTGGACGCGCAGGGTCAGCTGGCCGCTGGTTTCGATGCCGGTGCCGCTGACCTCGCCGTCGCCCTGCGCGGCGTGCAGGTCCCCGGCGGACAGCAGCGCGCCGGGGACCTCGACCGGCAGCCAGAGGGTGCTGCCCGCCACGAGCTGCCGGACGTCCATGTTCCCGCCGACGTGCCGGGGCGGCGCGGTGGGGTGCGGGCCCGGCGCGGCGGGCGCGACGCCGATCACGCCGGGGAACGGGGCGAGCGGCACGCGGATGCCGGGGCGGAAGTCCGCGTGCGTTCCGGCGCGCAGGTCCCACAGGTGCGTGTGGGGCCGCAGGCCCTCGGCGGCCAGCGCCGCGTCGAGCAGGCCGATGCCGTCCGGGCGGCAGCCGGTCCAGCCCCACGCGGCGGTGCGGACGTCCAGGATCTCTATGCGCAGGGCGTCGCCGGGCTGCGCGCCGTCCACGAACAGCGGGCCGGTCAGCGGGTGGCCGCGCGGGCCGCTCAGGGGGTCGCGGGCGTCCGCGAGGATCAGGGCGCGCAGGTCGTCCGGGGCGCTCAGTTCACCGCTGGCGACCCGGCGGGCCACGCCGCCACCCGAGGCGTCCAGGGTGTCCAGCGTGACGGTGTCACCGCTGGCGACGGTCAGGGCGGGCGGCAGGGCGTGGTCCCAGACGGTGTGCAGGGCGTCCAGCGTCAGGTGGTAGCGGGTCATGGGCTCAGGGTAGAGCAGAGCGCCCGCCCCGGCGCGTGTGGGCCGGGGCGGGCGTGGGTGAAGCGTCAGGTCAAAGCTTGACGATGCGGCCCTTGACGACGTTCTTCAGGGTGGGGCCGAAGGCCTTCAGGTAGCCGCTGAGCACGTCGGTGTCGCTCAGGCCAGGCAGCTGGGTGACGTTCGTGGCGCTCTTGAACACGCTGAAGTTGTCGCCGCCGCCCGCCAGGAAGTTGTTCGTGGCGATGCGGTAGGTGGCGGTGGCGCTAATGGGCGCGCCGTTCAGGGTGATGTCGGCGATGTTCACGCGCTGACCGTCGGGGTTGCTCAGGGTGTACTTGTAGCTGAAGCCTTCGGACACCTGCAGCAGCTTGACGGCGGTGGCGTTCGCGCCGCTCCACTGCTGCTCCAGCAGGTCCTTGATCTGCTGGCCGGTCAGGGTCACGACGGTGGTGGAGTTACCGAAGGGGTGCACGGCGAACACGTCGCCGAAGTTCACGGCGTTGCCGGGTTTGATGGCGGTCGCGTCGGGCAGGTCGGCGCGGATGCCGCCGGGGTTCATCAGGCCGATCTGGGTGCCCTGGGCCTTGGTGGCGTACACGAGCGCGTCGGCGATGACGTCGCCCAGCGCGGATTCGGTGTTGCGGGCGTTGCCGATGCCGCGCTGGATCTGCGGGTCACCGAGCGTGGCGACCTGCACGTTCTTGATGGCGGCGACCTTGTCGGTGGCCTTGGTGACGATGGCGGTCATGCTGGCGTCCAGGGTGCCTGCGGTCTTGCGGGCGTCGTAGTTCACGACGAGGTTGGCCGACTTGACTTCCATCACGCGGTGGTTGGCCTTGTCGACCACCAGGTCCAGGCGTTGGAGCAGGTGACCGTACTGTTCACCCTGGATGACGATCCGGTCCTTGCCGGTGGGGTCGGGCACCAGGCAGTTGTAGCCCTGGTGGCTGTGGCCACTGATGATGGCGCTGACGGCGGGGTCGACGCGCTTGGCAATGTCCACGATGGGCTTGGTCGCGTCGAGGCTCTTGCAACCGACCGTGTCGTACTTGTCGGTGCTGCCGGCAGCGAGTTCGCCGCCCTCGTGGATCAGCATGATGATCGCGTCGGGTTTCTTGGCCTTGATCTCGGGGATGTACTTGTTCACTGCGGCGGCTTCGTCGGTGAAGTTCAGCATCTTCACGCCGTCGGGGGACACGATGCCGGGCGTGGTCCTGGTGACGGCGCCCACGAAGGCAATTTTCAGGCCGTTGATGTCCTGGATGATGTAGGGCGCGAAGGGCATGCCGGTCTTGCCGGAGGCGGCGTTGTACGTGACGTTGGCGCCGATCCACTTGAAGGTGGCGCCGGTGTAGGTGGCGTCGTACTTGCAGGCCTTGCTGGTGTCGTTGCTGTTGCAGCCGCCGTTCTGCATGCGCAGCAGTTCGTCCAGGCCCTGGTCGAACTCGTGGTTGCCCAGTGCGCTGACTTTCATGCCCATGCCGTTCAGGGCGTACACGGCGGGTTCGTCGCGCAGCAGGCCGCTGATGATGGGGCTGGCGCCGATCAGGTCGCCGCCGCCGACGAGGATGGTGTTGGGGTTGGCCTTGCGGGCGTCGTTCACCTCGGCGGCGATGGCCTCGATGCCGCCGGCGCCGATCTTGGTGCCGTCGCTTGTCGTGAAGCTGGTGGGGGTCAGGTTGCCGTGGAAGTCGTTCAGACCCAGGATGGTGACGTTGGCAGGGACCGGGGTCAGGGGACCGGTGGTGCAGGCGGTCAGGCCCAGCGCGACGGTCAGCAGCAGAACAGGCATGGTTTTCATAAGACCTGCATAGTCTACTCACGGTTGGGTCGCGCTTGGTGCTTCGGCGGTCAGTGCCGGACCGGAGGACAGTGGGGGTGTTAGCCTGCCTGCCATGCTGGACCCGCATCTGCCCCTGCCGTTTCAGGCCACTGTTCACCCGGAGGCCCGCGCGGCGCGGCGCCTGACCTGGGATTCGCGGGAGGCGTCGCCGGACGTGGCGTTCGTGGCACTGCCCGGCGAGCGGATGCACGGGAACGCGTTCGTGGAGCAGGCGCTGGCGGCGGGCGCGCCGTTCGTGCTGACGGATCTGGACGTGCCGCGCGCGGTGCGCGTGGACGACGCGCAGGCGGCGCTGCTGGCGTGGGCGCGGGCCGAGCGCCTGTACGCGCCGTTGGTGGTGGGCGTGACGGGCAGCGCCGGGAAGACCACCGCGAAGAGTTACGTGGCGGCGGCGCTGGACGCCCTGTTCATGCCGGTGTTCAACACGATGCCAGCGATCGCGTGTTTCCTGATCGAGTCGGGCCGCGCGGGCCGCCCGCTGGTGGTCGAGATGGGCATCGACCGCGTCGGGGAGATGGCGGAACTCGTGGATCTGGTCCGCCCGGACGTGGGGGTCATCACGACGATCGGCCCGGCGCACCTGGAGCAACTGGGCAGCATCGAGGGGATCGTACGGGAGAAGGGCGTGATCCTGCGGGACGTTCAGGGCAGCCCGGTGCGGGGGCTGGTGGGTTCGCAGGCGGCCGCGTTCTATCCGGGGGTGGACAGTTACGGGTTCGGGGAGGTGACCGTCGCGGGTGAGGACCTGAGCGTCAAGCCGGAGGGCGCGTCGTTCTCGTTCGCGGGTGTGCCCGTCACGCTGCCGCTGGCGTCCACGGTGCAGGCGGAGGCGGCAGTGCTGGGGCTGCAGCTGGCGCGGGAGGCGGGCCTCGATCTGGATGCCGCAGCCGGGCGCCTGAGCGCCGCGAGTGTGCCCGGCGGACGCTACCGGGTGCACCGGGGCCGCTTCACGGTGATCGACGACGCGTACAACGCCTCGCCGGTTGCGGTGCGCGCGGCGCTGGACGCCCTGAGTGGCTGGGCCGGCGCGGACGGGGGGCGGCGGATCAGCGTGCTGGGCCGCATGCTGGAACTCGGCCCGACCGAGCGGGCCCTGCACGCCGAGGTGGGCGCGTACGCGCGGGACCGGGCGGACCTGACCTTCGGGGTGGGCGCCTTCGCACCTGAGCTGGGCGAGCGGGCCTTCGCGACGGTCCCGGAGCTCGTGGGGGCGCTGCTGGCGGAGATCCGGGACGGGGACGTGATTCTCGTGAAGGCCAGTCGTGGGATCAGCTGGACGCCCGAGCGCCGCGCGCAGGAGGGCGTGGGGCTGGACGTGGTCGTCCGCGCACTGCTGGAGACGCGGGACGGAGCGTGACCCCGGTCTGATATGGACTCCGGTTGAAAGGTTTGCAAAACCATTCAACCCGAGCAGAGCGAGCAGGAGCGAAACGGGTTCCGGACGTGGAGCTGGCAATCCGGTGAGGTTCCGGATTGTCAGCGAAACAAACGGAATCCGTATGAGGCCGGGTGGGTGGTCAGCGGGGTTCACGCTGCCCGACCCTCATGCCGCCCGACCTTCATGCCGCTCAGCGTCCGCGCGGGCACAATGGCGGGCATGCGCCTGCCGAGTGCCGCCCTGCCTGTCCTGCTGTCGGTTCTGCTGGGGGCCTGCGCGCCGACCGTGACGACCTCGGCGCCGGGCACGCTGCGCGCGGCGTTCAGTGACGCCGGGGTGGCGTGGACGGTCGGGGGGCGGGCGTGCGTGGCGCGCGCGCCGTCCTTTCAGGTCAGCTGTCCGGCGCTGCCGGGTGTGGTGGATGTCGCCTGGAATGACGGGCAGGCCTGGGCGGGCGTGCCGTCGCTGGGCGCGGTGGTCACGCTGGACGGCGCGGCGCGCAGCGTGAGCGTGGGCCGGGTGGCGGTCCTGAGTGCACGCCGGGTGTACCGGGAGAACGGCAGCGCCGTGGATTACGCGGGCGGGGCGGCGGGCGGGGTGCTGGGGTCACCGTCGGCGGCGCTGACCGGCGGGGACGGTCTGGAGTACCTGCTGCTGGACGGGCGGGTGGTGCGCGTGCAGGACGGCGCGACGCTGTCGGGGGCGGGGTTCACGCTGCTGAACGTGCGGCCGGACGGGGTGGCGGGCGGCACGCGGCCGGAGGTCGTCACGGCGACCGGCACGTACCGCCTGACGGGCACGCACCTGGAACGCGTGGACGTCTCGGGTGTGGTGCGCGCGAGGGTGCCGCATGGGCCGGGGCGGCTGGGGGTGGTGGGGGCGTGGCTGGTGACGGTCGCCCCGTCCGGCGAGGTGCGGGTGTTCGGCCCGGAGCTCGCCGCGCGCTGACTTGCTGGGCGCTGACCCGCCGGGCGCGCGAGGCCAGCGCGTGAGTGTGGCTGTGCGGCGTCCTGGGCGCCGTGTGGGGCCGGTGGTGCTCATGGGGTCCATACCGTCCGCTCACGGTGGTGGTGGGCGGCGTGAGGAATTGCGTGAACTGCGGGTCTGACTTGTGGTGTACTAAGGCACCCCGTTCAAGAAGCCTTCATGTTCGGGGTGGGTGACCGGGCTGTGCGATTCGTCCCCACCGGGCGACGGAGGCGGCAGCTGGTGACCGGAGTCGGGAAACGTTCCTGCTGGTCGGGCGTTTCAGGTGTCAGGGTTACGTGAGTGGTGAGGTGGTTGAATGGACGCTCCATGCCCCTGACCTCGTTGTGCTGTGCGTCGTCCTCTCGCTGCCCACTCCGGCCCTCCCGCCGCCAGATGAGTGAATGCTAAAATCCGCGTGATCCTGGAGGGAGAATGTCGAGTTTCCTGAACCGCTTACTCAGTCCACGCCCGAATGCCCTGGGTGTGGAGATTGGCACGAGTGCCATCAAGGTCGTGGCCCTGCGCCCCGGCTCCCCGCCGTCCCTCCAGCACGCCGTGATGGTGCCCACGCCCATCGGCAGCATGCGCGACGGACTGGTCGTGGAACCGCAGGCGGTCGCCACCGAGCTGAAGAACCTGCTGGCCGAGCACCGCATCACGAACCGCTTCGCCGTCACCTCGATCCCGAATCAGGTGGCGGTCACGCGAAACATCATGGTGCCGAAGATGGACCGCAAGGACCTGCAGGAGGCCATCAAGTGGGAGGCCGAACGCTACATCCCCTACCCCATCGACGACGTCAGCCTGGACTTCGACCTGCTCGACGACCCGGCCAACGTGCCCGACGACGGGCAGATGGAGGTCGTGATCGCCGCCGCGCCCACCGAGGCGGTCGCGCGGCAGGTCGAGGTGCTGCGCCTGGCGGGCCTGGAGCCCAGCATCGTGGACCTGAAGTCCTTCGCGGCGCTGCGCGCCCTGCGCGGGAACCTGCTCGGTGAGCACCTGACCAAGAGCACCCTGACCGGCAGCAACTACACCGAGGCCGGCGAGGTCGCACTGGTCATGGAGATCGGCGCGAGCAGCTCCGTGATCAACCTCGTGCGCGGCGACCGCGTCCTGATGGCCCGCAACATCAACGTGTCCGCCGACGACTTCACGACCGCGCTGCAGAAGGCCTTCGACCTGGACTTCAGCGCCGCCGAGGAAGTCAAGCTGGGTTACGCGACCGCCACGACCCCCACCGAGGACGAGGAGGACCTGCTGAACTTCGACATGTCCCGCGAGCAGTACTCGCCGGCCCGCGTGTTCGAGGTCGTGCGTCCCGTGCTGGGTGACCTGATCACCGAGATCCGCCGCAGCCTGGAGTTCTACCGCGTCCAGAGCGGCGACGTCGTCATCGACCGGACCTTCCTGGCCGGGGGCGGCGCGAAACTGCGCGGCCTGGCCGCCGCGATCAGCGACGCGCTGGGCTTCCGCGTGGAGGTCGCCAGCCCCTGGCTGACCGTGCAGACCGACCAGGCCAACGTGGACACCGGGTACCTGCAGGCCAACGCACCCGAGTTCACGGTGCCGCTGGGCCTCGCGCTGCGGGGGGTGACCAGTCGTGGTTGAAATCAACCTGCTGCCCCAGCAGTACCGCAAGCAGAGCGAACCGACCCTCTGGCAGCCGGCCGCCGTCGGCCTGGCGGTCCTGACCGCCCTGATCCTCGTGGGGGTGGAGGTCGCGACCGCCACCAGGGTCGGCAACCTGAAGAAGGACATCGACAGCGTGAACGGCGAGATCGCCGCCCTGACCGCCTCCGAGCGTGAATTCAAGACCCTGACGCAGGAGAAGAACCAGCTGACGCAGATCACTGCGATCGCCGTGCAGCTGCGGGACGCCAAGACGTACTGGTCGAACGATCTGGCCAGCTTCACCGCGCAGCTCCCCGGCGGGAGCGGCGTGGCCCTCAAGAGCATGACCATCCGCCCGCTGGAAGCCACGGCGCTGGCCACGCAGCAGCAGAACGGTGTGTACACTGGCAAGAACGTGACCCGTGAAATCGAACTGAACGGCTCGGCCAGCAGTCAGCAGGCGGTCGTGAACTTCCTGCGGACCTTCGAGAACAACCCGAACTTCGGCGTGAACTTCCGCAGTCTGCAGAAGGAAGGCGAGACCGAGCAGTACACCTTCAACGCGACGGTCGGCATCGTGAAGGGCGACGCGGCCACTCCAGCCGCGCCGGCGGGAACGCCCGGGACACCGGCGGCCCCGGCGGCACCCAGCGCGCCGGTCAGCGTGAAGGAGGGCGGACGTGTCGATTAAGCTCACGCCCCGCAACCTCTTCTTCGTGGTCCTGACCGCGTGCCTGCTGGTGGTCGCGCTGTGGTACACCCTGCGTTTCCAGGCGCGCCAGCAGGAGATCAGCCTGCTGCAGGGCGACCTGGAGACCGCGCAGGCACGCGTGACGGTCATGCGCAGTCAGGCGGCACAGCTCCCGGCCCTGCGTGAGGAGGTCGCCAAGCTGAAGGTGCAGCAGGACGAGTTCCTCGCGGCCCTCCCGCAGACCGCGAACTACTACCGCATCCTGGACGAGATCCGCCTGAACGCTGCCGCGGCCGGGGCTGAAATGTCCTCGTTCAACGTGAGTAACTCCACCGCGACCGGCCTGCCCGGAGGCGTGCGCCCCATCAACCTGAACGTGAACGTGTCCGGCACCTTCGCCCAGCTGTTCCAGCTGCTGCGCTCGGTGGAGACCATGAGCCGCTTCACGAACGTGAACAACGTCTCGCTGCAGCTGCCGCAGGCCACCAGCTTCGACCCCGTCCTGGAAGGCACCCTGGCCCTGACGGTGTACACCTTCGATCCCACGCAGGCCAGCGCTGCGGCCAGCGGCACCACCCCGCAGGCGCCGAACGCGGCGCCCGCCGCGCCCGCCCCGGCAGGAGGCACCCAGTGACGCGCGCGCCCGTCAAACTCTCCCGTGAAATGAAACTGCTGCTGGGCCTGCTGCTGCTGGTCGCCGCGATCGGCCTGTGGTACGTCCTGACCAACCGTGGCGCCGCCCCTGACGACACGGCCGTCACGCCCGACACCGCCGCCGGTACGCCCGCCCAGCAGGGCGACACGGTGCCCGTCACCACGCCGGACAAACCCGACACGGCCACGCAGGGCGCTCAGGGCAGCGGCGTGCAGTCCGGCGGTCAGGTGGACGTCGAGGTGATCCCACCCTTCCCCACCGACGACACGGCCGCCACGCCCGACCAGCCCGAAGTCACGGACACGCCGCCCACCCCGGCCGGCATCAATCCGGCCGGAACCCTGGCTGCCGTGCCCGGCAACAACCCCTTCCGCCCGCTGGCCCTCGATGATGACGGCACGGGCGCCAGTGCCCCGACCCCGGCGCCGAGCGCTCCGGTCAGCACGCCCAGCGCCCCGGTGGCGAGCGCACCGACGGTCACGCCGATTCCCTCAACGGGCGCGGTGGGCCTGAGCCCGCTGCCCAGCAGCGGCAACGACACGGGCGGCGCGCTGCCGGTCCCGACCATTCCCGTCACGGACGGCACGCCGGGCGTGACGCCGATTCCCTCGGGCGGCCCGGTCGCCATCGGGAACACGCCCGGCGGGACGACCCCCAGCGGGACGGATACGCCCGCGCCGGTCAAACCCCCGGTCGCCGGGGTCAGCGTGCCCGGCATCACCCGCCTGCCCGGCAGCGGCGCGACGCCCGCCGCGCAGAGTGGCGCGGGCACCCTGCCGACCGGTACGCCGCAGCCCGGCACCCCGCAGGTCATCAGTGAGGTCGCCAGCAGCGGCGGGGTCGTGTCGGCCACGTCGGCCCTGGACAGCTTCGTGCAGACGCAGGGGCTGGCGTTCAACGCCGTGGTGCTCGGCCCGGTGAACACCGCGATCTTCCGCAGCAAGGACGGGTACGTGGTCGTCGCCGTCGGGCAGACCCTCCCGGACAGCCAGGTCACCGTGAAGGAAGTCACGGCGACCGGCGCGACCCTCAGCCTCGGCAACGACTCCAAGACCCTCGAACTGGATAAAAGGTGAGCCATGACTAAACGCTTCGCTACTCTGCTGCTGACCGCCACCCTGGGTCTGGCCGCCGCTCAGACCACCCCCGCGACCTCCTCGGTGGCCGACACCACCCTCACGAACGCGACCGTGACCATCGAGATCGGCCGGTACGCCGGGCCGCTGTCGAGCCTGCTGGCCGCGCTCGCCAAGAGCGCCGGGTACGGCCTGATCCTCGACACGAACGTGGACGCGCTGCCCCAGGCGGCCGGGACGACCGCCGCGACCGGCACCCCGGCCACCGGCACCGGTGCGGCGGGCGCCGCCACGGCGGACACGGCCCGCCCGGTCGTGTACTCCTTCCAGAACAAGCCCTTCAACGAGGTCTGGCCCCTCTTGATGGACGTGTACGGCCTGAGCTACGACGTCGTGACCCTCGCCGGGCAGCCGGTGCTGCGCGTCAGCAACACGCCCATCCAGCGCACGGTCGCGCTGAAGAACGCCGACGCGACACAGGCCAGCCAGCAGGTCAAACTGTTCTTCGGCACGCCCACCTACAGCGAAACCGCGCAGAAGGACGCGCAGGGCAACACGGTCGGCGTGACCCGCACCCTGGTGGACGTGAAACTCGACAGCGCCACGCTGCGGATCGTGCCGGACGTGCGCAGCAACGCCGTGATCGTGCGCGGCACGAACAAGGAGGTCGCGGAGGTCACGCGCCTGCTGGCACAGCTGGACAGCACGCCCGGCACGCAGCCGGGGACCGTCAGCACTCCGGAAACACAGACCGTGCAGCGCGTGTACACCGTCAAGGGCGCGCAGGCGGACATCGTGGCGCTGCTGGCCGCGCAGTACCCGGGTCTGAAGGTCACGCCGGTCGGGCAGACCGGGCAGCTGGTCGTGACCGGACCGCAGAACCAGCTGGACGCCGCGCTGACCCTGCTGGGTCAGGTGGACCGCGTGGCGCCCGTCGTGGCTGGCGCGCAGATCACGCAGCGGGTCTTCCAGCTCGTGAATGCCAGCGCCGAGGAGGTCAAGGCGACGCTGGAGGGCACGCTGGCGCGTGACCTGGGCACGACCACGACCGGGGCAACCACCACGTCGAGCACCACGACGACCACCCCCGCAGCGACCACCGCGCAGGCGAACACGGCGACGATCATCGCGGACAAGCGTACGAACACCGTGATCGTGCGCGGCACCGCCGAGCAGGTGGCGCAGGTGGCGGACCTGATCCCGCAGCTGGACCAGAAGGTCCCGCAGATCAACGTGCAGGTCCGCATCCAGGAGATCACCGAGAAGGCCTCGCGGGCACTGGGCGTGAACTGGTCGGCCGGTTTCGGCGGGTTCTCGGTGAGCAGCAGCAACACGGCGGGGCTGGGCGTGTCCTTCGATCCGACCCGCAGCCTGCTGGGCTTCAACCTGGGCGCGTCCCTGAACGCCCTGCAGGGTCAGGGGCTGAGCAAGAGCGTGTATGACGGCAGCATCACCATGCAGAGCGGCCAGCGCTCACTGGGCGGCGCCGGGGATACGCAGAACGCGTCGAGCACGGCGGCGGCCAGCATCAAGAGCGGCGGGCGCCTGGAACTGAACATCCCCTCGGCAGCAGCGAACGTCCCGGCCATCCAGAAGCAGATCGATTACGGCGTGAACCTGGACTTCTTCAGCCCGCAGGTCGCGCCGGACGGCACGATCACGCTGCGGGTGCGCGGTCAGGTGAACAACCTGACGACGGCCATCAACGCGGCGACCATCCCGAACCTGCTGCAGTTCACGAACAGCGAGGCGCAGACCACCCTGACCTTCAAGAACGGCGAGACGCTGCTGCTCAGCGGTCTGCTGGCCACCAAGACCTCCGACAACAAGGACGGCACGCCGTTCCTGTCGAGCCTGCCGGTGGTGGGCAGCCTGTTCGGGAAGCAGAGCACGACCTCCGAGAAGACGCAGTTGCTCGTCGTGATCACCGGCACGATCGTCCAGTAACACGCTTTCTTCCGGCGCGCCTTCTTCGTGGGGGCGCGCTTTGTTTGTGCAGGGGCGCGCGGCGGGCAGCGCGATGGCGCTACAGTCGTGTGGCATGAGGTACCTGACCGCTGGCGAATCACACGGGCCGCAACTGACGGCCATCATCGAGGGTCTGCCCTCCCAGTTGCCGCTCGGCAAGGGGGACATCGACCCGTGGCTGCGTAAGCGTCAGGGCGGGTATGGGCGTGGGCGGCGCATGGTGATCGAGACGGACGAGGCCGAGATCCTCTCCGGGGTGCGGGCCGGGCGGACGACGGGCGCGCCGGTCACGCTGGCGATTGCCAACAAGGATCACCGGAACTGGACGGAGATCATGTCGCCCGAGCCGGGCGGCGAGCCGCGCAAGAAGGCCCTGACGGACGCGCGGCCCGGTCACGCGGACCTGACGGGCGGCGTGAAGTACCGTCACAAGGACCTGCGGGACGTGCTGGAGCGCGCCTCGGCGCGGGAGACGGCGGCGCGCGTGGCGGTCGGGAGTATCGCGCTGAAGCTGCTGTCCGAGCTGGGCGTGGAGGGCGCGAACTACGTGTCGAGCCTCGCGGGGATCGAGACGCAGGTGCCGTTCAGCTGGGACGCGCTGGACGCCATCGAGAACAGCGACCTGCGCACCCCGGACGAGGACGCTGCGGCCATGATGCGCGAGCGGATCGATCAGGCGAAGAAGGACGGCGACACGCTGGGCGGCATCCTGGAGGTGCGCTTCCGGGGCCTGCCGGTGGGCCTGGGGTCGTTCGTGCATTACGACCGCAAGCTGGACGGGAAGATCGCGCAGGCGGCCCTGAGCGTCCAGGCGATGAAGGGCGTTGAGATCGGCCGCGCCTTCGAGAACGCCGTCCAGCCCGGCAGTCGCGTGCATGACGCCGTGTACTACAGAGGGGGCACGTACGCGCGCGACACGAACGGCGCGGGCGGCCTGGAGGCCGGGATGACGAACGGCGAGGAGCTGATCGTGCGGGTCGCCATGAAGCCGATCGCCACGCTGATGAAGCCGCTGCCGACCGTGAACGTGGTCACGCACGAGGCGTCCGACGCCGCCCGCGAGCGCAGCGATACGACGGCGGTGCCGGCGGCGGGCGTGATCCTGCAGTGCGTGATCGGCTGGGTGCTGGCCGAGGCGATGCTGGAGAAGTTCGGCGGGGACACCCTGCCGGAGTTGCAGGAGCGCGTGACGGCGGCGCGGGCCTTCGCGCAGTCGTACTGAATGCTGAACGACACCGAGGGCGGCCGCCCGCACCTGCAGGCGTTCCGGGCCGGACTGGAGGACGGTCTGGCCGGGCACCTGCGGGACGTTCCTGAGGACATCGGGGGAAGCGTCACGCCGCGTCCGGAGGATTCCCGTACACTGTCCCCCATGTTCAGTTCGGGCCTCATCGAGCGTCCGGTGTCGTGGGTGGCGCTGGCGGGCTTCATGGGCACCGGCAAGAGCCGGATCGGCTGGGAACTGTCGCGGGCGCTGGCGCTGCACTTCGTGGATACCGACAAGCTGATCACGCGCGTGGTCGGCAAGAGCATCCCGGAGGTGTTCGCGCAGGAGGGCGAGGGGTACTTCCGCGCCTGCGAGCACGAGGTCGTGGGGCGCGTGACCCGGCTGGAGCACGCCGTGATCAGCCTGGGCGGCGGGACGTTCATCCAGGAGGACAACCGCCGCTGCCTGCTGGAACGCGGGCCGGTGGTGGTGCTGTGGGCGACGCCGGAGACGGTGTACCAGCGCACGAAGCACAGCGACCGGCCGCTGCTGCGCACCGAGGACCCCCTCGAGCGTATCCGCACGCTGATGGACGAGCGCGCCCCGGTGTACCAGCAGGGCACCATCCACGTGCACAGCGACGGGCGGCCCAGCGAGGAGATCGTCGAGGAGATCATCGACCGGCTGTGGTCGTGGGCGGACGCGCAGCACGCCTGGGCACTGGATCATGCGGCTCTGGATCACGCGGCGCCCGACCACACACCGGGCGGGGAGTCGCGTGCGTCGGATTGAGGTCGGCGGCGCGCACCCCTACGCGGTGGAGGTCGGTGCGGACCTGCTGGACACGCTGCGGGTTCCCGAGCGGCACGTCGCCCTGATTCACCCGGTCGACCTGCCCCAGGAATTCGTGATGCGGGTGCAGGCGGCGCTGCAACCCACCGTGACGATTCCCGTGCCCGCGCGGGACGACTGCAAGACGCTGGAGGTCCTCTCGGGCGTCCTCTCCCAGCTGGCGGGCGCGAACATTCCCCGCGACGGCGCGGTCGTGGGACTGGGAGGCGGCGCGGCGACCGATCTGGCGGGCTTCGCGGCGGCCAGCTACCTGCGCGGCGTGGCGTTCTACACGCTGCCGACCACGCTGCTGGGCATGGTGGACGCGGCGGTGGGCGGCAAGACCGGCGTGAACCTCCCCGAGGGGAAGAACCTGGTGGGCGCGTTCTGGCCACCGCGCGCCGTCTGGTGCGACACGGACACGCTGGGCACCCTGCCCGGCGCGGTGTTCCGCGAGGGCGCCGCCGAGGCGTTCAAGCACGGCCTGATCAGCGACCCCACGCTGCTGGACCGCGTGCTGTCCCCGGACTTCCGGCCCGGCGGCCCACTGCTGGAAGGCACGCTGGCCGACGCGATCGCCGTGAAGGCGGGCGTCGTCACCCGCGACCTGACCGAGCGGGGCGAGCGGGCGTACCTGAACTTCGGGCACACGCTGGCGCACGCGCTGGAGGCCGTCACGCACCACGGCGTGTCCCACGGCGACGCCGTCGGGTACGGGATGCACTACGCGGCGCGGCTGTCGCGTGCGCTGGGCGGCGCGGACCTGACCGGGCACACCCGCGCGTTCCTGACGTGGCAGCAGCCGACACCCCTGCCCCCCGTGAGCTTCGAGGACGCCCTGACCTTCATGGCCCGCGACAAGAAGGCCGACGCGGACGGCGTGCGCTTCGTGCTCCTGCGCGACCTCGCGCAGCCGTACCTGACGCGCGTTCCCGACAGCGTGCTGCGCGAGGAATTCAGCGGCTGGCAGGACGACCTGCGCGACCTCAACCTGCTGGCCTGACCGCCCCCATCCATCCGGGCTGCACAATCCGCCCCTGGCCCACACGCCGGGGGCGGTACGCTGCGGGCATGCTGCTCGTGCTGAACGGCCCCAACCTCAACCGACTCGGCCTGCGGGAACCCGGCGTGTACGGCTCCCAGACCCTCGAAGACCTGGAACGGCAGTGCGACGCCTGGGGCGCGGAACTCGGGCAGGCCGTCACCTGCCGCCAGAGCAACTACGAGGGCCAGCTCATCGAATGGATCCACGAGGCCGAGGAGCACGGCTTCACCGGCATCGTCCTGAACCCCGGCGCGCTGACGCACTACTCGTACGCGCTGCGCGACGCCATCGCCGGACAGCGCGTCCCCGTGATCGAGGTGCACATCAGCAACGTGGACGCCCGCGAGGAATTCCGCCACAGGAGCGTCACGGCCGCCGTGTGCCGCGGCAAGATCAGCGGCCTGGGCTTCCTCGGCTACCGCCTGGGCCTGGAGGCGCTGGTCGAGGGGCAGGGATGAGCAACTGGCAGCCCTACCCGCGCCGGGCGGACAGCACCGTGACCGGGGAACTCTGGCAGCTGGACGGCGTGAGCGACGCGCAGCACGCACCCCGGCCCGTGCTGGTGTGGCTACCGCCCTCCTATCACGCGGACACGTTGCGGCGGTACCCGGTCGTGTACTTCCACGACGGGCAGAACGTGTTCGACGCCGCCACCAGTTACAGCGGCGAGTGGAGTGCCGACGAGACCCTGACCGCCCTGGCCGCGCAGGGCACCGAGGCCATCGCCGTCGGCATCCCCAACGGCGGGGACCGCCGCTTCCACGAGTACAGCCCGGTCGAGAACCCCGACTACCCGCAGGGCGGCGGAGGCGGTGCGGACGCCTACGTGGCGTTCCTGACCGGCACGGTGAAACCCGCCGTGGACGCCGCTTTCCGCACGCGGCCCGGCCCGGACGACACGGTCGTGATCGGCTCCAGCATGGGCGGCGTGATCAGCCTGCACGCCTGGCTGACCTGCCCCGACGTGTTCGGGCACACCGGGATCATGAGCCCCGCCTTCTGGACGAACGGCGGCTTCTCGCTGCGACAGGCGCAGCAGGCCCCTCTGCCAGTCGGGCGCGTGTGGGTGGACATTGGTGGGCGGGAAAGCCCCGAGTTCCCGGACCGGATGCGCGCCTACTGGACCGAGGCCCACGCCTTCGCGGACACCCTGAGCGCCCGGGGCCTGGGCGAGAAGCTGCGCTTCCAGGCCGACCCGGCCGCCCCGCACCATGAGAGTGCCTGGGCGTCCCGGCTGCCCGCCGCACTGCGCTTCCTGCTGACCGGGCTGTGACACCGCACCACACGGATGCCGTCCGGGCCCTCTCCCTACGACCTGGTGTACACGAGACTTGCCCCGTCTGCGCTCTTCTGGTACCCTTGCGTTTAGTGTCTCGCGCTTGGTAGGGCCGAGATGACCGGGAGGCACCCGGACACGCCAGCAGCCTTCTCCCCCGTCGGCCTGGACCGTGTCGCAGCCAAATCCCCTAACTTCGGAGTTTCACGGTGAAAACCTACATCCCCAAAAATGACGAGCAGAACTGGGTCGTCGTGGACGCCACGAACGTGCCCCTCGGCCGCCTCGCGACGCTGATCGCCAGCCGCATCCGTGGCAAGCACCGCCCCGACTTCACCCCCAACATGATCCAGGGTGACTTCGTGGTCGTCCTGAACGCCGCCCAGGTCGCCCTGACCGGCAACAAGCTGGACGGCAAGGTCTACACCCGCTACACCGGCTACCAGGGTGGCCTGAAGAAGGAAACCGCCCGCGAGGCGCTGAAGAAGCACCCCGAGCGCGTCATCGAGCACGCCGTGTTCGGCATGCTGCCCAAGGGCCGCCAGGGCCGCGCCATGCACAGCCGCCTGAAGGTGTACGCCGGTGAGGCGCACCCCCACGCCGCTCAGAAACCCCAGACGCTCGAGGTCAAATAATGGCGATTCAGCAACCCGAACAGTTCTACGGCACCGGCCGCCGCAAGAGCGCCGTCGCCCGCGTGTTCCTCCGCCCTGGCGAAGGCAAGATCATCGTGAACGGCAAGGACTTCCAGACCTACTTCCGTGGTCTGCTCCGCGCCTTCCACGCCCTGCAGGCCTTCCGTGAAACCGGCACCGCCGGCCGTTACGACGCCGTGATCACCGTCACCGGCGGCGGCCCCACCGGCCAGATCGACGCGATCAAGCTGGGCGTCGCCCGCGCCCTGCTGAAGGTCAACCCCGACTTCCGCGCGCAGCTCAAGCCCAAGGGCCTGCTGACCCGCGACCCCCGCGAAGTCGAGCGTAAGAAGTATGGCCTCAAGAAGGCCCGCCGCGCCCCCCAGTTCAGCAAGCGCTGATCCCCGCAAAAAAAGCCCCCGCACCTTCGGATGCGGGGGCTTTTTTTGTTGATGGTTGATGGTTGATAGAGGATGGACTGGGCTGGCCCCAAAGTTTGGACAGTTTCGAGTAGAGACTCGGCTCAAGAGCAGGGTACAACATGGGCTCTTTCTGCTTACCCAGGGGACGGTCTGACGTCCACATTTGCGGTGCCCTGTCCGCAAAGGGGGGCGGCAGGCCGCCCCCTGGCCTGCTGAGCAAAATCGTCAGGGGTTCGGTAGCCCAGCGAGGAATGCGGTCTTCTGGCGTTGTAAAAGTTGCGATAGCTGTCCAGGACGACACCGGCGTGCCGCGCCGAGTAGAACACCTCCAGATTCAGACATTCCTCCCGCAACCGAGAGTGGAAACTCTCAGCGAAGCCGTTCTGCCACGGTTTCCCTGGCTGAATGAACCGAGTGCCAACGTCCTGAACCGCCAGCCAGATCCCCAGGTCGCGGGCGATGAACTCCGGGCCGTTGTCGCTGCGGATGAATCCTGGCGCGCCACGCTTGGCAATGACCTCGTGCAGGACGTCCTTCACGTCCATGGACGTGAAGGACTCCGCCACCCGCAACGCCAGGGACTGACGGGTGAACTCATCAGTCAGCGTCAGGATCTTCAATGTCGTCCCCTCCAGGGTCTGATCGAAGAGGAAGTCATACGTCCACACGTGGTCGGGGTACGCAGCCTGCATGGGAACACCCGCTCCCGTGCGGATCTTCTTCCGGCATCTGGTATTGACCGTCAGGTGCTCTTCCCGCCAGATGCGCCGGACCTTCTTCCGGTTGATGCGATGTCCCTCCTGGACGAGCAGCGCGTGAATGAACCGGTACCCGCGTCGAGGATGCACAAGGGCCAGTTCGCGAATGTGCTGCCGGAGATCCCCATCGTGACGCGGCTTCGGACGGTAGTACCAGGTGGATCTGGGAATGCCCACCAGGAGGCAAGCCCGTTCGGGCTTGACCTGGGCGGCGACGAGTTGCCTCGCTGCCGCCCGTCTCTCGGCGGGCGTCACCGCTTTTTCTGGATCACGTCCTTCATGGCATCGATTTCCAGGCGCTGCTGCCCAACAATTTTCAGGAGGCGGGCGTTCTCCTTCTCCAGACGACGAAGCCGTTTGGCTTCGTCGGGCGCCGTATCGCCGTATTTCTTCTTCCAGGCGTAAAAGGACGCCGGACTGCAGCCGAAGTCACGGCACAGGTCCTCGACTGACTTCTCGCCCTTTTTGGCGTCCTGGAGCAGTTTGATGATCTGATCTTCGCTGAACTGCCGGTTTTTCATGGGGGCCTCGCTTCCCAGCCTACGGCTGGCGGGGGGGCGAGCCTGACTCTCTACTTCATCCCGTCCAGTTTTCGGGGGGCAGACCAGGACCGGCTCCCTTCTCTATCAACCATCAACCATCTTCCATTAACGCCTCGTGTGCGCGGCGTACCGCTCCAGGATGGCCCACCCCTGCCCGCCGCGCATGACCTCGCGGGCCTGTTCGACGCCCTCGCGGATGCTCGCGGCGCGGCCCGCGGTGCGCAGGGCCGCCCCGGCGTTCAGGGCCACGATGTCCCGCTGGGCGGGCGTACCGCCGCCGGTGAGGAGCACGCGGGTGATCTCGGCGTTCTCGGTGGGGCTGCCACCCACGATCGCCTCGCGCGGGTGCAGGCTCACGCCGGCCTCCTCGGGGTGAATCGTGCGGTCGATGATCTCGCCGTCGCGCAGGCCGGAGACGGTGTTCACGCCGCTGACGGTGAACTCGTCCAGGCCGCTGCCGTTCACGACGGTCGCGCCGCGCGCACCCAGCAGGCGCAGCACCTCCGCCAGGGTGCGGGTCAGTTCCGGCTTGAACACACCCACGACGAGATGCGTGGCACCCGCCGGGTTGCTGAGCGGCCCCAGGATGTTGAACACGGTGCGCGCCGCGAGTTCCGAGCGGACGGGCGCGGCGTGCCGCAGGGCCGGGTGGTAGTTACGGGCGAACATGAACCCAATGCCCAGGGTGTTCACGGCGTCCGCCACCACGTCCGGCGTGGCGTCCAGATTCACGCCCAGCGCCTCGAGCACGTCGGCGCTCCCGGCGCGGCTGCTTGCGGCACGGTTGCCGTGCTTCGCGACCGGAACGCCCGCGCCCGCCACCACAAACGCCGTCGTGGTGCTGATGTTGAAGGTGTGCGCGCCGTCCCCACCGGTGCCGACAACGTCCAGCAGGACCTCGCGCGGCTCGACGTTCACTCGCACGGCGTGCTCGCGCATGGCCTGCGCGAAGCCCGCGATCTCCTCGGGCGTCTCGCCGCGCACCCGCAGGGCCGCCAGCGCCGCCGCGAGGCGCACGCCGCTCAGTTCGCCCTCCATGACCTCCCGCATGAAGGTCGCCGCCTCCACCTGCGTCAGGCGCTCTCCGTTCATCAACCTCGCGTGCATCACTTCACTCCCTCCAGCCGCGCACGGAACGCCTGCACCTCGGTCAGGAAGTTCCGCAGCATCTCCAGTCCGTCCTCGGTGGCAATACTCTCCGGGTGGAACTGCACCCCGAACACCGGGAACTCCCGGTGCCGCAGGGCCATCACGACCTCCTCGCCGGGGTCGGTCGTCCACGCGGTCGCCACCAGTTCCGGGGGCAGGTCCCGCACCACCAGCGAGTGGTACCGCGTGACCGTCACGCCGTCCCGCAGGCCCGCGAACAGGCCCGAACCGTCATGCCGCACCGGGCTGGTCTTCCCGTGCACCGGCAGCAGCGCGCGGCCAACCTGCGCCCCGAAGGCCTCCCCGATACTCTGATGGCCCAGGCACACGCCCAGCACCGGCACCTCTGCCCCCAGCTCGCGGATCACAGCCACGCTCTGCCCCGCCTCGGCGGGCGTACACGGCCCCGGCGACACCACGATCGCGTCCGGATTCAGCGCCCGCACGTCATCCAGCGAAAACGCATCATTGCGCCACACCGTCAACTCCGCGCCCAGCTCACCGAAGAACTGCACCAGATTGAACGTGAACGAATCGTAATTATCGATCAGGAGGAGGCGGAGGGGAGGGAGTGGGGAGTGGGAAGTGGGAAGTGGGGAGTGAGATGTCATGTTCTGGCCTCCTGAACCTGAATGAAACGGGTGATGCGGCGCATCAGGACACCGAGGGTCTGAAACGCGGGGTCGAGTTGATCGGCGCTGGAGAACCGGAGGCGCAGGGCCAGTTCCAGATGGGTCAGCAGTTCATAGGCGGACCCCAGCGCGATGCGGCAGAAACGCGCCAGTTCACCCGGCGAGCCGCGCCCGACCCCCTCGGAGATATTGGCCGGAATGGACACCGACGCGCGCCGCGCCTGACTCGTCAGGCCGTACAGTTCCGAACTGGGCCAACCGGCAGACAGTGCGTACACGTCCTCGACGAGTTGCATGCCTTCCTGCCAGATCCGCAGGTCACGGACACTGCCGGGCATGGCCGCCGGACCACTCACCACTCACCACTTCCCACTCACAACCCCCCTGCGGCGAGTTCGACGGCGCGCATGAGGGCGGCGGCCTTGTTGCGGGTTTCCTGTTCCTCGCTGGCTGGGTCGCTGTCAGCGACGACGCCTGCTCCGGCCTGGATGTGCACGCGGCCGCTGGTGATGACCATGGTGCGCAGGGTGAGGGCCATGTCCATGCTGCCGTTCAGGGCGATGTACCCGAAAGATCCGCCGTAGGGGCCGCGGCGGACGGGTTCGAGTTCGTCGATGATCTGCATGGCGCGGATCTTGGGTGCGCCGCTGACGGTGCCCATGGGCTGCACGCTGGCCAGGGCGTGCAGGGGCGTCTGGTCTCTGCGGAGGGTGGCGGTGACGCTGGAGACGATGTGCATGACGTGGCTGTAGCGTTCGATGGTGAACGCGTCGTGCACGCGGACGCTGCCGTACTCGCTGACCTTGCCGAGGTCGTTGCGGCCGAGGTCCACGAGCATGAGGTGCTCGGCGCGTTCCTTCTCGTCCGCGAGGAGTTCGTCCGCGAGGGCCTGGTCGTGTTCGGGGTTGGCGCCGCGCGGGCGGGTTCCGGCGATGGGGCGGGTGGTGACGGTGTGGCCGTCGCTGGAGAGGAGGCTCTCGGGGCTGCTGGCGACCAGCGTGACGGGGCCGAGTTGCAGGTACCCGAGGTACGGGCTGGGGTTCACGCGGCGCAGCGCGCGGTACAGCGCGAAGGGGTGCAGGTCGCCCAGGTCGGCGCTGAAGCGCTGGCTGGGCACCACCTGGAAGATGTCCCCGGCGCGGATGTACTCCAGGGCCTCTCTGACGGCAGCCTGGAAGGAGTCCGGGGTGAAGTTGCTGGTGAACTCGGGCGGCGTGGTGGGCGTGCGGCCCGGCACGGCGGGCAGCGGCCCGCGCAGCCGCTGGGTGAGGCGCTGCACCTCCTCCTGCGCGCCCGCGTGGGTGTCGGCGGTGGCGACGGTGATCAGGCGGTGTTTGAGGTGGTCGAAGATGACCATGCCGCGCGGCGCGATGAAGCACGCGTCGGGGACGTTCAGTTCGTCGGGGTTCGCGTTGGGGAGGCGCTCATAGTTGCGGATCAGGTCGTACGCGGCGTACCCGATCGCGCCGCCGATCAATGCCGGGAGGCCGTCCGGGATGGGCGCGGGGCGGACGGTCGCGTGGTACAGCCGCGCCAGCGGGTCGGTGTCCTGCCCGTCGAAGTCGCCGAAGGTGCCGCTGCTGGTCACGTGCGCGCCGCCCGCCTCGAAACGGCCCTGCTCGCCCACACCGATGAACGAGTAGCGGCCCAGTTTCTCCCCGGCTTCCACGCTCTCAAGCAGGAAGGTGACGGTCTCGCCCTGCGCGACTTTCAGGTAGGCGGTGACGGGCGTGTCGAGGTCGGCGTTGAGTTCCTGCACGGCGACGGCCAGAGGGGAGCGCGGATTCGGTTGCGTCATGGGTCTCCTGGAGTTCGGGGGCGGGGGGTCAAAAAAACGCCCGGGTGGGAGTTCCACCTGGGCGCGTCCGTGCAGTGTCGGAATGCGAGATCAGACCCAGGTTCTGCTGGGCCACCACCACGCACCGTACACGGTCATGCGTGGCAGCATAGCGCGCCCCCCCGGCCTGAATAGCGCGTGTGTAGACAGGCTGCCGCTCGGGCGGACGGGTCAGCCGGGCGTGACGGTCACGGTCACTGCCTGCCCCTCCTCCAGCGCCTCGGCGCGCCGCACCGCGACCTTCACGGGCAGCAGGTACCCGCCGTCCTTCGGGAAGATCGAGGTCCGGAAGCGGGTCTCCCGCACCACTGCCTCGCAGGGGATCATGCCCCAGCCGTACGTCACGAAGCGCGCCGCGTCCTTCAGATCGGGAACCAGATCCTCCGGCACGCGCAGGAAGTAGTGCGGGGCGGGGCCGCGCCAGTGGAACAGCTCGGCGGTGAACGTCAGGGCCATGCGGGCAGCCTACCCGCTTTCAGCCTCGCTCCTCGATGCCCTCGCGGACAGCGTTCATCAGGGCCTCGTCGTACAGACCGGCGTAGTGATCGCCGAGGTTCACGAGGAACTGCATCTCCTCCCGGGTGGTGCTGGCACTCAGGCGCGTCTCGAAACTCAGCAGCAGCGCGCCGTACGCGAGCGACGCCGCGCCCGCGATGGCGATGATCACGGGGAGCGGCCCGGCCGCCTCGCCGATCAGGGCGCTCCCGCCGATCAGGATGCTGGTCAGGACCAGCAGCGCCACTGCGAGGTACAGCGCCGTCATGGCCCGCACGATGATGCGACTGCGCCGCGCCAGCCGGGGGAGCTGCTTCACGATCAGGCGTTTCTCGTCCCGTGCGAGCGCCTCGGTGCGTCCCTCGTCGGTCACGAGCACCTTGAAGCGCGCCGTGAGCTGCCGCACGCGGTCCGTCACGCGGCCCAGGCGGCTGCTGGTGCTCATCAGGAGCGTGCCCGCGCCGCTGATCAGCACAGCCGGGGTGATCATCGCGGTCAGGACCTGCAGGTTCGCGTCGGCCATGCCATGAAGGTACGCTAAAACCCCACTGGGACGCCTTCGACAAATCTGCACATTCCCTGCGAAAACCCTGCACGGCCCCCCGTCATCCTTTGACTCAGGAGAAGGGCAGCGGCGAGGGCCGCACCCGGATCGAAAAGGAGACCCACCATGAACAAGATGCTGCTGATCGTCGCCGCTGCCCTGAGCCTCGCCACCACCGCCTTCGCCGCCAGCCCCATGACCGTGTACGCCACCGACGGGAACGGCCACAGCTACCAGGGCCTGTACACTGAATCCAGCTGGATGGCCATCAGCGTGCCGCTGAGCGCCCTGGGCGGCTCTCTGCCCAGCAACGCCAGTCTCGACGTGTCCGGACTGCGGAATGGGGTGTACGTGACGCTCGACAGCGTGGAGGAACGGGGTGACAATGCGTTGTTCTACGTCAGCGTCAGCCGGGACGACACGAGCGTGACCTCGAACGACATGGCCAGCATCGGCATCAAGAACGGCGACACGCTGCTGACCACCGTGCAGATCCCCGTCTACGGCGGCGCAGATCTGTCCGCCGAGTAATCGCTACAGGGTTCACCAGGGTGCGTGCCCACTTCCGTTCGGGAGTGGGCTTTCGCGTTGCGGGTCTGCGGGTCGCTGCGGCGGATGCTCTAGGCTGCGGGGCATGTGGGAGTCACGGCGGGCGGCGGCGGTGCCGGGCAGCGTGTTTGCGCTGATGGATGCCGCGAAGGGGCGGGCGCGGGCGGCGGGGCTGGAGATCGTGGATCTGAGTATCGGGAGCAGTGACCTTCCGCCGCCAGACGTGGTGCTGGAGGTGCTGCGCGGGGCGACGCGCGATCCGGGGACGTACCGCTACCCGCTGTTCAGCGACACGGCTCCGCTGCGTGAGGCGGCGGCGGGTTATCTGGCACGCCGCTTCGGTGTTCGGCTGGACCCGGCGAGGGAGGTGCTGCCGCTGATCGGCGCGCAGGAGGGCCTCGCGCACCTGCTGCTGGCGGTGACCGATCCGGGGGACACGCTGCTGCTCCCGGACCCCTGTTACCCGCCGTACCTGGGGGCAGCGGCGGTGGCGGGCCTGAACGTGGTCACGCTGCCGCTGCGGCCCGAGTCGGGGTTCCTGCCGGACCTGGACGCCGTACCGGAGGGCGTGCGGCCCCGGGTACTGCTGCTGAACTACCCGAACAATCCGACGTCGGCGGTGGCGGACGCGGCGTTCTTCCGGCGGGCGGCGGCGTGGTGCCGGGCGCGGGGGGCGCTGCTGGTGCATGACCACCCGTACGCGGAGCTGACCTTCGGGGCGTACCGCGCGCCGAGTGCGCTGGAGGCCGGGCTGGAGGGTGTGGTGGAGCTGCACTCGCTGAGCAAGACGCACCACATGGGGGGCTTCCGGGTGGGCTTCGCGGCGGGGGACGCGGGCGTGATCGCGGCCCTGGCGCGGGTGAAGGGCGCGGTTGATTTCCACCCGTACCTGGGCATCCAGCGGGCGGCGGCGCACGCGCTGTCCCTGCCGGACGAGGTGGGCCGGGCAGGCGCGGCGGTGTTCGAGGCCCGGCGGGACGCCCTGATCCCGGCCCTGCGGGACCTGGAGTGGGAGGTGACGACGCCCGAGGCGAGCATGTACGCCTGGGCGCGCGTGCCGGGCCTGCGGGACAGCGTGGCGTTCGCGGTGCGCGCCGCCGAGACGACGGGCGTGGCGGTCAGTCCCGGCGCGGCCTTCGGGGCGGGCGGCGAGGGCTTCGTCCGGTTCGCCCTGGTACAGCCGCCCGAGATCCTGCGCGGGGCCGCGCGGCGGTTGGGGACGGTGCCAGTCCAGTAAAACAGCGGGGCGCGGACGCCCTGAGTACGTCCTGCGCCCCGCCGCTCATGTCCCTTACTTGTCGAACTTGCCGTACCCGGCGGCGCTGCGGCGCTGGGCGCCGCGGGCGTAGTCCATCTGCATCTCGACGGTGTCGTGCTTGCCTTCGGTAAAGGTGCTGTCGTGAATCCAGTAGTTCAGGCGGTCGTCGCCGAGCTGCACCCAGAGTTTGTGCTGGTCTTCGGGGTCGCGCCAGAAGACGACGTGTTCGAAGGCGTTGTGCTGCGCCCAGGTCTGGATGTCCGACAGGACGCGGGCGGCCTTGGGGTGGGTCATCTGGAATTCCTGACCGTCGGCTTCGTTGCGGAACTTGATCTCGACCATGGTGGGTTCAGCGTAACAGACGCCGGGTGAACTGCGTTCAGAGTTGCGCGAAGGGGTCTTCATGTGTCCTACAGGGCGTGGAAGCGGTACCGCTCAGGGGGCGTCCGCCGGGCGGTACCGGCGCGTGATTCGGCAGGGCACGCTAGGGTGGGGGCGATGACGGACGGTCTGAAGGTCACCACGCTGAACGTGAACGGAATCCGCAGCGCGCTGCGCAAGGGGCTGCGGGACTGGGTCACCCGTGAGCAGCCGGACGTGCTGCTGCTTCAGGAGGTCCGCGCCGATCCGATGCCAGAGGCTCTGGCGGATCTGGACTACGCGGGGGCGTGGTTCCCGGCGCAGAAGGCCGGGTACAGCGGCGTGGCGGTCCTGTCGCGCCGCCCGCTGTCGGACGTCCGGGTGGGCATGCCGCACGCGGAGATGGATGCCGAGGGCCGCGTGCTGAGCGCCGTGGTGGACGGCGTGCGCTTCGTGAGCGTGTACCTGCCCAGCGGCAGCAGCGGTCCCGAGCGGCAGGGCTTCAAGGACCGCATGCTGCTGGACTTCCAGGCGTGGACGGACGCCCTGCTCGCCGAGGGCCAGCCCGTCGTGATCGGCGGGGACTACAACATCGCGCACCGGCAGGTGGACCTGAAGAACTGGCGCTCGAACCAGAAGAACAGCGGCTTTCTCCCGCACGAGCGCGAGTGGATGACCGCGCACCTGGCCTCGGGCCTGACGGACACGCACCGCGAGTGCCTGGGCGAGGACGCCGCGTACACGTGGTGGAGCAACCGCGCGAACGCGTACGCGAACAACGTCGGGTGGCGCATCGACTACCTGCTCGCCTCGGGCGTGGCCGTGCAGGAGGTCCGCGTGGACCGCGAGGCGCGCCTGAGTGACCACGCGCCCCTGAGCGGCGTGATCCGGGCGGGCGGGCCGCTCGGGGAAGGGTAAAGTTCGCGTCAGATGAGCCCGGAAGGCGCGTGATATGCTGAGCGGGCTGCCGGGTTCAGGACAGCGCCCCCGCCCACTCACCGCTCAGCACCCGCTGACTGACGCTGGACGGAGGGCGCAACCCGAGGATAGCGAACACCTGCTGCCCGTGGGCGGGTCGCGCGCACGCCAGCCTCTGTCTGAGAAGCGCGTCTCACAGTTAACCCCCACGGGCGCGTCCTGAGTGACCAGGAACGTACATGCCGAAAACGAAGAAGACGGAAGCGGTGCCCGGCACCGAGAGGACCGGCACCGACATCACCAAGACCACCCCAGCCAAGCGCGGCGCGAAGAAGACGGCCGCCCAGACCGAACCGAAGAAGGCCGCCAGCACGCCGGCCCGCCCGGCGAAGAACAGCGCCAGCACGTCTGCCGCGAAAAAACCCGCCACCCCCCGCGCGAAGAAGGCTGCGGCAGTCACGTCTGAACCTGTCGCCGAGGCAGTTTCCCCCGCCGAAGGCATCACCGTCGCCGAGACGGTCACGACCCCCGTGCAGGCCGCGCCGAAGCGCGGCGCCCGCAAGGCGGCCCCGACTCCCGCACCCGTGGAACATGCCCCAGCTGAGGCAACCCCAGCCGAGGCAGGTTCCGCCGACGTGACTGCCGAGGTCGAGGCGACCCCTGCGCCCGCGTCCGAGCCGCAGCCCGTGAAGGCTCGCCGTGGCCGTCCGGCGAAGGCGAAGACCGCGCCCGCCGCGCAGCCCGACATTCAGGAGCCCGCCACGACGCAGCCGGTTCAGACCACCCGTGGGCGGAAAGGGCGCGCGGCAGCGGTGGAAGCGGCCGACACCGGAACGGTCACCACCGTGGAAACTCAGCCTGTCGAGGTCACCCCGGCGGAGCAGGCGCCCGCTGCCCGTGCGAAGACCGGGCGCCGCTCCAGTAAGGCCGAGGTCGCGCCCCTGCCGGACGTCGAGCCCGCGCCCGTCGTCGAGGCGGCACCTGTTGTCGAGGAGGCACCTGTAGAGGTCACTGCGCCCAGACGGCAGGCGGGTCGTGGTCGCCAGAAAGCCAGCGAGCCCACGCCCGCACCGACGGTGGAGCTTGAGCCCGAAGTGCAGGCGGACCTCGCACCGACCGGGGCGGCTGCCGTCGAGGTTCAGGCCGGGCCTGCCGTGAAGTCTGCCCGCCGGGGCCGCAAGCCCAAGGCGGCGCCCGTGCAGGACGCTGCGGCCAGCGAGCCGGAGGTCGTGGCGGAGGCCCAGCCCGCAGCGGCACCTGCGGAGTCCGAGCCGGTGATCCTGGAGGTGCCCCGCAAGCGTGGTGGCCGCCGCAAGAGCACGCTGCCGAGCGCTCCGCTGGAGGACGTCCTGACCGGCGTGGAGGCCGTCACGAGCGAGCCTCAGACGACTGAGGTCGCAGCCGAGGCTGTCGAGGTTGAACCGGTCGCCGCTGAGCCTGTGGTGACGGAGGCGCCCGCGGCAGCATCGAAGGGTCGCCGGGGCCGCAAGAAGAAACCGGAGACGACCCCCGCGCCCACCCCGGTAGCGGCTGATGAGCCCACCCCGGTCGCGGATCAGGGAACGGAATCCGACGAGGAGGGGGCCGAGGAGCCTGTGCCCGGCGCGGACCCGCTGCAGTCCATCGTGGTGGCGCAACTGCGCAAGCTGGGTCGCCCGGTGCACGTGCGGGATCTGGAGCGCACCTTCACGCGTCAGACCATGAACCGCCTGGGCGGCTGGCGTGAACTGACGGACCTGCTGGACGGCCTGGTCGAGGACGGGCAGGTCATCCGGACCCGCAAGAAGACGTACGGGCTGCCCGAGGCGATGAGCCTCATCCGTGGGCGCTTCCAGGCGTCGGCGGCGGGCTTCGGCTTCGTGATTCCGGACAGTGGCGGGGACGACTACTACGTGCCGGCCGAGCAGACGCTGGAAGCCTGGAACGGCGACATCGTGCTGGTGCGCCAGGAGGGCCGGGGGGACAGCCGGGACGACCGGGGCCGGGGCGGGTCGCGCCGCGGTCAGCGTGGGGACGGCAATCCCCGCGCGAGCGTCGTGCGGATCGTGCAGCGCGCCTACCGTCAGCTGGTGGGGACGCTGGAATTCCACCACGGGCACCCGATCCTGAAGCCGGACGATCACCGCGCGCGGCACCGCATTCTGCTGCTGCCCGAGGGTCTGGACGGTCTGGAGGCCGGGGCGCGCGTCGTGACCGAGCTGTTCTGGCCCGAGCACACGGGCGAGGACGAGGTATTCGGGCAGGTGTCGCGCGTGCTGGGTGACCAGGATGATCCCTTCACCGAGACGGAGGCCGTGATCGTGAAGTTCGGTCTGCGCGGCGACTTCCCGCCCGAGGTGCTGGAGCAGGCGAACGCGATTCCCACCCAGATTCCGGAGGAGGCCCTGAAGGGTCGCCTGGACCTGCGTGGCTTCAACATCTTCACGGTGGACGGCCGGGACGCGAAGGACTTCGACGACGCGATTCACATCCAGCCGACGCCCGAGGGGACGTTCGTGGTGGGCGTGCACATCGCGGACGTGAGCCATTACGTGCAGGAGGGCTCGCCGCTGGACGTGGAGGCGTACGCGCGGGCGACGAGCGTGTACCTGCCGGGCCGGGTGCTGCCCATGCTGCCCGAGCACCTCAGCAACGGCGTGTGCAGCCTCGTGCCGTACGAGGACCGCCTGACCATGACGGCGCTGGTGGAACTGAGTGCCGAGGGCGAGATCCTCAAGGTGCAGCTGGCGCCCAGCGTGATCAACAGCAAGGCCCGCCTGACGTACGACGAGGTGCAGGCGTACAGCGAGGCGACTGCCACGCTGCCCGAACACGCCCGTCACCTCGAAGGTGACCTGCACCTGCTGCTGAAGATCACCACGAAGCTGCGCCAGAAACGCCTGCGTGAGGGCTCGCTGGACTTCAAGCTGCGCGAGGTGAAGGTGGACGTCGGCCCCGACGGGCGGATGGAACTCATCCCGATCCGCGAGGAGACGGCGCGCGGCATGATCGAGGACCTGATGCTGCTGGCGAACAAGGTCGTCGCGCACGAACTGATCCAGCGCGAGATCCCGGCCCTGTTCCGCATTCACGAGGAACCCACCCTGCAGCGCTTCCAGGACGTCACGAACGCCATCGGACGCATGGGGCTGGCCTTCCCCGGCGGGGAACCCACCCCGCAGGCGTACCAGGCGGTGCTGAAGCAGGTGCGGGGCACGCCGCGCGAGAGCGTCGTGAACACGCTGCTGCTGCGCTCCATGCAGCAGGCGAAGTACGCCGGGGAGAACCTGGGGCACTTCGGGCTGGCGTTCGCGGAATACCTGCACTTCACCTCGCCGATCCGCCGCTACCCGGACCTGCTCGTGCACCGCGTGCTGCGCGGGATGCTGTCGGGCGAACTGAAGGCCAGTTCGCGCGCGGTGGCGCAGCTGCAATCTCGCCTGCCCGGCATGGGCGAGCACACCAGTGAGCGGGAACGCGCCGCGACGGAAGCGGAGCGGGACCTCACGAAGTACTACCAGGCGAAGTGGGCGCAGGAGCACCTCGGGGAGTCCTTCCCCGGCACGGTGTCCGGCGTGGTGTCGAGCGGGCTGTTCGTGGCGCTGGACAACGGCGTGGAAGGCAAGCTGCACATCTCCCATCTGGACGACGACTACTACGTGTTCATCGAGGACGCGCAGATCCTGCGTGGCCGCAGCCGCGGGCGGTCGTTCCGCCTGGGCGACCCGGTGCACGTGACCATTCAGGCCGTGAACCCGCTGGCGCGCCAGACGGACTTCACGATGGCCGACCCGACCGACCCGGACTACCGCCCGGGCGACCTTCATCAGGAGACCGATATGGATTCACCCGTCAAACCCCGTGCCCGCCGCCGTGACGACCGCGAGCAGGAAAAACGCGAGAAGCTGCAGAGCCTGCCCGTGAGCGAGCCGAAGAAGTTCACGCTGGAGGACCCCTCGAACCGCCCCACGCTGTCCCCCTCGGCGGGCGGGCGCACCGGGCGCGGGCGCGGCCAGGGTCAGGGGCAGGGGCAGGCCACCCGTGAGGGCCGTGGGGAACGGGCCGGTCAGGGCGGCCGGACGTTCGGCGGGGTCAGCATGGGCCGTTCCCGGCGCGTGATCACGCTGGAACGCCCCCGCAACGAGCACCTGCGTCCGGTGAACATCACGGTGCAGCGCATGTACTTCGGGGACTGGACGCTGGAGAACATGCCGCCCGAGGACGGTCAGGGCGGCGGGCGCGGCGGGCGTCCCCCCATGCGTGAACGGGGCGGCGGGGAGCGTGGGCGTGGTTTCACGCGCGGCGGGAACGACCGGGGCGCGGTGCAGCGCGTGAACGGCCGTCAGCAGGGCCAGGGGCAGGGTCGTCAGAGGGAGTCCGCTCCGGTGCAGGCGCCGCAGGCTGCGCCCGCCCCGGTGCAGGACGCGGGCGGTGAGGACGCCAAGCGCCGCCGTCGCCGCCGGGGCCGCCGTGGCGGTGGCAGCACACCCTCGCAGAGCTGAACTCGTGACGCGGGTCGGGCCGGTCTCCTGTGGGGGATCGGCCCGCCGCTTTGGTCAACCTCTCATGATGCCCCTCTGGCGGGCGAAGACCGTACGCGACGTTCCAGAAGGCTCCGGGCGGAGCCCTGAGGTGGCGGGGTGACCTATGCAGGTGCCCGGAAGAGTGGGTCGTCTTAGGGTTCCTTTCATCGGGCGGGCCGGGCGGGGCGACTAGGCTGACCGGGAGACGGCGCGCCCCTGCCACTGCGGCCGCCGTGTGCTGGGAGGCCAACATGACGATTTCGGAACAGCCGGGCAACGCCCGTCAGCGCTCCCGCCTGGGGGCGCAACTGCTGCCGGGTGGGCGCGAGACCCGCTTCCGCGCGTGGAGCACCCGCGCGGAGAAGATGTGCGTGCGGATCGCGGGCGAGTCCTTTCCCATGGACGCCCTGCCCGGCGCGTACTTCGAGACGGTCCTGCCGGTCGGGGCGGGCACCCGCTACTGCTTCGAACTGGACGGTCACGCGCTGCCGGACCCGTACGCGCGCTTCATGCCGCACGGCGTGCACGGCGACTCGGAGGTCGTGGATTTCTCCGTGTACGAGTGGCAGCATCCGGACTGGGCGGGGCGGGCGCTGGCCGAGTGCGTGTTCTACGAGCTGCACGTGGGGACGTTCACGCCGGAGGGCACCTACCGCGCGGCGCAGGAGCGACTGCCGGAGCTGGTGGACCTGGGCGTGACCGCGATCCAGTTGATGCCGGTCGCGGCCTTCCCCGGCGAGCGCGGCTGGGGGTACGACGGCGTGGCGATGTTCGCGCCATTCGCGCCGTACGGCCGCCCGGAGGACCTGATGGCGTTCGTGGACGCCGCGCACGGGCTGGGCCTCGCGGTGTTCCTGGACGTGGTGTACAACCACTTCGGGCCGGACGGGAACTACCTGACGAGCTACAGCCCGTCGTACTTCACGGACCGCTTCCACACGGCGTGGGGGCAGGGCCTGGACTACGCCGAGCCGCACATGCGCCGCTACATCACCGGGAACGTGCGGATGTGGCTGCAGGACTACCGCTTCGACGGGCTGCGGCTGGACGCGACGGCCAGCATGCAGGACGACAGCGAGGAGCACATCCTGCACGAACTGGCCCGCGAGACGCACGCGCTCGGCGGGGGGCACGTCCTGCTGGCCGAGGATCACCGCAACCTGCCCGAACTGGTCACCGAGGTCGGTCTGGACGGTATCTGGGTGGACGACTTCCACCACGAGGTCCGCGTGACCCTGACCGAGGAGCAGGAGGGGTACTACGGGGGCTTCCGGGGCGGCGCGCGGGAGCTGTCGGAGGTGATCAACCGCGGCTGGCAGTACCAGGGGCAGTTCTGGAACGTGACGGGCGAGGAACACCACCGCGGGAAACCCGCGACCGGTCTGGATGCACCCAGTTTCGTGTACTGCATCCAGAACCATGATCAGGTGGGGAACCGCGCGCTGGGGGACCGCCTGCATCACTTCGAGTCCGTGACGCTGGCCGAGTACCGCGGGGCGAGCACGCTGCTGCTGTCGCTGCCGATGACGCCGCTGCTGTTCCAGGGGCAGGAATGGGCGGCGGGCACGCCGTTCCCGTTCTTCAGCGATCACGCCGGGGAACTGGGGCAGATGGTGACCGAGGGGCGACGGAGGGAGTTCGCGTACTTCTCGGGGTTCAGCACGCTGAACGTACCGGACCCGCAGGCGCCAGGGACGTTCCACAGCGCGAAGCTGAACTGGGCCGAACGCGAGCAGGGCGAGCACGGGCGGACCCTGGCGCTGTACCGGCGCCTGCTGCACCTGCGCCGCGAGGACCCGGTGCTGCGCGAGCGGTCGCGGCGGTTCATCCGGGCGGGCGCGGTGGACACCGGCACCGGGAAATCCGACACCGGGGACGTGCTGTGGGTGCGCTGGGAGACCCCGCGGGGCGTGCGGGTCCTGCTGTGGAACCTCACGAAGACGCCGCTGGACCCGCGCCTGCTGGGGCTGCCGTTCCCGCTGCCGCCGCAGGTGCTGCTGCATTCCGAGGGCAACCCCGATGCGCCCCCCGCGCTGGGCGACCTGCGCCTCGGTGCGGGTGAGGCGGCGCTGCTGGCCGGGCCGGTGGACGCGTGACCCCTGCCGGGACCCACCTGCCGGGCGCGACGTACCGCCTCCAGCTGCACAGGGACTTCGATTTCGCCTCGGCGCGGCGGGTCCTGCCGTACCTCGCGCGGCTGGGCGTGACCGACGTGTACCTCTCCCCCATCTGGACGAGCACGCCGGGCAGCACGCACGGCTACGACGTGACCGACCACGCGCAGATCAACCCGGAACTGGGCGGCCTGAAGGGCCTGAAACGCCTGTCGGCGCGGGCGCGTGAGCTGGGCCTGGGCCTGATCGTGGATTTCGTGCCGAACCACATGGGCATCCAGGGGGGGCACAACCCGTACTGGGAGGACGTGCTGCGGCACGGGCAGGCCAGCCGCTACGCGCATTTCTTCGATATCTCCTGGCATCCGCTGAAACGGGCGCTGGACGGGAAGGTGCTGCTGCCGGTGCTGGGCGACCAGTACGGCCGCGTGCTGGAACGCGGTGAACTGCGCCTGGAACGGCAGGGGGGCGAGTTCACGCTGCGGTACTGGGAGCGGCAGCTGCCGCTGTCGCCGCGCAGCGTGGCGCAACTGCTGGCCTGGACGGCCGCCGCGCTGCCCGCCGGGACGGACACGGTGACATTGGGGGAACTGGCGAGTATCCGCCGGTCGGTGGACACGCTGCCGCGCAGCACGTCGGCGGACCTGACCGACACGGACCGCGTGATCCGCGCGCAGGAGGTGCAGGTCATGACCCGCCGCCTGGGCGCCCTGCTGGACGAGTCCGGGGCGGTGCGCGGCGCGCTGGATGCCACACTGGACGCCGTGAACGCCGACCCCTCGCGGCTGGACTGCGTGATCGGCGAGCAGAACTACCGACTGGCGTTCTGGAAGGTCGCCGCCGAGGAGATCAACTACCGGCGCTTCTTCGACATCAACGACCTCGCGGCGCTGCGCATGGAGGACCCCCGCGTGTTCGCGTGGGCGCACGCGACGCTGTTCGACCTGCTGCGGCAGGGCCTCGTGCAGGGCGTGCGGCTGGACCACACGGACGGGCTGTTCGATCCGGCCGGGTACTTCCGGGCGCTGCAGGAGGGGGCGGCGCACGCGCTGAACCGCGAGATGGGCGACGAGCTGCCGCTGTACGTGGTCGCGGAGAAGATCCTCGAACCCGGCGAGAAGTTGCCCGAGGCGTGGGCGATTCACGGCACGACCGGGTACGACTTCCTGGCGCAGCTGAGCGGCACGTTCGTGGACCGCACGACCGAGGAGGAACTGGGCGCCATCTACCGCCGCTTCAGCGGGGACCGCCGCTCGTACGGGGAGCACCTGTACCGCGGGAAGCAGCTGATCCAGCGCGTGAGTCTGCCGGGCGAGGTGAACGTCCTGACCGAGCACCTGGAGCGGCTGGCCGAGTCGGACCTGAACGCGCGGGATTTCACGCTGAGCACGCTGCGCGCCGCGATCCGCGAGGTGATCGCGTCGTTCCCGGTGTACCGCACGTACGTCCGCGCGGACGGCGAGCGTGAGCCGGGGGACGACGCGAAGATCGCGCACGCCATCCGGGACGCGAAGGCCCACAATCGCGAGGACGGCCTGCCGGTGGACCCCAGCGCCTTCGATTACCTGCACGCGGTGCTGACGCTGAACGCGCCGGACGAGCGGGCGCGCGCGGCTTACGCGGAGTTCGCGCTGAAGTTCCAGCAGCTGACCGGCCCGGTCACGGCCAAGGGCGCGGAGGACACCGCCTTCTACCGGTTCGCGCGGCTGCTGTCCCTGAACGAGGTGGGGGGCGACCCGGCGCTGTACGGCACGCCACTGGCGACGTTCCACGCGGCCACGCAGGAGCGCGCCGCCCGCTGGCCCCACGCGATGCTGGCGGGCAGCACGCACGACACGAAGCGGGGCGAGGACACCCGCGCGCGCATCAGCGTGCTGTCGGAACTGCCGCAGACGTGGGCGGCGTACCTGAGCCGCTGGTCCCCGCTGATTCGCAGCCTGGAAACGCAGACGGAACTGGGGCGCGCGCCCACCCCGCTCGACAGTTACGTGCTGTTGCAGAACGCCCTGGGCGCGTACCCGCTGGGCGGGAAGCTGGAGGACTTCGCGGACCGACTGAGCGCCTACCTGCTGAAGGCGGCGCGCGAGGCGAAACTCCGCACCAGCTGGGCCGCCCCGGACGGGGAGTACGAGGCGGCGCTGGACGCCCTGGTGCGCGGCCTGCTGGCCGACGACGACTTCATGTCCTCGCTGGCGGAATTGCACGCGCGGATCAGTCCGCACGGCGCGCAGAACGGCCTGAGTGCCGCGCTGGTCCGCCTGACCGCGCCCGGCGTGCCCGACACGTACCAGGGCTGCGAGGGCTGGAACCAGAGCCTCGTGGACCCCGACAACCGACGCCCGGTGGATTACGCGGCGCTGAACCGCACGCTGGGCCGCCTGGAACGCGGCGAGGGCACCCTGGCTCTGGCGCGGAAACTGCTGGGCTCGTACGAGGACGGCAGCGTGAAGGTCATGGTCACCCGCGCGGCCCTGCACGCCCGCGCCGCCCACCCGGCGCTGCGCGAGGGGTCCTACCAGCCGCTCGACGGGGGGCGGCACGTCCTGGCGTTCGCGCGGCAGCACGGCACCGAACGCGTGGTGACGGTCGCGCCCCGCCTGACGTTCACGCTGACCCGCGAACGGACCCCCTGGGCGACCGGGGAGGTGTGGGGCACTCGGCAGCTGACCCTCCCCGCCGGGACGTACACCAACCTCCTGACCGGCGAGCGGCTGCGGGCGCGCGGCAGCAAGACGCCCCTGGCGAAGATCCTGGAGGACTTCCCCCTGGCCCTGCTGCGCCGCGAGTAGGGATCGGGTGGAGGCGGGACGTGAATCCACCTTCACCACCTGCGGGAACTTTCCCCGTGGTCACCGCGTAATCTGAGGCGTATGCAGACCTATCCCACCACTGCCCGTTCGACCGACATCGTGCGGACGTTCATGGCCCGCACCTATTCCTGGATGGCCGCCGGTCTGGCCCTGACCGCCGGGATCGCGTGGCTGACCGCCAGCAACGAGGCCCTGGCCCTGCAGGTGCTGAACCTGCGCCTGCCGCTGATCATCGCGCAGCTGGCGCTGGTGTTCGTGCTGAGCCTCGGCGCGCAGCGCCTGCCCAGCGCGCTGGCCGGGGTGCTGTTCATCGTGTACGCCGCCCTGACCGGCCTGACCTTCTCCTCGATTCTGCTGGCCTACGACATGAGTGCCGTGACGGCCGCGTTCGCCACGACCGCCGGGACCTTCGGCCTGATGAGCGTGGCGGGCTTCGTGATCAAGAAGGACCTGAGCGCCATGGGCCGCTTCTTCATGTTCGCGGTGATCGGCCTGTTCGTCGCCATGATCGTGAACCTGTTCGTCGCCAGCAGCGCCCTGACGCTGGGGATCAGCATTGTGGGCGTGCTGCTGTTCGCGGGCCTGACCGCGTACGACACGCAGATGCTGCGCAACCTCGCCCTGAGTGGCGTGCAGGGCGAGCAGGCCGAGCGGGCCGCGATCAACGGCGCGCTGGCGCTGTACCTGGACTTCATCAACATGTTCCTGTTCATCCTGCGCCTGTTCGGAATCGGCGGCAGCCGCGACTGACCCACGCACAGGAAAACGCCCCCGCCGATGCACTGGCGGGGGCGTTTTCCTGTTCAGGTCACTTCGGGTACAGCGTCTTCACGAGCGGACTGCCGAGGTTCGCGTCGCCGCGCAGCGTCGCGTACGGCAGCGTGACCGTCTCGGCACATGCCGCGACGACGTGCGGCAGGCTGCTGGGGGTCAGGTTCACCCCGGTCGCGCTCAGGTGCGCGGTGAACTCGTCGGCGTCCTCTCGCAGGACGTCCAGGCACTCGGCGTCCACCTTCGCCTTCACAGCCGACAGGTACAAGGCCTTCTGCCGCGCGGAGCTCAGTTTCGGGAACAGGGTGGTCAGGGGGACGGCGCGGCCCGTGGCGCGGTCCAGGATGACGCCCTCGGTCCAGTTGTCGGGGTGCGCGCCGCCGCAGTAGTAATTCACGTCCTCGCGCAGGCTGAGCAGCCGGGCGTTCGACAGGGTGAGACCGGCACTCAGGCTGTAGCCGTTCTCCGGGTCCTTCTGCGCCGATTCGGGCAGCATGGCGCGGCAGTCCAGCGCGTCCGCCGCGTGGCGCAGCTGCCGGTCCTGCAGCGCGGCGTTCAGCGCGCCGCTCGCGCCGGGCACGCGCGGGTACGTCACGCCGGACAACGGCTCGCGCACCGACCGGCCTCCGGGGAGCGTGACCCACGGGCGGTTCAGTTTCAGGAAGGCCAGCGGGTCCTCGCGGCGCAGCGCACTCAGGCCCGGCGAGAGGGGCAGCCGCAACGGCAGACGCGCGGCGTCCAGCGGCGCCAGGGTGACCTCCAGCGGGGCACTCGCACCGGGCGCCTGCCACGTCCCCTTCAGGCCGCCCGGGGCGGGCATCAGGCTGAAGCAGCCGGTCACGACCGCTTCGCCGCCCAGGTCGCGCCGGACGCTTTCCTCCAGGACCAGCGCGTTCCCGCTGCGGCGCGCCTCCAGGAACAGGTCGAGGCTGCGGCCCTCGTAGAAGTACCGCGACTCGCCCTTCGGGTCCAGACTCAGCGCGACCGGCAGCGTCCCGAGGGTGCCCCGGAACGTCCCGGCGCGCGCCCAGTCGGGCATTCCCTCGGTGCCGCCGCACCCGGCAGCCTGCGCGCCCGCACCGAGAACAAGGGCGGTGGTAAACATCCATCGCAACATGCTTGCAGCGTACACCGTCAGGGTTGCGGTCCCTCCCACACGCCGTCCCCACGGGCGTCCATGGTGCCGGTGCGCAGCAGTTGCGCCTCGCCGTCCCCGAAGGGCGTGTGGGTGCAGGCCCAGGCCACGGCGGCCTCGATGTCGTAGGGGGTGGCGTGGAAGGTGACGGCCCACTGGCCGTTCACGCGGTCCAGCCTCGTCCAGCGGGCGCGGGGGTCGCCGTCCACCTGATCGCTGACCGACCCGGCGTTCACGAGCAGCGTGTCGCCCACGCGGGTCGTCCCGGCGCGGTGGGTGTGGCCGCACAGGACCACCTCGGCGTTCAGGGGCTCCAGCGTGGCGTGCAGTTCGCGCGGGTCGCGGGCGCGGTAGTACCCGCCGTGGTCCCACACCCACAGCAGGCTGTGCCAGGCGCTGTCCGGCGTGCCGTGGCAGGCCAGCAGCCCCCCCGCGCGGGCGGTCAGCGGCAGCGCCGCCACGCGGGCCAGCAGCGCCGGGTCGGTGTGCGCCGCGAGCCACGCGCCGTACGACCGTGACAGCGCCGAGCGGCGCCCGCCGGGCCAGAGTTTCTCCTCGTTGTTGCCGCGCACCTCCAGCGCGCCCGCAGCCGCGAGTTCCGCCTGAATGCTGAGCGCGCGGGCGGGGTCGGCGCTCCCCTCGGCCTGATCGCCCAGGTTCACGATCAGGTCCGGGCTGGCCGCGCGGACCTCGCGCAGCACCGCGTCCAGCGCGAAGGCGTTCCCGTGCACGTCACTGATCACCGCGACCCTCATCACCGCGCAGCGTAGCGCGCCCGGGCGGAACTGTCCCCGCAAGTGTCACGCCCACGGCGCACACTGAACGCATGAAACGATTCCTCCCGCTGGCCTGCCTCCTCCTGCTCGGCTCCGCGCTGGCCGACCCGCTGGAGGGCACGTACGACGTCAGACGCGACACGTTCCTGGACGGCACCCTGAAAGGCACGCTGAAGATCACGGCCGAGGGCCAGGCCCTTCGCTTCACGTGGGACGCCCCGTACGGGAAGTTCAGCGGCCTGGGCCTGCGACTGGGGAACGCCGTGGCCGTCGCGGTCGGGAAGCCCGAGTGCGGCGTCGCCATCTACGCGCAGAAGGGCCGGACGTTCACGGGCATCTGGACGGTGACCGGTGCCGGGGTGGGCACCGAGACCTTCGACTGGGACGGCCTGAAAGCCGCGCGGGTGGACGTGCGGGGCAGCAACCCGGACGGCAGCACGTACACGGGCGACCTGCTCCTGCCCGTGCATAACGGCTACACCATGCCCGAGTGGATCATCGGCAAGAACGAGACCAGCGGCAGCGGAATCCTCCGGGACGGCACCCTGGCCACCGCGTTCGGCGATCAGAACTGCCAGGTGGCGCTGTACCGACTGAATCCCGCCACTGGTGAGCTGAGCGGGATGTTCTTCCAGCCGGACAACGCGCAGGTCATGAAGCAACCGGAGACAGCGACGCGCCGCTGATACCCTGCGCGCATGACGCTGCACCTCCGCCCCCGTTCGCCCGACGACCTGCCGGAACTGGTCACCGTGCTTCGCGCCGTGCACGAGCGAATGGGGTACCCGTCGGTGTGGCCGGACGACCCGGCGGCGTTCGTGCAGGGGCGCGGCGAGGCGTGGGTGGCGGTCCTGGCGGGCCGCGTGGCAGGGCAGGTCATGCTGGCCCCCCTGCCCGACCCGCGCCCGGAGTGGGCCGCGCAGCTGGGCCAGCCGGGCGAGATCTTGGAGGTCAAGCGGCTGTTCGTCAGCCCGGACGCGCAGGGGCTGGGGCTTGCTCGGGCGCTGCTGGCCCATGCACTGCGCGAGTCGCAGGCGCGCGGGGCGTTCAGCGTCCTGCAGGTGAACGAGTCGAGCGTGCCTGCCGTGCGCCTGTACGAACGCGAGGGCTGGCGGTTCGTGGTGCGGACCCGCGCGCCCTGGACGGACCCGGACGGCTCGCACCCGTGGGTGCGGGTGTACGCCCAGCCCTCCTCTTGAGCGGACCTTGAAAGATCAAGTGGCGTTCACGCGGCGCGCGGGTTTCTCGCCCCGGGACCTGACAGGCTACGGGCATGCCAGACAAGGACGACAAGAACAGCGGGCACACCAGCCAGCCGCAGGACTACGACCGCAACAAGAAGGAAGTGCACGAGATCGAGCACGACAACACTCCTTCCATGAAGAGCGCCAACGACCGCGAGGCGAACGCGCCCCGCAACAACGACGACGGCCTGAGCGACAAGGAACTCAAGGACCGCGAGGAAGCCCGCAGCGTTCCCTCCAGCAACGGCTGAACCCCGTCACACCTGAACCCCCAAGGCAGAGGGAGCCCCGCAGCGGCTCCCTCTGCTGCTGCCGGGACATTCGGTGTGGACGGGGCGTAGCCTGTCCGGGTGACCTCCTCTCCCGTGTCTTCCCGCCCCCGCGTCGGCACGCTGCTGCTCGCGGCGCTGTTCGTCACGGCGGGCACGCTGCACTTCGTGACCCCCGGCTTCTTCGACCGGATCGTGCCGCCCTGGGTACCCCTGAGTGCCCGGCAGGCGACGCTGATCAGCGGCGCGGCCGAGGTGCTGGGCGGTCTGGGGCTGCTGCACCCGCGCACCCGCCCGGCGGCCCGCTGGGGCCTGATCGCGCTGCTGGTCGCGGTGTTCCCCGCGAACGTGTGGATGGCGCAGGACCCCGGGCGGTTCCGGGTCAGTCCGCTGGTGGCGTGGGGGCGCCTGCCGCTGCAACCGCTGCTGATCTGGGCGGTGTGGCGCGCGGGCCGCACCAGAACGCACGGACCTCGCTGACGCCCGGCGAGGTCCGCACGCCCGGTTCGCGCTACGACGTCTGCCCGCGCGGGACGCCCACCCGGGGCAGCACCCAGCGGTCCAGGCCCAGCCAGCCCGCGACCCGCCAGCCCAGCACCAGCCACGTCGCCAGGATGAACAGCACCGGGTTGCTGCTGACCGTGCCCGCCAGCAGGAAGTTCGCGTTCAGGAACCCGCCCAGGAACGCGGCGGCGCCCGTGAACAGGCCCAGGATCAGGGCCACGCCGACCGTGAGTTCCCCGAACGTCACGAGGTGCGAGAACAGCGCCGCGTTGGGCAGCGCCACGTGCTCGATGAACCACGCGTAGCCGCCCGTGACGTCCGGGTGATCCCCGGTGGTCCTGGCGAGCGCGCCCTTCAGGAAGCCGCTGACCGCGCCGCCCGCCTCCGCGCCGATCCAGCCTCCGCCGGTGGCCTTGTGCCAGCCGGCCGTCAGCCACTGCCAGCCCACGTAGATCCGCAGCAGCGCCCACACGGGCGCGAGGCGCGTATCGGCGAACAGCAGGTGCGACAGGCGGGTGTCCGGAACAGTGACGGGTGTGCGGGGCGCGTGGGTGGGGGTTCTCAGGGCGGTGCTCATGGTCTGCCTCCCGGCGGTCCCGTGACGGTGCGGGGGACCGCGCTGCGCTCACGGTGCGCGACCCGCATTACCGTCCCGTTACCGCGCAGCAGCCGGGCCGGACAAGCGGGTGGGCGCCGCGCAGCCACGCCCGGTCCGGTGAGCAGCGCGGGTCACTGCCGCGCGAACACCTGCGTCCAGTAGCTCTTGAACTTGCTGCCGGGGCGCTGCACGTAACTCAGGCCGATCAGGGTGAAGTCGCCCATGATGTTGCGGCAGTGGCCGGGGCTGCGCAGCCACGCGTCCACGACCTCTCTGGGGGTCTGCTGCCCGGCGGCGATGTTCTCCGCGACGCTGCTGGGGGTCATGCCCGCGGCCTGCACGCGCCGCATGGGGCTGCTGCCGTCCAGGGTGCTGGTGTGGTCGAAGTACCCGTACAGGGCCATCCCGGCGGACTGGGCCTCGGCGGCGACGTCCAATGTGGTGTTGCCTTTCAGGGGGGGCAGGGCGGGACCGCCGGGGCGTCTGGTGTCGCAGTTCCAGCCCTGCGCGCGGGCCTGGTTGGTGAGGCGCAGCACCTCGCTGTCGAACGGCACGCTGGTCGTCATGGGCGCGGCGCTCAGTGTCAGGGTCCGCTGCACGGTCTGCCCGCTGCTGGTGACGGCCTGCGCGGCGGCCGCGTTCTGGCCGGGGTTCAGGCGTTGCGGGCCGCTCACCTCCCGGCCGTTCAGGAGGACGCGCACCGGGCCGGGGCGGTACGTGACGCTGCCCAGGCCGCTCAGGCGGACGGTGCCGTCGGCGGCGTGCAGGACGGTCAGGTCGGCGCGTTCACTGCCGCTGCCCCGGACCTGCATGGGGATCTCGGCGCGACTGACGGCGCGGCCCTGGGCGTTCAGCAGCGTCGCCTGGATCTGGTACGTGCCGGGCCGGTAGTAGGTGTGCGTGACCTGTTCGGCGCTGGCGGTCTGCCCGTCTCCGAAGTCCCACTGCACGCGGTATCCGGCGGGCACGCTGGCATTCAGCGTGACGTTCAGCGGGGCGAGGTGGTCGCCGCTGGCGCTGTACCCCACGCGGAACACGTCGCCGCTCTGGGCGTGGACCGGCAGGGTCAGGCCGAGCAGGAGGACGGTGGGCAGCAGGGCACGCGCGGTGAGCACCCGGTCAGATTAAGGGACGCTGAAGGCAGCGGGCTGTGAAATGCCCGGCAGGATCAGCCGGGCGTCAGCTTCCGCGCCGGGGTAGGCGCCGTCACCCGCGCCTCTGCCTGCCCGAACGTCAGGGTGATCAGCAGCCCCCCGCCCGGCGCGTGCGTCAGGCTGACATCCCCCCCGTGCGCGCGGGCGTAGCGGCGCACCAGCGGCAACCCCAGCCCACTGCCCGGCCCCAGGCTCTGCGGTCCCCGCTCGTACGGCAGGAACACCCGGCCGCGCAGCTCGTCACTCATGCCCGGCCCGTGGTCCCGCACCTGCACGCGCGGCGCGCCGCCCGGGGCGTCCAGCGTGACCTCCACCGTGCCCTGCGTGTACTTCACGGCGTTCTCCACGAGGTTCTCCAGCATCTGCCGCACGCGGTTGGCATCCACCGGCCACACCACCGGCGACGGCGCCGTGACATGCACCCGGCTGGACGAGAAGCGCCGCACGAGTTCCCCCAGGTCCGCCGGTTGCACCCGCAACGTCACGTCCAGGTACAGGTCGTTCAGGCGGGTCAGGTCCGCGCGACTGGCGAGCTGCGCGGCGCTGTCCTCGATCTGCGTCAGCAGACGCTGCTGCATCCCCTCGTCCCGCGCGGACCTCAGCGCCTCGGCGGACAGCAGCAGCGCCTGCAGGGGGCGGCGCATCTCGTGACTGGCGAGGTTCAGTGCCTCCCGCTGCCGCTCCTCGCGCTGCTGGGCGCGCAGGCGGTCGGTGCGCCACAGCAGCAGCGACCGCAGGATCAGCAGCAGGCTCAGCAGACCCGAGAAGACCGCGCTGCCGATCAGCGCGCGGCGCAGTTCCAGGAAAGCCCGCTCGTACGCGGCGCCCTGGTCCGCGCTGTAGTCCCGCACGAGGTTGTTCAGCGCGATGGCTTCATCCGCCGCGCGCTGCGCCCCGGCCGGGGTGCGCCGCTGCAGGGCACGCTGCACGGTACTCAAGCTGAACTGGTCGCTGGCTTCAAGGTCGTCCAGGTACGCATACTGTTTCCGGTTGCTCGCGCTGCTCAGAGCCTGCTGGTACCGTTCCTCGCGTTCCTCGGGCGTGACCTCCGGGTCGACCAGCGCCACGCGGTACTGCAGGACGTCCTGCACCAGTCCCTGGTACGCGTACGGGCTGAGGCCCTTCCCGCCGTGCAGCAGCGCCATGTAGGCAGGCTGGGTCACGAGGACGAGCAGCGTGACGGTCGCGATCAGCGGCAGCAGCGCCAGCGTCAGCTCGCGCAGCAGGTCGCGGGGGTGGGCAGGCCGGGCCTTCATTTCAGCGGGGCGATCCGCTCGACGTACCACACCCACGCGGCGCCGTATTCAAGAGCGCGGTACCGATCAATCTGCGGGGGCAGCACGACCGTCAGCGGGCCCTTGAACTGCGCGGTGATGGCCTTGCCGTCGGCGCTGTACGCGAGCATCAGTGGGTCGTTCATGTAGTCGCTGGCCTTGATGGTCGTGAAGTACCCGTTGCTGGCGTACACGCGCAGGTCCTTCCCGGCGAATCCGCCGCGCGCGGCGAGGTCACGCAGCGTGACACCCTGGTACGTGAAGGTCTGTTTCAGCTGGCGGTGCTCGGTGGCGTAACGCACGGCGGGCATGGCCTGCAGTTGCCGCAGCGTGAGGTTCAGCGTGCCTGCGGTCCCGTCGAGTTCCAGCATGATCCGCTCGCCGGACGCTCGGGCCGGGGTGGGCTGGGCGGCGCGGGCGTACGTGAAGGGCTTCCAGGTCGCGGGGGCGCCCCAGGTCTGCGCGGCAGCGGGGGACAGCAGCAGGGCGCTCAGGGCCACGCGGGCGATGTGCAGCGGGGTCACGGCACCGATTGTAGGTGGGGCCGCGCGGGCGCTCAACTGGTCACCCCGGACAGGACCGGACGGCAAGGCGTGAGGCGCGCGTGAGCCCCGCTGCTGGGTTCCCTGATGCGCCGGTCAGGCTGGGGTCACGCCGGGGGCGCAGGATGGAGTGCATGAACGCGAAACTCTCCCTGACCCTTCCCCTGCTCAGCGCCGCGCTGGGCCTGGGTGCGCCCGCGCTGGCCGCCCCGACCCTGAGTGCCCAGAGCATCATCGTGAACCCCGTGCAGACGGACCTGAACGTGAAGGTCTGGACCGACCGTGACAGCAGCGGTGCGGGGACCCCCGCGTACCGCCCCGGCGAGAAGATCAAGCTGTTCACCAGCGTGAACCAGGACGCGTACGTGTACCTGTTCAACGTCGACCCGCAGGGGCAGGTGGACCTGATCCTGCCCAACCGCTTCCAGGGGGGCGCGAACTTCCTGAAGGCGAACACCGTCAAGGCGTTCCCCAGCGCCGGTGATCCGTTCACGTTCGATATCGCCGCGCCGTACGGCGTGAACAAGGTGCTGGCCCTGGCGAGCCGCACGCCGCTGAAACTCGATCAGATCGCGACGTTCAAATCCCAGAATTCCTTCGCGTCGGTGACCGTGACCGGGCAGCAGGGGCTGGCGCAGGCGCTGAGCATCGTGGTGACGCCCGTCCCGCAGACGAGCTGGGTGACCGACACGGCCTTCTACGCGGTGGCCGCCCCGACGGCAGCCGCGCCCCTGCGCACGGCCCCCGCGCCCGCCCCGGTGGCGACGCAGCCCGCGCCGCGCACCGCCCAGGCACTGTCGGTGACGGTGCAGCCCAAGACTCCGGCCAGCCCGTGGGGGTCGGCGCGCGAGTGGAGCACCGTGGTCGCCAATCAGGCGGACCTGCGCGCCCTGCATGACCGGTACGCGGCGTTCCTGCGTGCCGAGGGCTACACCCTGACGGAACTGAAGAGCAAGAACAGCGAGGTCAAGAGCGAGTACCGCCGCGCGAACGGCGGGAAGGCCGAACTGACCGTGAAACGCAAGGGCAACCGCATCGAGGTGAAGGTCGAGCGCCGCTGAGCGGCCAGGTGACAGGAGGTGGTCCGGGATGCCGGGTCACCTCCTTCTCGTTGCTCTGCCCTTCAGCGCAGCAGGTCGCCCGCGATGATGAGTTTCTGGATCTCGCTGGTGCCCTCGTAGATGCGCAGGAGGCGCTGGTCGCGGTAGTAGCGTTCGACGGGGCTGTCTTTCATGTAGCCCATGCCGCCCGCGACCTGCACGGCCTTGTCCGCCACCTGCGAGAGGGCCTCGGTGGCGTGGTACTTGGCGACAGAGGCCATGCGGCGCACGTCCTGGCCCTGGTCGACCATCCAGGCGACTTTCTGCCACAGGACGCGGCTGGTCTGCACGGCGATCTCCATCTCGGCGAGCATGAACTGCACCGCCTGGAACTCCGCGATGGGTTTCCCGAACTGTTCGCGCGCCTGGGCGTGCGCGACGGACAGGTCGAGCAGGCGCTGCATGGCGCCGGTGCTGCGCGCGGCGATGCCGACGCGGCCGTTCGTGAGGATACCCAGTGCCTCGCGGTACCCGAGGTGTTCGGGGCCCAGGAGGTTCGCGGCGGGGATCACCGCGTCCTGGAAGATCACCTCGGCGCTCAGGGCGCCTTTCTGGCCCATCTTCTCGTCGATCTTGCCGATGCTGACGCCGGGCGTGCTCTGCGGCTCGACGAGGAAGGCACTCATGCCCTTGCTGCCGCGGGTGGGGTCGGTGACGGCGATGACGGTCAGGAGGCCCGCGATGGGCGCGTTGCTGATGTAGTGTTTGGTGCCGTTCAGGACGTACGCGTCGCCGCGCCGCTCGGCGCGGGTGCGGATGTTCGCGGCGTCGCTGCCGGAACTGGGTTCGGTGATGGCGAAGCCCGCGACGCACTCGCCGGTCGCCATGTGCGGCAGGAAGCGCGCCTTCTGCTCGTCGGTACCGAGCTTCACGAGACCGCTGGTGCCGATGCTGGCGTGCGCGCTGATCACGCCGCCGAAGCCCATGTGGCCCATGCCGAGCGCCTCGTACACGGCGCAGCGGCCCAGGGCGCCCAGGCCGACCCCGCCGTACTCCTCGGGGATGCTCAGGCCGAACAGGCCCAGCTCGGCGGCCTCGCGCAGCAGGTCCTCGGGGACGTGGTTGGTCTCCTCGATCTCGTGCGCGCGGGCTTCGACGCGCGTGAGCATGAAATCGCGGATGATCGCCTGCATGTCGCGCAGGTCGCCGGGCAGCTCGAAGTTCATGTGCCCCCCAGCGTACTCCCTGCGGGCGGGACACCTGCGCGCGCCTGCGCGTGCCACCATGGGGGCAGGAGGTGGCGGGCATGACCGACGGACACGGGCCACAGGGGGACAGGCCGCAGGGGGACTGGCTGCTGCGCACGCTGGGGCAGGCGGAGGTGCTGCGCGGCGGCGTGCCGGTCGCGTGGCCCGCCCGCAGCGCCGAGGAACTGCTGTGGTACCTGCACGCGCACCCGGACGGCCGCTACCGGCACGACCTGCTGCGCGACCTGTGGGACCTGGAGGACACCCCGGCCGCCGCGAACCGCTTCCGGGTGGCGCTGCACCGCCTGCGGCACGCGCTGAACTTCCCGGAGGCCGTCACCGAGCGCGGCGGGCGGTACACGCTGCACCCGGACCTGCTGGCGGCCAGTGACACGGCGGCGCTGCACCGGGCGCTGCGGGGTGCCCGCACGGCGCAGTTGCCCCGCGAGCAGGAGGAACTGCTGCGCCGGGCGCTGGCCTGCGCGGACGGCGAGTACCTGCCGCACCTGCGGGGCGAGTGGGTGCACGAGGCCCGGCAGGCGCACCGCGCGGCGGTCGTGGAGGCGCACCTGACCCTGGCGCGGCTGCACTGCGCGGCGCACGAGTGCCCACTGGCCGCGCAGGACCTCGTGCGGGCCGCGCAGACCGACCCGCTGATCGGCGAGGATCACCACCAGCGCCTGATGGCGTGCCTGGCCATGACCCAGGACCGCTACGCCGCCACCGAGTACTACCGCCGCTACCGCCAGTACCTCCTGACCGAGGTCGGGGACACGCCCCTGCCGGAAACCGTGGCGTTCGCCGAGCGGCTCAAGGACGGGGAACTGCCGTGCGTGAACGTCCCGTTCCAGCCCGCCGGGTCCACCGATCACGGCGAACCCTGACGCGATCAGAACCAGCGGCGTTTACTGGATTTCCCGACGACCCTCTGCGCGCCGCTGAGGACAGAGTCGATCAGGCGGTCGCGCTTGCGGGCGGCGGCGTATTTGCCGCGTTTCTTCTGGCTGGCGCGGGCGGCGACGAGCAGTTCCAGGACGACGGGCGCGGCGGCCAGGATCAGACCCAGCTTGCCGGATCTGCCTTTCGTGCGGGTGCGGTTCTTCATGCGTTCCAGTACGGGGGTCGCCACCCGGTGGTTCCCGGCGAGGTGTGAACAGCGGATGGACTCAGCGGGCCATGTGTTCAGCGGGCCGCGTGGCATCCGCCCGTGAGTTCCGGACGGTACTCGAAGTGCATGGTGTCCAGGTGGTACCAGCGGCCCCCCCAGATCCAGCCGTGCCGCTCGAAGGTGTGGACCAGTCCCGCCGGAAACGCGTTGCGCCAGGGAATGCCGCGCTGGCCCTCGCGGGAGCCGCTCCACTGCCAGTACGCGGCGCGGGCGGTGTTCAGGTCGATGGCCGCGCCGAACGAGTGGACGCTGCGCCGGGGCGTGCCCGCCACCGTGCGCCACAGGAACGTGCCGGCGCTGGGCGTGAGGAGGGCGCGCCACTCCGGGTGCGTGGCGAGCTCGGCGGCGACGGCCCGCAGCGAGTCAGCCACGCCGTTCACGCGCGTGACCCGCAGCGGCTGCCCGAACCAGTCCACGGTCACGAGGCTGGCGCGCACGGCAGCTTCGGAGGCGCCGTACATCTTCCGCAGCAGGGGTTCGAATCGCGTGCGGCCCGGATCGCTCAGGTACGCGGGGGCGGTCAGGGGCGCGCAGGCGGGGTACGCGGCGTCCAGCTGATCCAGCAGGCCCGGTGCGTCCAGCCGCGCCGGGTACGTGGTGGCGGCGCTGCGGGTCAGGGGCATGCGCGTGCCGTCGCGCCACACGAGCGCGTTGCCGTCCACCCCGCGCAGGAACGCCGGGTAGGCCGCCACCAGCCGCTTCACGGCCGTGGATTCGGCGGGCGTCAGGGCAGTCGCCCCACCCAGACCCAGGGCCAGCCCCAGGCTCCAGAACCGGACAGCACTGATCACCGCCTCAGCGTAACGCCCCGTTAACGGCCATGGGCGCAGAGTGATCCCGTGCCTGAACGGTGGCCGGGGCAGGAGCCCGGGCCTGTCACTGCTGCCGCGCGGCGCATCCGACTTCTCTTTCGTTCTCTCCTGAAAGTCGTCACGCCGTGACGCAAAGGCAGCCCATGACCAACTACCCCCTGGCCAACTTCACCGGTTCCTGCGGCGAGTCCTCCACCCGAGGCCAACCCAACTCCGTGACCTGCCCGCGCGGCATGCAGCCCAACGAGGCCGCCGCCATCGACGGGAACACCGACCTGTCCACCTGCATGGTCGCCAACGGCGGCGCGAAGGTGTACGGCATCACCCTGACCGGTTCGCCCGGCATCTACGACTACGTCGTGAACGTGGACGCGCAGGGCCCCAGCGGCTTCGGCAGCGGCAGCATGTACCTGGCGTTCACGGATCAGTCCGGGGACACGTACTACCTGTCGATCTACAGCAGTACCCGTTCGGTACACACGGTGCGGTTCAACAGCCAGCAGCCGGCCATCACGAAGATGTGGTGGAGCGACTACAGCTTCGACGTGTAAACCACCCCAACTGAAGCGCGCCGCCCCACGTTCGGGCGGCGCGCTTCATTCGGCCCGCTCGGGCGGGAGGAACTGCGCCCGCGCCGCCGGGCTTCCCAGCACGTCCGGCGGGTAGAAGGCGTGCAGGTACGCCGGGTCGAGCAGGTGCGGCGTGCTGGCCTCGAAGGCCTCCCAGTCCTCCGCCCGGTCGCGGTGGTCGAGCACCGCGAAGAACCACGCGACGGTCAGCGTCTCGCTGTACTTGCCCTGCAGGCCCATGCTGGTGGCCAGGTCACGCAGTCCGGTGCGGAATTCCGCCAGGGCGGCCAGCGCGGGCCGGTCCCGCAGGAGGTGCCACGCCACGAACAGGTGCGCGGCGTGATTGAAGCGCCCGTAGCGGGCGGTGGCCTGCGCGAAGGCGCGTTTGAACGGGGTCATGCGGTGCATTCTCTCAGTCGCGCAGGGTGAGGGTCATCTCGTGCGGGCTGGCCGTAAAGCCCAGCCCGGCGTACAGGGAGCGGGCCATGTCGCTGCTGCCCAGGCTGACGCGCGTGACGCCCCGCGCGCGCAGCGCGTCCAGGCAAGTGGTGACCAGGGTGCGGGCGTGCCCGGCGCGGCGGCAGTCGGGGTGCGTCCAGACGTTCACGATCCGCGCCCGCCACGGTTGCGGGTCGCCGCGCGTGGGCCCCCAGTGCAGCAGGGTCACGCCCGCCCCGGCGATCACCTCGGCCCCGTCCCCCAGCAGGAACCCCAGGTACAGTCCGTCCCGGATGGCCTGCGCGACCCACGCGGCGTACGCGGGCCGCTCGGGGAGGTCGCGGGCGTCCGGGTAGCGGTGCGCGGCGATGGTGTGGGCGTCGCCGGGCCTGACGGGCCGGAGGGTGAGGGGCCGAAAGGTGGTGGGCTGGGGCGTCACCGGTCCCCCAGGAGCTGACTGCCGCCGGGCAGGGTGCGGCCCACGCGGTCGCCGGGGTTGTGCAGCGCGCAGCGGTCCAGGCTGAGGCACCCGCAGGCGATGCAGCCCTCCAGGTCGTCGCGCAGGCGGGTCAGGGTGTCGATGCGGGCGTTCAGGGTGTCACGCCACGTGGCGGACAGGGCCGCCCAGTCCTGCGCGCTGGGGGGTCGTGCACCGCGGAGGGTGCTCAGCGCCTCGCGGATCTCGGCGAGGGGCACGCCGACGCGGGCGGCGGCGCGGATGAACGCGAGGCGGCGCAGCGTGTCGGGCGCGTAGCGGCGCTGGTTGCCGCCGGTGCGCGCGGCGCTGATCAGGCCCTCGCGTTCGTAGTGGTGGAGGCTGGGAACGCTCAGGCCGCTGCGCGCGGCGAGCTGGGCGGGCGTGAGGGGCTCGGGCATGGGGGGCCTCCGGGATTTGACCTCAAGTTGACTTGAGGTTCTACCATTCCAGTATGCGACGCCCACCCCTGCCCTGCGTCCCCCTCCCCTGCCACCTCGGCCGCCCGTGACCTCGACCCGCGCCCCACCCACACCGGAGGTCTCCATGATGACCACCCCCAGCCTCTCCCCCACCCACCACGTGCGGCTGGCGCGGCCCAGCCTGGACCTGGACGCCGCGCAGCGCTTCTACGCGGACGGCCTGGGCCTGCGGGTGCTGCACCGCAGTTCGCACGACGAGTTCGCCGCGCTGCTGATGCTGGGTCTGCCCGGCGCCGCGTGGCACCTGGAACTCACGCAGGCGCATCACGTGCACGTACCGCCCACGCCGACCGGGGAGGACCTGCTCGTGATCTACCTGAACGGTCCGGTCCCGCCGGAGCTGATCGGGCGGCTGGAGGCCCACGGGGGCACGCGCGTCCCGGCGCTGAACCCCTACTGGGACCGCTGGGGCGTGACGATCCGTGACCCGGACGGCTACCGGCTGGTGCTGTGTGAGCGGGGCTGGAGCAACGGCCCGTGACAGAATCCTGCCCATGATCCCGGGAGTCGAATGATCTTCGTGGCGCTGCTGCACGCCGTGAACCTGGGCGCGACACGCAAGGTGCCCATGGCGGACCTGCGCGCCCTGCTGACCGGGCTGGGACTGGAGGGGGTACGGACGTACATCCAGAGCGGGAACGCCGTGTTCGAGGCGGAACCCGACCCGGCGCTGCGCGGGCAGCTGGAGGACGCGCTCGGGGCCCGCTTCGGGTTTCCGGTCCCGGTGACGCTCCGCACCGCCCCCGAGTGGCACGAGGCGGCCCAGGGCTGCCCGGCCCACCTGCGAAACGAACCGGTGGTCCTGGCGTTCCTGCGCGACCCGCCCGACCCGGCGCGCGTGGAGGCCCTGCGCGGGCGGGACGTGACCCCAGAACGCTGGGAGGTCGCGGGGGGAACGCTGTACCAGACGGTCCCGGACGGCGTGCGGAACCTGCGGCTGTCCGCCGCCGTGATCGAGCGCCACCTGGGGGTGAAGGTCACGGTCCGGAACGAGCGGACTGTGCAGGCCATCGCGGCGATGCTGGACACCTGAACCGCGCCGGACGCGTGGGTGCTCTAGCCTGCCGCATGGCCCGCCTGCGATTCGCGCCCGCCGCCTTCCTGTCGGCGGCGCCGCTGCTGTTCGTGCTGCTCTGGAGCACCGGGTTCCTGGGCACCAAGGGCGCGGCGCGCAACGCGGACCCCTTCGCGTACCTGACGGTGCGTTTCGTGCTGGCCGCCGCGCTGATGGCGCTGCTGACAGCCGCGCTGCGCGCCCCGTGGCCCACGCGGGCGCAGGCGGGCCGCGCGGCCGTGACGGGCCTGCTGCTGCACGCCGGGTACCTGGGCGGCGTGACGACCGCCATCTGGCTGGGCCTCCCGGCGGGCGTGACGAGCGTGCTGGTGGGCGTGCAACCCCTCCTGACGGGCCTGCTGTCGTGGCCGGTGCTGGGCGAACGGGTCACGGCGCGGCAGTGGGCGGGGCTCGGCTTAGGCTTCGCGGGCGTGCTGCTGGTCATGGAAGGCCGACTCGGCGGGAACCTGCACGGGTCGCTGGGCAGTCCCGCCGCGCTGGGAGCCGCGGGCTTCGCGCTGCTGTGCACCACGGCGGGCACCCTCTACCAGCGGCGCGCCGGGGCGGACATGCCGCTGCTGGGCGGCACGACCGCGCAGTACGTCGCGAGCGCCGCCGCGCTGGGCCTGATCACCCTGGCACGCGGGGGCGGCGAGATCCACTGGAACGCGGAATTCATCCTGTCCCTGACGTGGCTGGTGCTGGTCCTGTCGGTCGGCGCGATCCTGCTGCTCATGCGGCTGCTGCGCGACCTCCCGGCGGCGCGCGTGAACAGCCTGTTCTACCTGGTGCCGCCCCTGACTGTGCTGGAAAGCTGGCTGCTGTTCGGCGAACGCCTCAGTACGGTGTCGCTGGGCGGACTCGCGCTGTGCGTCGCGGGGGTCGCGCTGGCCGCCACCACGCCCCGCCGCGCCCCCGCACCGGACCCTGCCCGCGACTGATCCGGCCCGCAACTGACCCGCTGACCTCTGACGACACGTCAGGTTTCTGTAGGTGCCGTGCGCTAGCCTGCAGTCCCGAGACCAATCTGGGAAGGAAGCCGTGACGGAATGACGATCCACGCCGCCAACGTCCGCATCTACGAGAAGCGGACCGAAACTGCCCTGCTGGCCGCAGTGGCCCTGCACGCCGCGCTGGTCCTCGCGGCTGGTCACCTGCCGGGCCGCGCCTGGATCACCGGCGGCGCGTACCTGCTGGGCCTGCTCACCTGCGTCCTCGTGACCGCCGGTGCGGCCCGCGGCGGTCACCCCGCGCAGCGGCCCCTGCTGCGCCGCTTCACGCTGGCGCTGGGCGCGCTGCTGCTGGGCGACGCCATCACCCTCAGCTTCGAACTGCGCGGCCTGCCCATCCCGGCCCTGGGCGTCGCGGACACCCTGTACGGCGCGTACTACCTGCTGATGGCCTGGGGCCTGCTGAAACTCACGCGGCTACGCCTGAGATCCCTGCGGACCATCGCCATGATCCTCGACAGCCTGATCGTCATGGTCATCCTGGGCACCCTGTGCTGGACGTTCCTGCTCACCGGGAACGTCCCACTGCACGCGGCAGGCGCCGTGTACATGACGCTGGACCTCGCCCTGATCGCCGTCGGGCTGCTGGCCCTGCGTCAGCAGCGCCTGAGCGTCCCCGTCGCGCTGATCTGCGCCGGACTGGCCCTGATCGTCGGCGGGGACCTGCACTACGCCGTGCTGGGCAGCTACGCGTCCGGGGACCGCGCGGACTTCCTGTACCTGTGGGGCACCGCCCTGCAGGCCCTGGGCCTCTGGCAGCGCCGCGAGCAGTCCGTGCGGGGCGTCCAGTGGCGCCCCCCCCGGCCCGTGCGCGTGTGGCTGGCGGCCTTCCCATACCTGGCGGGCGGCCTGACCTGCGCCGCGCTGCTCCTCGCCCGGCCCACACCCGTCACGCTGTGGGGCGCCGCGCTGACGTTCCTGCTCGTCCTGATCCGCCAGAGCACCGTGCTGGAGGAAAACCGCCTGCTGGCCCGCAAGCTGCGGCACTCCGCGGCGGAACTCGAGCGGCGCGGCGCGCGGCTGCGGCATCAGGCGCGGCACGACACCCTGACCGGCCTGCCCAACCGCAGCGAGTTCGAGGACCAGCTGCGCGCGGCCCTGAGTGGCCCCGCCGCCGTGATGTTCATCGACCTGGACGGCTTCAAGGACGTGAACGACACCTTCGGGCACCCGGTCGGGGACGAGCTGCTGCGGCTGGTCACGGCGCGGCTCCAGGCGCACCTCCCGGCGCGCGCCACGCTGGCCCGCGTGGGCGGCGACGAGTTCACGCTGGTCCTCCCCGGCGCGGACGAACGGCAGGCCATGCACGCCGCGCGGCAACTGCTGGGCAGCCTGCGCGACCCCGTGCCGCTCGTCGGCCTGAGCCTCCAGGTGTCCGCGTCCATCGGCGTGAGCCTCGCCCCGCGCGACGGCACGGACGTCACGACCCTGCAGCGACGCGCCGACACCGCCATGTACCACGCCAAACGCAGCGGACGGCAACAGGTGCAGCTGTTCACACCCAGCCTGGACGAGCAACGCCGCGAACGCCTGATTCTCGAAGCGGCCCTGCGCCGCGCCCTGACCGGCGACGAGTTCACCCTGCACTACCAGCCGCAGCTGCGCGGCCCGCACCTGGAAAGCGTCGAGGCGCTGCTGCGCTGGACCGCGCCGGACCTGGGCACCGTCACGCCCGGCCGGTTCATTCCGGTCGCGGAACAGTGCGGCCTGATCCTCCCGCTGGGCCGCTGGGTGCGTGAACGGGCCTGTGAGCAGGCCGCCGCGTGGCACCGGCAGGGCCGCGCCCTGCGGGTCGCGGTGAACGTCTCCCCGCTGGAGTTCGCGCAGCCGGACTTCGTGCCGCACGTGCAGGACCTGCTGGCGCGCCTGGACCTGCCCGCGCACCTGCTGGAACTGGAGGTCACCGAGGGCGTCCTCGTGCAGGACCTCACGGGCACCGCCGCGAAACTCCGCGAGCTGCGCGCCGCCGGGGTCCGCATCAGCGTGGATGATTTCGGCGTGCAGCACGCGTCCCTGAGCGCCCTGATGGCCCTGCCGGCCGACGTGCTGAAACTCGACCGGAGCTTCCTGACCGGGCCCGGCGGTGGGGCGCGCCCGCCGCCGGACCGCAGGTGCTGCGCGCCGTGCACACCCTGGGCCGCGAACTGAACCTCGACGTGCTCGCCGAAGGCGTCGAGACGCCCGAGCAGCACGCCATGCTGCGCGACCTGGGCTTCGAGTACATGCAGGGCTTCCTGTTCTCCCCCGCCCTGCCCCCGAAGGAACTGGACGCGTGGCGCGCCGGGCGGCTGATGGTTGATGGTTGATGGTTGATGGTCAACAGCGTGTACGCGCCGGACCCGCCCACAGCAAGCCGACCCACTCCCCACTGCCCACAACCCACTTCCCCCTTCATTCCCAGCAGGTCGCACATTCCCGCCCGGGGGTGCGTGGTACGTTCCGCGCATCATGACCGTGACTGCGAAGGCGAGGACGTTGGGAGAACTGCTTCAGACCGAAGGGTACGCCGGGCGCGCGCCGTTCGACGGGAAGATCCGCCTGGTGCAGGACGAGGTGCGGGACAACCTGACCCGCAAGCTGCGCAGCGGCGAGGAGCTGTTCCCGGGTGTGGTGGGGTACGACGACACGGTGATCCCGCAGCTGGTGAACGCGCTGCTGGCGCGGCAGAACTTCATCCTGCTGGGCCTGCGCGGGCAGGCGAAGAGCCGCATCCTGCGCGCGATCACGGAGCTGCTCGACCCCGAGGTGCCGGTCATCGCGGGCGTGGACATGCCGGACGACGTGCTGAACCCGGTGGGTGCGGAGGGCCGCGCGCTGCTGGAGGCACACGGGCTGGACCTGCCGGTCCGCTGGCTGCCGCGCGCGGATCGGTACGTGGAGAAACTGGCGACGCCGGACGTGACGGTCGCGGACCTGATCGGGGACGTGGACCCCATCAAGGCGGCGCGGCTGGGCACCAGCCTGGGTGACGTGCGCTCCATGCACTTCGGGCTGCTGCCCCGCGCGAACCGTGGGATCTTTGCCGTGAACGAACTGGCGGATCTCGCGCCGAAGGTGCAGGTGGCGCTGTTCAACATCCTTCAGGAGGGGGACGTGCAGATCAAGGGCTACCCCATCCGCCTGGAACTGGACGTCATGCTGGTCTTCAGCGCGAACCCCGAGGATTACACGGCGCGCGGGAAGATCGTCACGCCCTTGAAGGACCGCATCGGCAGCGAGATCCGCACGCACTACCCGACCGACGTGCGCCTGGGCATGGACATCACCGCGCAGGAGGCCGTGCGCAGCGGCGACGTGACGGTGCCGGAGTTCATCGCGGAACTCGTGGAAGAAATTGCCTTCCAGGCGCGCGAGGACGGCCGCGTGGACAAGCTGAGCGGCGTGTCGCAGCGCCTCCCGATCTCGCTGATGGAGGTCGCCGCCGCGAACGCCGAACGCCGCAGCCTGACGCAGGGCGACGACGCGGTCGTGCGCGTCAGTGACGTGTACGCGGGCCTCCCGGCGATCACCGGGAAGATGGAACTGGAGTACGAGGGGGAACTCAAGGGCGCGGACAACGTCGCCCGGGACGTGATCCGCAAGGCCGCCGGGGCCGTGTACGCCCGCCGCCACGGCAGCGCGAACACCCGCGAACTGGAGAAATGGTTCGAGGCCGGGAACGTCTTCCGCTTCCCGCAGGGCGGGGACAGCGCCGCCGCCCTGAAAGCCGCGGGTGAGGTGCCGGGCCTGAGCGACCTGGCCGCCGAGGTCGCCGCGAGCAGCGTGGACGCCGTGCGCGTCTCCGCCGCCGAGTTCATCCTGGAGGGCCTGTACGGCCGCAAGAAACTGTCCCGCGCGGAGGAACTGTACGCCGCGCCGGAACCCGAAACGCGCCAGCAGCGCGGCGGCCGCTGGAATTGATCGCGACTGTCCGCTCTGAGCCGTGAGCTCCGAGGAACCCCCTCCCCCACCCCGCGCGGGCCGGAGGGGGTTCGCTTTTCCCACTTCCCACAACCCACTTCCCACTCCCCATCGCCCCCCTTTCGTATGCTGTGCGCTATGTCTGTTGTGACCCGTATTGCTCCGAGCCCGACCGGTGACCCTCATGTGGGGACCGCGTACATCGGGCTGTTCAATTTCACGCTGGCCCGTCAGGGTGGCGGGAAGTTCATCCTGCGCATCGAGGACACGGACCGGAACCGTTACGTGCCGGACAGTGAGAAGCGCATCTTCCAGATGATGCAGTGGCTGGGCCTGACGCCGGACGAGTCGCCGCTGCAGGGCGGTCCGAACGGCCCGTACCGTCAGTCGGAGCGGTTTGACCTGTACGGCGAGTACGCGCGTCAGCTGGTGGCGAGTGGGCACGCGTACTACGCGTTCGAGACGGCCGACGAACTGTCGGCGCTGCGGGAGGCGGCGCAGGCGGAGGGCCGCGTGATCGCGGTGCCCAGCCGCGACCTGGACGCGTCGGCGGCGCAGGCGCGGGTGGAGGCGGGCGAGGCGGCCGTGATCCGCCTGAAGGTCCCGCGTGAGGGCGAGACGGTCGTGAATGACCGCCTGCGTGACCCGATTCACTTCCAGAACCGCGAGATCGACGACAAGGTGCTCCTGAAGGCGGACGGGTTCCCCACGTACCACCTGGCGAACGTGGTGGATGACCGCCTGATGGGCGTGACGCACGTGGTCCGCGCCGAGGAGTGGATCACGAGCACGCCCATTCACGTGCTGCTGTACCGCGCCTTTTCCTGGCCTGAGCCGGTGTTCGCGCACATGCCGCTGCTGCGCAATTCGGACAGGTCGAAGATCAGCAAGCGCAAGAACCCGACGAGCGTCGAGTGGTACCAGCAGCAGGGCTTCCTGCCCGAGGCGATGCTGAACTTCCTGGCGACGATGGGCTGGACGCACCCGGACGGCCTGGAGGTGTTCGACCTGGAGGAATTCGCGCGGGTGTTCCGGCTGGAGGACGTGACGCTGGGCGGCCCGGTGTTCAGTCAGGAGAAGCTCCGCTGGTACAACGGCAAGTACCTGCGCGAGGTGCTGACTGAAGAGGAGGTCGCCCGGAGGCTGCACGCGTTCCTGGCCGATCAGAAGGTGAACCTCCCCCTGGACGACTACTTCCGCTCGGTGGTGCGCCTGATGACGCCCCGCATCGAGGTGTTCAGCGAGTTCCTCGACAAGACCCCCTACTTCTGGTCCGAGGAGTACCCCGTGACCGAGAAGGCGCAGGCGGCGATCGACGGCGCGCGGGACCTGCTGCCCGAGCTGGCCGCCACGCTGAAGAACCTCCCCACCTTCGACGCGGCGTCCATCAAGGCGGCCTTCGCGGCGTTCGCCGAGGAGAAGGGCCTGAAGCTCGGGAAGGTCATGCCCCCCGTGCGCGCGGCGGTCGCCGGGACGATGGAGAGCCCGGACCTGCCGGACCTGCTCGCCACGCTGGGCCGTGACCGGGTGGTCGCCCGGATCGGTAAGCTGGGCGCATGACCCTGATCGCCTCAGTTCTGGTGGGCCTGATCGCCCTGCTGCACGTGTACATCCTGGTGCTGGAGATGTTCCTGTGGACCACCCCGCGCGCCATGAAGGCCTTCGGGACCACGCCGGAACTCGCGGCGCAGACCCGCGTCATGGCGGGCAACCAGGGCCTGTACAACGGCTTCCTGGCGGCGGGCCTGATCTGGGGCCTGATCACCGGTTCGGCGGCGATTCAGCTGTTCTTCCTGGCGTGCGTGGCGGTCGCGGGCCTGTACGGCGCGGCCACCGCGAACCGCCGCATCCTGTTCATCCAGACGGTACCCGCCACGCTGGCGATCCTGGCGGTGCTGCTGGCCCGCTGAGCGCCCGTCCCCGCCTCCCAAACGCTCGTTTGGTTCCCGTGCCTCCCGGCTGCTACGCTGGGAGGCACTTCTCATCCCGACGGGGCCGCGCGGCCCCACCTGCCCTGCCATGCCTGACGTTCTGCCCTGTCCCTCCTCCGGCCTGCCCCGTCGCAGTGACCGGCTGCTGAACCAGCGCCGCGCGCCCTGACGCGGCCCGCACCCGCCGCCTCAGACCCCGCACACGCGCCCTTCACAGGAGACTTCATGACCCCAGACGCCAAACCGGCTGCCCTGCAGCCCCACGCCCCAGCAGAGTCGCAGGACACCGCCCCCGGCTACGCGGCCGCGCAGGCCGCATACGACGCCGCGCAGCAGGACACCAACATGGTGCAGTGCCTCGCCCCGGACGGCTCGGTCGTCCGCGAGGACCTGCTGCCCGACCCCGGAACGCGCCTGGAACTGTACCGGCAGATGCGCCGCGCCCGGCACTTCGACGAGCGCGGCTGGGTGCTGTACCGCCAGGGTCGCCTGGGCGTCTTCCCCCCCTTCGGCGGGATGGAGGCCAGCCAGGTCGGCACCGCCGCCGCGCTGACGAAGAACGACTGGCTGTTCCCCACGTACCGCGACACCGGCGCGGCCCTGACGCTCGGCCTGCCCATCGCGCGCACCCTCGCGTACTGGCGCACGAGCCCGCACGGGTGGCACATGCCCGCCGACCTGAAGGTCCTGCCGTTCTACATCCCGATCGCCACGCAGTACCCGCAGGCGGTCGGCGCGGCCCTCGCCGAGCGGCGACAGGGCACCCGCAACGTCGCCATGGCCTTCATCGGGGACGGCGGCAGCAGCGAGGGCGACTTCCACGAGGCGCTGAACTTCGCCGGGGCCCTGAACGCCCCGTGCGTGTTCATCCTCCAGAACAACGGCTGGGCGATCAGCGTCCCCACCCGCGCACAGACGCGCGCCACCGACCTGAGCCGCCGCGCCGACGGGTACGGCATTCCCGGCGTGCGCGTGGACGGCAACGACGCGCTGGCCACCTACCACGTCACCCGCGAGGCCGTGGAGCGCGCCCGCGATGGCGGCGGCCCCACCCTGATCGAGACGGTCACGTACCGCGTCAAGCCGCACACCGTCGCCGACGACCCCAGCCGCTACCGCAGCGAGGCCGACACCGCAGGCTGGGACGCCAAGGACCCCGTCACGCGCCTGCGCACCCACCTCCTGAACGCGGGCCTGATGACCGAGGCCAGCGAGGCCGACCTGCTCGCCGAGATCGCCGCCGAGTTCGAGGCCGCCCTGGCCGAGGCCGACAGCTACCCCGAACCCACCCCCGCCGAGATCCTCGACCACGTGTTCGCCGAACCCACCCCGCAACTGAAGAAACAGCGTGCCGAGATCCTCGCCGAGCACGCCCAGAACGGCACCCAGAGCAGCAAGGAGCAGGCATGACCGCCCCCACAACCCACGCCCCACAACCCACAACCCACAAAAACATGACGATGGTCGCCGCCATCAACGACGCCCTCGACATCGCCCTCGCCGCCGACGACACCGTCCACATCTTCGGCGAGGACGTCGGCGTCATGGGCGGCGTGTTCCGCGCCACCGACGGCCTCCAGGCCAAACACGGCCAGGAACGCGTGTTCGACACCCCCCTCGCCGAGGCCGCCATCGTCGGCATGGGCATCGGCATGGGCCTCGCGGGCCTCAAACCCATCGCGGAAATCCAGTTCGCAGGCTTCCTCTACCCCGCCCTCGACCAGATCCTCTCCCACCTCGGCCGCTACCGCCACCGCACCCGCAGCCGCTACCACCTCCCCATGGTCATCCGCGCCCCCTACGGCGGCGGCGTCCACACCCCCGAACAACACGCCGACAGCCCCGAAGCGATCCTCGCCCACACCCCCGGCGTCAAAGTCGTCATCCCCAGCACCCCCGCCGACGCCAAAGGCCTCCTCCTCAGCGCCATCAACGACCCCGACCCCGTCTTCTTCTTCGAAGCCATCAAGCTCTACCGCAGCATCAAAGAAGACGTCCCCACCGGCGACTACCGCGTCCCCATCGGCAAAGCCCGCATCGTCACCCAAGGCGACGACGTCACCGTCATCTGCTACGGCGGCATGGTCGAAGTCGCCCATAAAGCCGCCGCCGCCGCCCACGCCGCAGGCATCGGCGTCGAAGTCATCGACCTGCGCACCCTCGTCCCCATGGACACCGACACCATCATCACCAGCGTCGCCAAAACCGGCCGCGCCATCATCGTCACCGAAGCGCCCCGCACCGCCGGCTTCCACAGCGAAATCGCCGCCATCATCGCCGAAGAAGCCATCGAACACCTCCGCGCCCCCATCATCCGCGTCACCGGCTTCGACGCCCCCTACCCACCCTTCACCGCCGTCGAGGACGTGTACCGGCCCAACCCGCTGCGGGTGGCGAAGGCGATTCGGCAGGTCATGGACTACTGACCGTCTGACCTGGGACGGTCAGTTGAGTCACACGGCTGCGCCTGGCAGCGGGCCTCCCCACCCCCCAGCCCCCTACCCCAGAGGGGCAGGGGGAGTTTTCGCTGCGCTCGGCAGGTATTTCTCTGGCTTCCTGTGTGGGTGACCGGCGGGCACGGCCACGTATTGGGATGCAGACCTCCGGGTTCGCCGCTTGCGCCCCGCGCGCTGCGCGCACGACGGGCCGCGTTGCCACGACGGTTGCGTGGCTCTGCGTGTTGGTGAGTGCGGGAAGGTTCTACTTTTTGGGCTTCAGCAGCGGCGGGCTTCTCGGAGTTGTTGCGGCTGTCGCGGCGCACGTTTGCCATTAGCGTGATCTACGCGACCTTCTCGCCTCAGGGGTGGATCATGAAGGGCGGGGACGATGGAGTGGATGCGTTCCCCTGCCCTGCTGGTGACGGCGGCCCTGCTCGTGGGGGCGGCCGCGTTCGGTGTCACGCGCTTCCAGTCGGGTGCGGAGGCTCAGACGGCTGCGGTCGAGCAACCAGCGGTGCCTGCGCTGCCACCCGCTCCGGAAACCGCGCCCGATACGCCCACACCGGTCGAGCCAGAACTCAGCCCGGAACCATCACCCGCACCAGAACCGGTCACACCCACTCCGGTAAAGGTGCAGCCGCCCACGCCGGAGGTCACACCCGCTTCCCCTCCAGCCGCGCCTGCCCGGGTGCTGCCGGCGCGGGCCAGCGTCACGGGCGTCCGGCACGAGTACCAGCGGCTGAACAACTGCGGGCCGGTCACGATCGGCATGGCTCTGAGAGGCTGGGGGGGCACGCTGAACCAGTACGACATCGCCCCGAAACTCAAGCCGTCGAAGGGGGACGTGAACGTCTCGCCGGAGGAACTCGCGGCGTTCGCGCGGGCGCAGGGGATGGACGTGCACCTCGCACGCGGCGGGGACCGGGCGCTGCTGCGGTCACTGCTCGCGTCGGGCATCCCGGTGATCGTGGAGACGTGGTTCGTCACGCCGGACTCTGGTGGGATGGGGCACTACCGCCTGCTGACCGGGTACGACGACGCCACCGGGCAGTTCAGCGCGCTGGACTCCTATCTGGGACCGCTGCGGATGGACTACGCGAAGTTCGACGAGCAGTGGCGGTCCTTCGGGCGCACGTACCTGATCGTCACCCCGCCCTCGAAACGGGCGGTCCTGGCGGGCGTGCTCGGCTGGCGGGCCGACCGCGCGCAGGAGAAAGCCGAGACGCTGCGGGTCGCCGGGCGCGAGGCGGAACGGCGCAACGACGCCGTGGGCTTCCTGGCGCTCGGGCAGGCGCAACTGGACGCCGGGGACGCCCGCGCCGCCGCCCGCACCTTCGACCGGGCGTTCGCCGCCCCGCCCGACCGCACCCTGGACCCCACTCGGCCCGCGTGGGTGCAGGGTGGCCTGCCGTGGCGCGCGCTGTGGTACTCGTTCGGGCCGCTGGAGGCGTACACCCGCACCGGGCAGTACGCGCGGGTGCTGACCCTGACGGGCGCGGTGCTGCGCTCGGTCCCCACGCACGAGGAAGCGCACTACTGGCGCGCCCGCGCCCTGACCGGCCTGGGCCGCACCGCCGAAGCTCAGGCCGCGTACCGCGAGGCGCTGCGCCTGCGCCCCGGCTACGCGGAGGCGCGGCAGGAACTGAACCGGCTGTAGGCGTCAGCCGGGGAAGTTCAGGAGGACGTGTTCGGCGCTGAAGCCGGGGCCCATGGCGCTCAGGAGGGCGCGGCCCTGGGGGTGGGCGCGCAGGGTTTCCTGCAGGACGAACAGGACGGTGACGCTGCTCATGTTGCCGTAGTGGCGCAGGACGTGGCGGCTGGCGTCCAGCGCTCCGGCGGGGAGGTTCAGGGCGTCCTCGTAGGCGCTGAGGACTTTCACGCCGCCGGGGTGGACGACGTATGTGTCCACGGTGTCATGACTCCAGCCGTGGGCGCTCAGGGCAGCCTGGACGTTCTCCTGCATCATGCCGCGGACCAGGGTGGGGATGTCGCGGCTGAAGCGGACTTTCAGGCCCTCGTCCACGACGTCCCAGCCCATGATGTCCTCGCTGTCCTCGATCAGGGTGGAGTACGCGCCGCACAGTTCGGCCAGGGGGGCGGGCCCGGACTCGTCGGGGTGGGTGAGGACGGCGGCGGCGCCCCCGTCGGAGAAGAGGGCGGTGCCGACGAAGTTGCTCTTGGTCTCGTCACCGTGCACGAGGGTCAGGCTGCACAGTTCCACGGCGACGTACAGTACGCGGCGGTACCCGGCGCGGACGAGGTCGGCGGCGCGGGCGAGGCCGCTGGCGCCCCCGGCGCAGCCGAGGCCCCACACGGGCAGGCGCGCGGCATGCCGGTTGATCCCCAGGTGTTCGATCAGGTCGGCGTCGAGGCTGGGGGCGCTGATGCCGCTGGTATTCACGACGACGACGGCGTCCACGTCGGCCGCTTCGATCTGCGCGGCGTCCAGCGCCTCCCTGGCCAGCCTACGGGTCAGGGCGCGGGCCTCCTGGATGAAGACGGCGTTCTTCTCGCCGAAGCCGCGCGGGGTGAGGTACCAGTCGAGTGGGCGGGCCAGGGCGCGCGTGTCGATCATGGCGTTCGTGAAGACGTCCAGCAGTTGCGGGCGGGCCGCCATGCGCGGGAAGAGGGTGCGGGCGGCCTCCTGCACCTGGGCCTGTGGCGTGAGGTGGGGGGGCGTGCCGGTCACGAGGGCACGCAGGTGAGGCGTGGGGAGCATTGAGGGCATTCTGCGCGACTTTGGGATGGGGGATGCGGGAGGCACGCCACGGTTCCGAGTTGATGAATCGTCCATGCACGCCTCACCGCGCCTCACCGTCGTGGGACCGGTGGGCGCGGCGAGGGGGGAATCTACGCGGTCAGCTCTGCTGTTTCTCCCATTCCTGACGGCCGACCTCGTCCAGCGCGCGGAAGTCCTCGTCGGTCAGTTCCAGGCGGGCGGCGGCGACGTTCTCCTCCAGGTGCCTGACCTTGCCGGTGCCGGGGATGGGCAGCATGACGGGACTGCGCCTCAGGACCCAGGCCAGCGCCACCTGGGACGGCGTGGCGCCCAGGCGGGCGGCGATCTCGGTCAGGACGCTGCCTTCCCTGGCGAGGTTCCCGGCAGCCAGCGGGTACCAGGGGATGAAGCCGATGTGCTCGCGCTGGCAGTAGTCGAGGACGTCCTCGCTCTTGCGGTTGGCGAGGTTGTAGAGGTTCTGCACGGTCGCGACCGGGAAGACGGCGCGGGCAGCCTCGATCTCCTCAACGCTGACTTCCGAGAGGCCCGCGTGGCGGATGACGCCCTCGTCCATGAGTTCCCTGATTGCGCCGAACTGCTCGTCGCGCGGCACGTTCGGGTCGATGCGGTGCAGCTGCCACAGGTCAATGCGGTCCACGCCCAGGCGGCGGCGCGACAGGTGCGCCTGCTGCTTGAGGTACTCGGGGCGACCCACGGGAATCCACACGTTCGGGCCGGTGCGGGTCAGGCCGCCCTTCGTGGCGATCACGACGCGGTCGTAGGGGTGCAGCGCCTCGCGGATGAGTTCCTCGCTGACGGCCGGGCCGTAGCTGTCGGCGGTGTCGACGAGGTTCACGCCGAGTTCCGGCAGGCGGCGCAGGGTGGTCAGGGCGCCCTCGCGGTCGGCGGGGTCGCCCCACACGCCGTCACCGGTGACGCGCATCGCGCCGAAGCCCAGGCGGGTGACGGCCAGGTCCCCGCCGATGTCGAAGGTGCCGCTCGGGGCGGCACTGGGGGTGCTGGGGGTGGTGTCGGTCATGGTGGTGCCCTCCAGGGAGGCATTCTGCGCCGAGTGCCCGCCCGGGCGCGTGGCAGTTTCCTCAAGGGAGGGTGAAGCCAGGCAGGGTACGGGGCGGGACGTCAGGTGGGTGGGGGCGCGGCGCCGCGCAGGGCAGCCCAGTAGCTGTCCAGCGTCTGCTGTCCCAGCGGCGTGATGCGGTAACTGGTGACGGGCAGCTTGCCCCGGAAGGCCTTGTGCACTTCCAGATACCCGGCGTCTTCCAGTTTGGCAGCGTGACTGCTGAGGTTGCCGCGGCTGAGGCCCAGCGCAGCTTCCAGGTACTTGAATTCCACGTCATGAGCGCCCGCCAGGACGCTCATGATGGCCAGGCGGACGGGTTCGTGAATCACGCGGTTCAGGCCCAGCAGGGCGTTCAGAGGATGGGATTCAGGCGGCGCGGTGCTCACTGGGAGGTACTCAGGTTCAGGCGGGCGCGAAGGTCACGCAGGTCGGCGGCCACTTGCCGGGCCTGCGTGTGCTGCGTCCACCCGAGCCAGATCAGACCCAGGGACAGCGCGGCGGTGACGATCCACTGCACGGTGATCCGCCAGCCCTCCGTGAAGTCCATGTGTCCGCCGATGAGTGCTCCGGACAGCAGCAGCAGGCCAAGAGCCACGGTGCGGGTGTCGGATCGGCCTGTCAGGCGGACGGTTCCGGTCAGGGCGAGCAGCAGCGCCAGTCCGGACGGCACGGTCAGGGGCGCCAGCGCGGGGAAGGCTGATCCGATCAGCCCGGTGCGTTCTGCCAGCAGCGCCAGCAGCGTGCCCGCCGCCGCGCCAGCCAGCAGACCCCATGCGAAGCCGCGCTGTGAGTAGGTCTGTTCGGTCACGGCCCCGAGGGTCTGGTACTGGCGCCGCGTCAGACGCACGACGATCACGAAGCCAGTGCTGACGGCGGCGGCCCACAGCATCAGTGCGGGGGCGTTCAGGTCGGCGCGGGCCAGCAGGTAGGTCAGGGGGATGGTCACCGCGCCGTACAGGTGGCCCAGCCCCAGCGCGCTGGCCGAGTAGCGGCTGTACCGGGCTGTCAGGTCCTGAAGGCGGGCGTAGTCGGCAGGGTCGGGGTGATGGGCGGTCACGCGTGCCCTCCCCCACGCCGGACGCGCGCGGCCCCCGGAGCGCAGAGGGCGACGAGCAGGCCGCTCAGGAGCAGCGGGGTCTGGGTGGTCAGCAGGCCCAGGGCGAACAGCAGGGCGCCCAGGCCCAGCAGGACACCGGCGGGACGGGAGCGGCACGCCGCGGCGAGCAGGATTCCGGCAACCGTGATCACCCACGCCCAGGTCATGACCCCGAATCCGGTCTGGTGGACGGTACCCAGGGTCGCCAGGGTCAGCAGCGGGATCAGGGCGCGGCGTCCCTCCGGCGCGGTGATCTGCCAGGAGGTGGGCATGCCAGACGGTAAGGAGGGATGGGACATACCTTCAGTTTGCAGCACAAACCAGTTTGGAGCAAGCGGAAACGCAGCGTCTTCTCTTCGCTCCCGGTTCTGCCTATCAACCTCGGGTGCTAGGGAATCAGAATGCCCCGAAAAAAAGCCCCAGGTTGTGTGCCGCAACCTTCCGACACACATGCGCCCGGATGGAGCGCTCTGAATTCAGTTGCGGCAGCATCAAGTGAAATGAACGATCCAACCGAGAAAAAACAGTCTCGATGGTCTTCCGAACCCACCGCATCGCGCCCCACCAGGGGCGCGGCCTTTTGAAGTTCTTCTTCGGCTGCGCATACACGCCGCATCCCTGGTATCCCCGATCCCCAAGGACCAGTCTGGCTTCCTGAACTTCCAGGAGAGCCCGTGCTACCGGTGGATCACCTTCTCGACCTGGCACAATGGCAAAGCGCACGAGCATGCCGTGATCGTCGATCACGGCATGCAGCTTGAAGCCGTAAAAGAACCCCGTTTTGCCGTATCCCCCCTGACCACCACGGCCACTGGTGGCCGTGGTCATCGCTCTGGGCCGTTTGTGCCGCCCTCCGACACAACACACCAGCGGCTTACTGTCGATGACGTACACCGTGTCGTCGTCGAAGTGGGGCAGGCGCAACGCGAGATCCGCGTAGATCCGTTCGAGATTCTGTTGAATCCGCAGATACCGCGTGCGATCCGGAAGGACGGGAAAGAGGAAGCCATACGTGGCTCGCACCTGGGCGTACCACTGCTGTGCCGAGGGCTGTGCGAGCAAATCGCCGACGAGCGCAATGGTCATCAATTCAGCGTAACTGCCCTTTTGGTGCGGCTCGTTCGGGAGCGTGAAAAGGCCGCTGCACGCAGCGGCCTTGAGGTAATCGTCGACGTAGACGTAGATGATGATGAATAGGTCGACGACGGTATGCTGATGGAGCGGAAGTTCTTTGGTAGGCATACCGGAGCTTCCGCTTTCTCCTGTTCTGTCGCTACCCCCTAGCACCCGAGGTTATCACCCCTGGGGTCATTCAGAACCCATCTGCACCAGAATCGCGTTCGGGCTGGTCGCAGGTGTCGCGGTACACGAACTGGTCGAGGCGTTTGCGGTGGCGGCTGCTCCAGTCGATGCTGGGCCGCGCCTGGTCGGGCGGCAGGTACCCGAGGCGGTACACGGCCATGAGTTCCAGGTCGTCCGGGACGCGCAGGAGGTCCTGGATGGCCTGCCAGTGGCGGGGGATCTCCATGGGCGTGCTGACGAACTGGATGCCCATGCCGAGCGCGCCGACGGCGTTCCAGATGTTCTCCATGGCGGCGCCCAGGCCGAACACGGAGTAGAAGCCGGACAGTTCGCCGGGGCGGTACTCGCCCTTGTCGAGCAGGGCGGCGAGCAGCAGGGGGCTGCCCGCGACGAGTTTGCGGTTGTCCTCCCCGAGTTTTTTCGGCACGCCGAGTTGCCGCATGAGTTTCAGTCCGGCGTCGCTGAACACCTGCCGCGTGAAGGGTTTCAGTGGGCCGGGCAGGTGGTCGATGTGAATGCCGTCGCGCCGGTCCTCCATTTCCTGCTGCGTGAAGCGGAAGTAGCGGCGGTAGCGTTCGAAGAACACGCCGCCCTCGATGAGTTCGGTCATGCTCTGCCCGGCGATGGCGGCGACCTGCGCGATGGTGTCCGGGTTCTCGATCAGCACGAAACGCCACGGCTGGCTGTTGAAGTGGCTGGGGGCGGCCTGCGCGACGCGCATCAGGAGGTGCTGGTGGTCGCGGCTGACCGGGTCCGGGCGGAAGGGGCCGTTGGTGGTGCGCCGCGCGAGCATGCCGTCGATCAGGTCCATGCGGGCAGGCTAGCAGTGCAGGGAGGCGGTTGGCGTGGGCCGGTCAGGTCCCCCACGCGGTCAGGGCTCCGGCGGTGAACGCGGCGGCGCCGAGCAGGGCGCGCTGCCAGTGGTCGGCGCGGCCCGGGCGGGTGCGGGGCATGCTCAGCAGCAGCGCCAGCGCGGGCAGCAGCGCCCACGCGGCGGCCCCGGCCCGCCACGCCAGTCCCAGGCTGAGCAGCGTCCCGGCGCAGGTCAGGAAGAACAGCGCGTGGTGCGGCCAGCGCGCCGCGTCCCGCCGCCAGCCGAGCTGCAGGCTCAGGCCCAGCGCCAGCAGCGCGCTCAGCAGCGCGGCGGTGATCAGCAGGGCGAGGTGGTGGGGGCTCACGCCTCATGCTGGCACGGTCCGGATTGGCGCGTCGCATGACAGATGCCCTGCCGGGGCGGGTGTACGTTCGGGGGTATGCGCCCCGCTTACCTGCTGCTGCCCCTGCTGCTCCTGACTGCCTGCAAGCCCGGCGGTGCGGCCAGGGAAGGGGCGGGGGGTGAGGATCTGGTCGCCAGGACCCTGTTCACGGCGACCGGGTCGTTCGACGCGCAGGCGGACTCGCGCGAGCGGATCGGGGGGGGCCTGCGCCGCGCCGTCTGGACCACCCGCCCGCCGCTGGAAGCGCTGAGCGTGGTCGTGCAGTATGACAGTGACGCGCGCCCGCTGAGCTGGATGCTGGACATCCGGTCGCCGCGTTTCACCGCGCGGGAGCTGGCCGGGCCGGACGCGCAGGCCGTCACGACGCTGCAGGGCGAGGCGCTGCACCCGGCGACCGGCTCGCGACTGCAGGACACGTTGATCCTCACGACCGCCACGGGATTGCGGGTGGTCACGCGCGGGTACGCCACGCAGGAGGACGCCGCGCTGCTGCCCGCCTTCCGCCGCTGAAGCTCCAGCGGACGGCGGTGGGGCTCAGCGGACGGCGTTGCGGCCGGAGCGTTTGGCGTTGTACATGGCGCTGTCCGCGCGGGCGAACAGGTCCTCGGCGGTGTCCTCCGCGCCGCGCAGGGAGGCCACGCCGAAACTGGCGGTGACGTCCAGACCCGCGATGGCCTCGTCGGCCACCTCGGCCCGCAGGCGCTCGGCGATGACCATCGCGTCCGGGCGGGCCATGCCGGGCAGGATCACCAGGAATTCCTCGCCGCCCCAGCGGCCCACCTGTCCGCCCGAGGTGCTCACGCTGCGCCGGAGCCTCTTCCCGAAGGACCGCAGCACGTCGTCCCCCGTGCCGTGCCCGTGCACGTCGTTCACGCGTTTGAAGTGGTCGATGTCGGTCACGATGATGCTCAGCGGCGCGCGGTTCTTCACGGCCTGCTGGATGCTGCGCTCCAGTTCCTCCTCGGTGGCGCTGCGGCCCAGCACCTCGGTCAGGGCGTCCTTGCGGGCCGCCTGGAGGCGCTGACTGGTCTGCTGGTGCGCGCTGAGGTTCTGCTCAATGAACGCCATGACGGTGAACGCGATCAGGCCAGTGCCGAGCATCACGATGATCGCCGTGACCCAGTCGGCCATGTTGCTCGGCGCGACCGGGCCGTTCATGAGCACGCTGACGACCATGATCATGACCGTCCCGACGTTCACGACGCTGCCCAGGCGCGTCCCGAACACCAGGTACGACACCAGGACGTTCAGGGTCAGCCACAGGGTCAGGTGGAACGGCATGTCGCCCCACGCGACGGCGCGCGGGATCTCCATGATGGCGACCAGGACGTACCCGACGCCGGTCACGGCGTACACGTTGCCCACCCGCGCGGGCCACAGCAGGGCCGCCACGGCGGTCAGCAGCGCGACGTACCCGGCGATGTACTTCGGCAGGCCCAGCGCGCTCCAGCCCTCGCGGGGCGGGTCGATCAGGCCGGTCAGGACGGCGTACAGCACGTACGCCAGGCTGGCGCTGCACACCACCAGAACCCGGTTGCGCTGCAGCAGTTGTGGAAACGTCTGCGTTTTCAAGTCAGCGGTACTCCGGGACGGGGGGCCATTTGAACATGTGCTGGGGGGATTCTCGCATGAAGTCGCGCGGCACGTCACCCGCAGGTGGGTGCCTCCTCTGGGGGTGATCCGCCCCTGGCAGTGGCCCTGCCCCTGCGGGTGTACAGACAACGGCGCCCCGCTGCCACGACAGGCAACGGGGCGCCGCGCGAGCACTTCAGGCGAGCAGTTCGCCGTCCTGGAAGAACAGCGCCAGTTCACGGGCGGCGCTCTCGGTGCTGTCGCTGCCGTGCGTGACGTTCTCACCGGTGGTGGTGGCGAAGTCGGCGCGGATGCTGCCGGGCGCGGCGTTGGCGGGGTTGGTGGCACCCATCATGGCGCGCCAGCCGGCGATGGCGTTCTCGCCTTCCAGGGCGATCGCGACGACGGGGCCGCCCGTGATGAAGTCCACCAGTTCACCGAAGAAGGGGCGCTCCTTGTGCTCGCCATAGTGCGCTTCGGCGGTCTCGCGGGCGATGACCATCTGCTTCAGGCCGACGACACGGTAGCCCTTGCGCTGGATGCGGGCGAGGATCTCGGGGGTCAGGCCGCGGCGGACGCCGTCGGGTTTGATCATGGCAAAGGTGCGTTCCATAGCGTTCCCGAGGATAGCAGTCCGGGGGGTGACCCGTGTCACGTGAACCCTGACCCGGCGCCGGGAACCCAGGCAGGCGCACGCGGCGCCCTGCGGGCGGGGTGCCCCCCCCGCCGTACAGGACGCACCCACCTGTCCAGACTTAGGTGAAACCCCGTACAATAGGAAAGTGACCCACGATTCTCCCCCTCGCCCATCCGGCGACGCGGCCCGGATTGCGCTGATCGCCTGCGCGGTTGCCGCCCTGGGCATGCTCCTCTTCCCCCTGGCCACCCTGGGCCGGGGCTTCAGTGCCGACGCCGTCCTGCTGCACGTCACGGGCAGCGTCATGAACCTCACCTCCAACCAGCAGGCGCCGCTGCCGCCCACCGGGACGGTCATGCCGCTCGCCTGGGCGGCGCTGGGCGCGCTGCTCGTGACCCTCGCGGGGGCCTGGGGCCGCCAGCGCTGGTTCTGGCTGACGGGCCTGCTCACCTTCGGGCTGGCCACCGCCGCCGTGATCGTGCTGGGCAGCGCCCTGGACGACCAGTCCGCGCGCGTGCTGGCCGACACCACCCTGCGCCCCGGCGCCAAGCGGCAGCTGGGGAACTTCTACGCCAGCGGCGGCATGAACCTGGGCCTGTTCCTTCCGGCGCTGGCGGGCCTGATCGCCGCCGGGGCGGGCCTGAGCGCGCAGCCGCGCGTGTGGCAGGCGTTCAACCGCATGCGCAGCCTGCTGGTGCCCGCCACCGCGATCGGTCTGGCGATCCTGGTGGGCGCCGCCGTCGTGCTGATCGTGCAGCCCAGCGTGAACCAGAGCGGCACGCCCCTGACCCTGTGGGGCGCGTGGCTGGCGAAGTCGGACCTGGTGTACTTCGTGTACTCCACGCTGTTCGCGCCTGTCACGGCGCTGAACCCGCTGCTGGACAGCCTGAAGCTCGCCACGCCGCTGATCTTCACCGGTCTGAGCGTCGCGTTCGCGTTCCGCACGGGCCTGTTCAACATCGGCGCGCCCGGGCAGCTGACCATGGGCGCCATCGCCGCGATGCTCGTCGGCGTGTACGGCCCGCCCAGCCTGGGCTACGGCCTGCTGGCCCTGAGCGTCCTGGCGGCCGCCGCCGGGGGCGCCCTGTGGGGGGCCATTCCGGGCCTGCTGAAGGCACGCTTCGGGTCCAGCGAGGTCATCAACACGATCATGCTGAACTACATCGCGTCGTCGGTGCTGGTGTTCCTGATCGGCAGTGACTCCTTCCCGTTCCTGGGCCGCGAGTACCCGCAGCCCCTGAAGGCCGAGGGCTCCAACCCGCAGAGTGAACTGTTGCAGGGCGAGGCGCAGCTGCGTCCCCTGCTGGAGGTCCTGAACGTCGGGCAGAACGGTCAGGTGGCCCTGAGTATCGGCCTGCTGGTCGCGCTGGCCGCGTTCGTGATCGTGCGCCTGCTCGTGCGCCGCAACGGCACGCTGATCGCCCTGGCCGCCGCCGCTGCCCTGGGCGCCGTGACGTGGCAGATCGGCATTCCGGTCAGCGTCACCGGCAGCCAGCTGAACGGCGCGTTCCTGATCGCGCTGCTGTGCGCCGCCGGTTTCGGCATGCTGATGTGGCGCACTGCCGCCGGGTACGCCCTGCGCGCCGTGGGCCTGTCCCCCAAGGCCGCCGAGTACGGCGGGATCAGCGTCGCGAAGAACACCATCCTGGCCATGACCATCGCGGGCATGTTCGCAGGTCTGGCCGGCACGCACTACGTGAACGGCGGCGCGCTCGACGAGTACCGCCTGAAGCAGAACATGCCCGTGAACGTCGGCTTCGACGGGATCGCCGTGGCCCTGATGGGACAGAGCACCCCGGCGGGCGTCGTGGCGTCCAGCGTGCTGTTCGGCACCATCGACACCGGCGCGGTCAGCGTGACCACCAAACTCCAGAAGGTGAACAGTGACATCGTGACGGTCCTCAAGGCCCTGATCGTGCTGTTCATCGCCGCCGGGGGCTTCCTGAGCCGCCGCGTGACCTCTCCCCCACCGCCCGCACTCGACGCGGGCGCCGGGCGCGGCGCGCCCGCCCTGACGGAACAACCCAAGACCCTCACCCCGCAACCGAACGTGGCCCAGGCCAGCGAGGACATCACCCGGGAAGGCAAATAATGGACGGCCTCTTCGCACAGATTCTGACCACGGCGTTCCTCGCCACCTTCATCCGCAGCGTCGTGCCGCTGCTGCTGACCGCGCTGGGCGGCCTGTTCAGCGAACGCAGCGGCGTCGTGAACATCGCCCTGGAAGGCCTGATCATCTTCGGGGCGCTGTCGGCCGCCGTCAGCACGCACCTCCTGACCCCCAGTCTCGGGACGGCCGCGCCGTGGGTCGGCTGGCTGGTCGGGGCGCTGGTCGGCGGGCTGATCGCCTGGATTCACGCGGTCCTGAGCATCAAGTACCGCGCCGATCAGGTCATCAGCGGCACGGCCATCAACCTGCTCGCCACCGGCGTGCCCGCCGTGGTCCTGACCGCGCTGTACGGCGTGTCGAACGAGAGCCCCAAGGTCGAGACCGCGCTGCCGCTGTGGGGCGCGGGGGACCTGAAGTTCTCCCCGCCGGTGTTCTTCGCGTTCCTGGCCGTGGCGGTCACGTGGTACGTCATGTACCGCACGCCGTACGGCCTGCGCCTGCGCGCCACGGGCGAGCAGCCGGGCGCGGCGGCCAGCATGGGCGTGAACGTGCGCCGCATGCGCTACAGCGCCGTGATCATGTCCGGCGTGCTGGCCGGGACCGCCGGGGCGTTCCTGAGCATCGGGAACCTCGACTCGTACGTGCGCAACATCAGCGCCGGGGCGGGCTTCATCGCGCTGGCGGCCCTGATCTTCGGGCAGTGGAAACCGCTGGGCGTGCTGGGCGCCACCATCCTGTTCGGGCTGCTGCAGGCGCTGAGCATCGCGCTGGGCGGCACGAACCTCCTGCCGAGCACGCTGGTGCAGGCCCTGCCGTACCTGATCACGATCCTGGCGCTGATCTTCACGGGTCGCAGCCGCGCACCCAAGGCGCTGGGCCGCCCCTACGACGGCTGAGCGCACCCATACCGCACGCACCGGGGGACAGCCGTAGGGCTCCCCCGGTTTCGTGTGGTCCGCGCCCGGCCACAGCGGGCGGAATGCGCTACTGTGAACAGTACCGTGACGAGTTTTGGAGCCGCCCTTCGACAGGCCCGTGAAGGCCTGGGTCTCAGCACGCAGGACGCCGCCCTGCGCACCAAGATCCGCGGGGATTACCTGCGTGCCCTGGAGGACGGCAACCTGAGCGCCCTGCCGGAACGGACCTTCGCCCGGTCCTACCTGACCCGCTACGCGCGTGAACTGGGCCTGGACCCGCAGCCGCTGCTGAGCGACTTCGACCGCGTGATGCCCGCCCCGGCCGGTTCGTCCTACGTGACCCCGGCCCTCCCGGCACGCCGCCCGAACCGCGCCCTGTGGGCGGCAGCGGGCGTGGCGGCCCTGCTCGCGGTGGGTGGCGCCGCCTTCATGTTCACGCGCAGCGCTCCGGCCCCGCAGGAGGCGGCCGCGCCGGTGGTCACGCCCGACCAGCCTGCTCCCCCGGCGGTCCGGACGGTCCGCCTGACCGTGAAGGTCACGCCCCCCGGCGCCCGTGTATACCTGGACAACCGTGACCTGGGCGCCGCGCCGATCGTGGCGTTCCCGGTGGACGCCCGGCAGCAGGCGGAACTGCGGGTGGAACTCGCGGGACGCCAGCCGCTGCGGCAGGCGATCGACGTGGGCCGCAACCGTGATCTGCGCGTCATCCTGAAGCCCACCGGGCAGACCAGCGTGCTGAGCGACGCGGCGCAACCGACCCCGACCTCTGCCTCTACGTCCTCTGCGGCGACACCGCAGCCGAGTGCGTCCCCCGCTGGCGGCACGCTGCCTGCCGGGACCTCCCCGGCGAAACCCCCGGCCAGTCAGGGCGTCACGGTGACGTACAGCGGCCCGTCATGGACGCGCGTCACGGACGCCGCGGGCCGCATCGTGTTCGAGGGCACGCCCGCAGCGGGCACCGTGAAGACCTTCGCGAAGGGCGTGACCATCCGCACCGGGAACGCCGCCGCCGTCCGTGTCAGCGTGAACGGCGGCCCCGGCACGCCCCTGGGGCAGTCCGGTCAGGTCGTCACCCGCACGTTCTGATCCGGACTGCCCCCCACGTCCACTGCCCGCGCACGCCGGCAGCGGGTCGGCCCGCTACAGTGAGGGCGTGCCGCGACCTTCCCCCGTGCCCCGTCCGCAACCGTCCCCCGCTGACCTGAGCCGCCTGAACGCCTTCCAGTACGTGTGGCGCAGTCCGTGGGTGCGGACCCTGGTGTTCCTGCTGGCGCTGTACGTCGCGTGGCGGTTCGTCGGGCAGATCCGGACGGTCCTGATCGATTTCGCAGTGGCGTTCCTGATCGCATACCTCGCGAATCCGCTGCTGAACTGGCTGGAACGGGGTCGGGTGCGGCGCGGGCTGGGGGTGTTCTTCGTGGTCCTGATCTTCGCGGGCCTGATCGGCATGGCGGGCCTGCTTCTGGCGACCGTGTCGGGGCAGCTGATCACGCTGATCCAGAAACTCCCGGAGCAGATCGGGTCACTCGGGGACGTGCTGGACCGCGTGACGTCCTGGTTGTCGGCGCGGGGCGTGCCGGGCCTGACGAACTCCCGCGAGCAACTGATCACGGCGGCGCAGGACTACGTGCAGAACCTCGGGCAGAACATCGTCCCGATCCTGCAGAACGCCCTGTCGTCCACCGGCACGCTGCTCAGCAGTCTGGTGTCCATCGGCGGGGTGGTGGGGCAGGTGGTGTTGATCCTGCTGATGAGCATCTACCTGATGATCGACTACCGCCGCGTGAACGCCGCGATGCTGCACGTCTTCCCGCGTCCGTGGCAGCCGCGCGTGCAGGAGCTCAGTGATCTGGTCGGCACGGCGGTCGGCGGGTACGTGCGGGGGCAGCTGCTGATCGCATCGTTCATCGGGGTGTTCGTGTGGCTGGGCCTGACCATCGTCGGGATTCCCAGTGCCGCCGCGATCGGCTTCCTGGCGGGGGCGTTCAACATCGTGCCGTACCTGGGGCCGATCATCGGGGCGACCCCGGCGATCCTGCTGGCGCTGACCCTGCCGGGCGCCTGGTTGAAGATCGTGGCGGTCATCGTGGTGTTCGTCGCGGCCAACCAGATCGAGGGGAACTTCCTGAGCCCGTACATCCTGAGCCGCACGACGGACCTGCATCCGATCACGGTGCTGGTCGCCATCCTGATCGGCGCGTCCCTGCTGGGCTTCGTGGGGGCGCTGCTGGCTGTCCCGCTGGTGGCGCTGGGCAAACTGATGATGCAGCGGTACTACTACCCCAGTCGCGTGTACACCGACGGGCCCTGACCGGCAGCCGCTGACGGCGCGCGGGAGACGTGGGCAGCGCAGAGCCCCGTTCCCCGCGCGCCGTCGTCTCTGCTGGTTCCCCCATGGCCTGCCTTCTGGTTCGCCGTCCACCCACCGCACCACCGGGTTGCCCACTCCGCGCCTGGGTTCCGCGCACCCTGGGCACATCCACGCGGAGGGCACGGCGCTGGCATACCACTCAACCGGAGTCCGTGTCAGGTCGCGGCCAGTTCTCCCGGCTCGAGGTCAGCCCGATGCACGCGGTTGCGGCCGGTGTTCTTCGCGTGGTACAGGGCCTCGTCGGCGGCGTCCAGCAGGGTGGGAATGTGGGCTGGCACGGCGCTGACGACCAGGCCGACACTGACGGTGACGTTCAGGCCGTGCAGCGGTTCGTTCGCGAGGCGGCGGCGCAGGCGCTCGCAGGTGTCGTGGGCGCTGCTGGCGTCGGGCACACGCAGGATCAGCAGGAATTCCTCACCGCCGTAGCGGCCCACCACGCTGCCCGGCTGGGCGTGCTGCTGGCCGCGCAGGTGCACGGCGAGGCGCCGCAGGACTTCATCCCCGGTGGCGTGGCCGTGCTGGTCGTTGATGCGTTTGAAGTGATCCACGTCGAGCAGGCCGACGGCCAGAAGGTTTCCACCCTGGTCGTGGGCGTGTTCTTCCAGGGTGTGCAGCAGGGCGCGGCGGTTGGGCAGGCCGGTCAGCACGTCGGTGTGGGCGTCCTGCAGGGCCTGCCGGGCGCGGCTGCTGATCAGGTGGTGGCGGCGCAGCACGACGGTCTGCGCGACAATCACGGTGGTCGCGGCCATCAGAAGTTGCAGCAGGGCGTTCATGAGCTGCGCCTGCCCGGCCGTCCAGGGTGGAGCGGGCCACCAGGTGATGGTGATCAGTGCGAGGGCGCCGCCCATGACGCTGTTCACGGTCAGGCTGACGCGTTCACTGACCACCCAGCTGGTGATGAGCAGGGCCACGATCACCCACGGGAGGGTGGCCGCCAGCTGACTGAGGCGGCCGTCCAGTTCAGGAGTGAACAGGACGGTGGCGACCCGCCAGAGGACGAAGCTGTTCAGCTGGATGACAATGGCGCCCTCCAGCCAGCGCAGGGGGACGGGCAGCCAGCTGAGGATGGTCAGCAGCAGGTAAGCCATGAGCATGACCGGCATGGACTGCAGGTCGAACGGTTCCAGGAAAGGTCGTTGCTGGTGCAGCCACAGCGGCAGAGCGAACGCGACGACACCGCCGGGCAGGATCATCCGGTGGTACTGGTGACGGCCCCACGAGCTGTGATCCAGCGTGTTCGCTGGGGTGGGTCGGTCGGTCATGGGTCATCTCAGCATGACCGGTCTGGCAACTTCCTGACATGCCCCCGAAATGGGTGTGCCCGCCCTCACCGGTGGGTGGGGGCGGGCACGGGGGTCTGGGGTCAGACCAGTTCGATCAGGGCCATGGTGACGCCGTCACCGCGGCGGGTGCCGACGCGCAGGATGCGGGTGTAGCCACCGGGACGCTCGGCGTACTTGGGGGCCACTTCGTCCATGACTTTACGCAGCACGGCGTTGTCGTGGATGTCCTGGGCGACGAGGCGGCGGGCGTGCAGGTCGCCGCCCTTGGCGGTGGTGATCAGTTTCTCGACGAAGGGACGAAGCTCTTTGGCCTTCGTGAGGGTCGTCTGGATGCGACCCTCGCGCAGCAGGGCCGTCGCCTGGGCGCGGGCCAGGGCGGTGCGGGCGCTGCTGTTGCGGTTGAGCTTGCGACCGGCTTTACCGTGACGCATGGTGTATCTCCTTGGGGTTCAGTCGGCTCAGTCGCGCAGGGCGAGGCCGAACTGGGCGAGTTGCTGCTTGATCTCGTCGAGGCTGCGCTCGCCGATACCGGGGACCTTTTTCAGGTCGCGGTCGGAGAGGGCGCACAGGGCGTCCACGCTGTCGATGCCTTCTTCCTTCAGGGAGTGCAGCACGCGGGTGGTGAGGCCCAGACCCTCGAGGGTCACGCGGGGGGAGTCCATCTCGGCGGGGTAGTCGCCGGGGTTCAGGTTCAGGCTGGCGGTGCTGGGCGGCAGGTCGTACACGTTCGGCGCGGTGGGCGCGGGGGTGTAGACGGGCTGCTGGTACTCGGGCGCGGCGGCGGGGAGGGTTTCCACGTTGCCGAACACCGTGAGTTCCTCACGCAGGATCTCAACAGCCTTGTCCAGGGTGTCCTGGGGGCTGGTGCTGCCGTCGGTCCAGACGCGCAGGATGAGTCGGTCCAGGTCAGTCTGCTGGCCCACGCGGGTGTTCTCGACGTGGTACGCCACGCGGCGCACGGGGGAGAACACGGCGTCGACGGGGATCGAGTTGATGCGGTCCTTGGTGGCGTGCTTGTCCGCGGGGACGTAGCCTTCGCCTTCCTCGACACGCACTTCCATGACCAGTTTGCCGTCCTCGGCGAGGTTGGCGATGACCAGGTCAGGGTTCACGATCTCGGCGTCGCTGGGGACCTCGAAGGCGCTGGCCTTGACGACGCCTTCGCCCTGCGCGCGCAGGGTGAGGGTCTTGGGGCCGGGCGCGTGGAATTTCACCACGAGTTCCTTCAGGTTCAGGATGATCTGGATGACGTCTTCCTTGACGCCGGGGATGGTGGAGAACTCATGCAGGACGTCCTCGACGTACACGCTGGTGACAGCGGTACCGGGGATGGAGGACATCAGGATGCGCCGGATGGGGTTCCCGATGGTGACGCCGTAGCCGCGGGTGAGCGGTTCCAGGACGAACTCGCCGTAGTCGCCGTCCACGCGGGCTTTGAGTTGAGGGCGCTTTTGATCCACTGGGGCCTCCTGATTTAGCGCGAGTAGTACTCGATGATGAAGTTCTCGTTGATGGGCAGGGCGAGGTCTTCACGCGCGGGGAGGCGGGAGAAGGTGCCCTTGAAGTTCTCGGCGTCCAGTTCGACCCAGGGGCTGACGCGGCGGCGCTTCTGCGCTTCCATGTTCTCCTGGATGAAGCCGATCTTGCGGCCCAGGTCGGACACGCTGATCTCGTCGCCGATCTTGACGCGGTAGCTGGCGATGTCGACTTTCTTGCCGTTGACCAGGATGTGGCCGTGGCCGACGAACTGGCGGGCCTGGCGGCGGGTGCTCGCGAAGCCCATGCGGAAGACGACGTTGTCCAGGCGGCGTTCGAGCAGCTGCAGGAACACGGTGCCGGTCACGCCGGGAACGTTGGCCGCTTCCTCGAAGAGGTTACGGAACTGCTTTTCCCCGATGCCGTACAGGCGGGCGAGTTTCTGCTTTTCACGCAGACGCACGCTGTAGTCGCTGGGGCGGCCGCGGCCACGGCGCTGGCCGTGCTGGCCGGGCGCGTAGGGGCGCTTGTCCAGGTACTTCTGGACTTTTTCGGTCTCCGCGAGGTTGATGCCTTCGCGGCGGCTGAGTTTGGTAATCGATCCACGGAAACGACCCATGTCTTACTCTCCTTGCGGCGCTTCCCCTGGGGGGAGGCCGGGTCTGCGGCCCTCTGTTGCCCGCCTCCGTTGCCTGTGGTGAGGCTTACGTCACCGTGTGGTGAGCGGTGGAGGCGGGGCAGGTGGGCGCGCGCGTGCGCGTTAGGCGCGGAACTTCTTCTTGGGGCGGCAGCCGTTGTGCGGCACGGGGGTGTCGTCCATGATGGACTTCACTTCGATGCCCGACGCCTGGATGGCGCGGATGGCCTGCTCGCGGCCGGAGCCGCTGCCGCGCACGATCACGTCGACAATGTTCATGCCGAAGGTCTGCTGGGCCTTCTTGACGGCGTCAGCGGCGGCCAGCTGGGCGGCGTAGGGGGTGCCCTTCTTGCTGCCTTTGTAGCCGATCGTCCCGCCGCTGCTCCAGGCAACGCTGTTGCCGTCGAGGTCGGTGATGGTGACGATGGTGTTGTTGTAGCTGGCGTGCACGTACGCGCGGCCAGCGCTGATGTTGCGCCGGGCGCGGCGCGGGGTCTTGCCTTTGGTGCTCTTCGCCATGGCTTACTTCCTCGTGGCCTTTTTCTTGCCGGCGACGGTCTTGCGGGGGCCCTTGCGGGTGCGCGCGTTCGTCTTGGTGCGCTGGCCGCGCACGGGCAGACCGCGGCGGTGACGCAGGCCGCGGTAGGCGCCGATGTCCATCAGGCGCTTGATGTTCTGGCCGACTTCGCTGCGGAGGTCACCTTCGACCTTGTAGGTCTTCTCGATGGCTTCACGCAGGGTGCTCTGCTCGCCTTCGCTGAGGTTCTTGACGCGGGTGTCCGGGCTGATGCCGGTGTTCGCCAGGATCTCTTTGGAGCGGGTCAGGCCGATGCCGTAGATGTAGGTGAGCGCGATTTCAACGCGCTTTTCGCGGGGCAGGTCAACGCCAGCAATACGCGCCATGATTAACCCTGCCTCTGCTTGTGCTTGACGTTGGAGCAAATGACCAGCACGCGCCCGTGGCGGCGGATCACTTTGCAGTTGTCGCACATCTTCTTGACACTGCTACGAACTTTCATGCTTCCTCCTCGCGCCGCCGCGCCGCGCCCCATCATGGGAGCTGACTGGCAGCGCTCGACCCCCCTCCCACTCGTGGGTGGGGAATCTATGGGTACTTCGGCCGGGGGCCTTACTTGCGGTAGACGATGCGTCCGCGCGTCGTATCGTAGGGACTGATTTCCAGAACCACACGGTCCCCGGGCAGGATGCGGATGTAGTGAATACGCATCTTGCCGCTGATGTAAGCCAGGATGTCATGCCCGGTATCGAGCTTCACGCGGAACGTGGTGTTCGGCAGCGCCTCTTCGACCACGCCCTCGGCCCGCACGGTATCGGACTCTTCCTTCTTACGCTTTTCCCGCTGTTCCGGCATCTTTCGTCTCGCCACGCAACCTCCAGGCCTGATACAAGCCAAACGTAAAGTTATCATGACCCCTCGCGAAACGGCAAGACCGGGCGGCGCCTCCACCGGGATCAGGGCAGGCGCCCCCGAATAGCGTTCGTCTATTCGGGACGCAGGTCGTCCAGCACCTCCTGCCAGAAGGTCAGGCAGGCCTGCTCGTACAGTTCCCCCATGCGCAGGGTGCGCGTGAACGGGGGCCGGTCGGGCCAGGGGCAGGGATCGGCGCGCAGCATGGCGTGGTAGGTGTCCAGCCGCTCGCGGTGCTGGCGCAGCTGCCCGGTCGCCAGTTCGCTCAGGGCAGCGCGGTCCCCGGCAGGCGTGAAGAACAGGCGCAGCAGGCCCGGATCGCGCAGTTCGGGCATTCCGGCGGGACTGCGGCGCCACCCCTCCAGCGCGGCGCGGCCCGCGTCGGTGATCGCGTACAGGCGGCGGCGGCGGCCCGCGTCCTCCTGGGTCTCGGTCAGCAGGCCCAGCGTGACGAGGCGCTGCGGTTCGGCGTACAGCTGCGACCGGGGGAAGGTCCAGAAGAAGCCCACCGAGTCGTCCGCCCAGCGTTTCAGGTCGTAGGCGGTGGCGGGGCCTGCGTGGTTCAGGAAGCCCAGCACGATGAACGCGGAGGGGCCCAGGGTTGCGTCCGGCATGGCCGGAGCGTACCATCAGTCCAGACCGTCCAGAATGGACCATTTGACTTCGATGATCAGGAGGCCTCATGACCCGCAGCGCGACCCCGCAGCTCCCCGCCAGCCGCCTGATACGGATTCCGTTTGTTTCGTTGACAGATCGGAAGACCACCGATCTGTCAACTCCACGCCCGGAACCCGCTTCTCTCCCGCTCGCTCCGCTCGGGTTGAAAGATTTTGCAAACCTTTCAACCGGAGTCCGTATGACCGCCGAACTCGACGGTCCCTTCGCCGTGTTCCTGATCGGCGCCCGCGTGAACCAGCCCTGGAACGTCCCCGCGTGGCTCCCGGTATTCCGCGCCATGCCCCGCATGCTGCGCGAACTGCAGGCGCAGCCCGACCTGGGCCTGCTCGGCGGCCAGACCCACGGCGGCACCCTGATCCAGTACTGGCGCAGCGCCGAGCACCTCCACGCCTACGCGCACGCCCGCGACCACGCCCACCTCCCCGCGTGGCGGGCCTTCAACCAGGCCGCGCAGCGCCACCCGGGCGCGGTCGGCATCTGGCACGAGACGTACCTGCTCCAGCCCGGAGGCTACGAGACCATGTACGTGGACATGCCCCCCACCGGCCTGGGCCGCGCCGGTACCCTCCTCCCCGCCACCGGCCGGCGCCAGAGCGCCCAGGGCCGACTGGGCAGCCTGCCGACCGGTGTGGGCACGGGCACCTGAGCGCCACTCCGCCTGGGCGGCGTGTCACGCTGACGGCATGCACCCACCCGCCGCGCTGACCGGCGCCCTGACCCTGATCGCCCGGGCCCCTGACCTCTGGCCCGGGTTCGCGCCGCAGCGCACGCCACTGCTGACCTTCGACGGCACGCACAGCTGGCTGCACCACGCGGGTCCGGGCGAGGACGGCTGGACCCGCGTGGACGGCGCGTGGGTATGGCCGGACCGTCACCCGGCGCTGACCGCGCACACGGCCGTCACCCTGCCGGGCGGGCTGGACGCGGCGGGCGTGCTGTTGCCCGACCTGCCCCTCCCCGGCGACCCCGCTCAGGCGGCGCGGACGCTGGCCGCCACGCTGATCCACGAAGCCTTCCACGTGTACCAGGGCGCCACACCGTCCCCCGCGTGGCCCGCCCCCGAACTGACGGCCCTGACCTACCCGGCAGGCGCGGAGGTCCGCCACGCCCGCGCCGAGGAGACCCACTGGCTGCGACTGGCCCTGCACGCGCGGGACGGGGACTGGCTGACCCCGGCGAGGCACGCCCTGCACTGGCGCACGGAGCGGCACGCCCGCATGGACGCGGAGCACCAGTCGTTCGAGACCCGCATGGAGACCACCGAGGGCCTCGCCCAGTACGTCGAGACGCGCTTCCTGGGGGAACACCCCAACCTCGACCCGGACGCGGCCCCCCAGCAGACCCCGCGCTTCTGGAGTTACCGCAGCGGCGCGGCGCTGGCGCACCTGCTTGACCGGACCGGCACGCCCTGGACCGCCGGGGTCCTCGCCGGGCGCCCCCTGGCCGACCTGCTGACCGACCTGCTGACCGGACAGGTCGGGTCTCCCCTGCCCGCTCCACCGCACCCACAGCTGCAGCGGGCCGCGCAGGCCGCCGCCGACGCGCACGACGCGGACCTGCGCGCCCGACTGGAAGCCTTCCACGCGCAGCCCGGCCCCACCCTGCACCTGAGCAGCGCCGCTGGCCTGCGACTGGGCGGCTTCGACCCCATGAACCTGCACCCCGTGGAACCGGGCACCTTCCTACACGCCCGGCACGTTCAGGTGCGCGGCCCCGGCGCCCAGCTGCTCACGGTGGGGCACCCCGCCCTGACGCGCGGCCCGGACCTGTTCCGCGTGCAGGAGATCACGCTGCGCGCCCTGCCCACTCCACACCATGAAGCCGGGCGCTGGCGGGTCCACACGCCCACCCTGACCCTCGACCTGCCCGCGGACGCCGTGCAGGTCACGCCGGACGGCTGGTCAGTCCGCCTACCCTGACCCAGGCCCGAACGGACCCCACACCAGCGCCTCCGGCGCGGCCGGGCGGGACACGAAGTACCCCTGGATCAGGTCGCAGCCCCACTCGCGCAGGTCCCGCCACTGCTCGGGCCGCTCGACGCCCTCGGCGACGACCTGCACCCCGGCCTCATGCGCGAAGGTGATCAGGGCCCGCACGATCGGCCGGGACGAACGCGCGGGCGGCGGAGCGTCCTGATCCTGGATCAGGGACCGGTCGATCTTCAGCCAGCGGGCCGGGAGGCGGTGCAGGCGACTGATGCTGGAGTACCCGGTGCCGAAATCGTCCAGTGCCAGCGGCAATCCCAGTTCCGCCACGCGCGAGACGTGCGCCTCGCCGTCCTGGCCGAGCACCGCGCCCTCGGTGACCTCCAGGATCAGGGCCTGCGGGTCCAGCCCGAACTCGTCCAGCGCCCCCTGCACCACCTCCGCGAAGTCCGGCTGGGCCAGCTGACGCGGCGCGACGTTCACTGACACCCGCAACTCCGGGTGCTCGGGGCGCCAGTCCCGCAGCTGCCGGGCGGCCTCGCGCAGCACCCACGCGCCCAGCGGCACGATCAGGTCCGTGTTCTCGATCAGCGGAATGAACCGCCCGGGCGGGACCAGCCCCCACTGCGGATGCCGCCAGCGCACCAGCGCCTCCAGCGCCCGGACCTCGCCGGTCGCGGCGTCCACGATCGGCTGGTAGTGCAGGCAGAACTCCTCGCGGTCCAGCGCGACCCGCAGCGCCTGCTCCAGTTCCACGCGTTCCAGCGCCGCCGCACTCAGCTGCGCGTGAAAGCGGCGCACCGCGTGCCGGTCCTGCTTGGCCTCGTACATCGCGAGGTCCGCGTTCTTCTGCAGGGTCCGCACGTCCGCGCCGTCGTCCGGAAACACCGCCACCCCGATGGACGCCGTGACCGTCCACTCGCGCCCGCCCAGCACCACCGGCGCCGACAGCGACCGCAGCAGCCGCCCGGCGGCCAGTTCGGCCTCCTCGTGCGAGCGCACGCCGCGCAGCAGCACCGTGAACTCGTCCCCGCCCTGCCGCGCCACGAGGTCCCCGTCGCGCACCACCCGGCACAGGCGATCCGCGACCTCCACGAGCAGCAGGTCCCCCATGTCGTGCCCCAGCGTGTCGTTCACCTGCTTGAAGTGATCCAGGTCGATGAACAGCACGCCCACCGGCGCGGCCTCCTGCACCGCGCGCTGCAGTTCGGCCTCGAACGCCGCGCGGTTGATCAGGCCCGTCAGCGCGTCGTGCCGCGCCTGATGCGCCAGCTGCGCCTGCGCCTCCAGCAGCGCCACGTTCGCGGTGCTCAGCTCGGCGCTGCGCTGCCGTTCCTGCTCGGCCCGGTGCGACAGCTGCTCCAGTTTGATCTGCGCGGCCGTGACCTCCGTGCGGCGCCGCAGCACCTCGGTCAGGGCCGCGCGGTCCAGGTCCGCCGCGAGCCGCGCGTGCCGCAGCGCGCCCGCCGGGTCCCCGTGCGCCTCCAGCAGCGCCGAGAGTTCCCCGTGCGCCTCAATCTGCCGGACGCTCGCGCCCAGTTCGTCCGCCAGGGCGGCGGCGCGTTCCAGCACCGCGCGGGCCTGCGGATCGTCCAGCGCCCGCAGCGCCCGGCCCTGCAGGACCAGCGCGTCACACAGGTTCTCGCGGTCCCCCAGCTCGTCACTGCCCATCAGGGCCAGTTCGGCCTCGGCGCGCGCCTCGGCCGCGCGGCGCAGACCCAGCAGGTTCGCGGCCATGTTCGCCCGCAGCAGGAACTCGTGCTGCCGGTACCCGCGTTCCTGCGCGACCGCCAGCGTCTCGCGGTTGAGCGTCAGGGCCTCCTCGAAGCGCTCCAGGTAATGGAAGTCCAGCGCCACGTTCACCGACGCGCTGGACCCCACCAGGTCATTCCCGCTCTCGCGCGCCAGGGCCAGCGCGTCCCGGTGGTAGGTCAGGGCCGTGTCGTAGTCCCGCAGGTCCAGGTACAGGTTCCCGATGTTGTTCAGCGACCGCGCCTGCGCCACCCGGTCCCCAGCGGCCTGACCCAGCTTCAGGCCGTGCAGGTGCCGGTCCATGCCCGCCCCGTAACGGCCCAGGGTGACCAGCGTGATCGCCTGCCCGTTCACGGCGCGGGTCTGCGTGGTCAGCGCCCCGATCCGCGCGGCCTGCGCCTCGCTCTGCTCGAACAGCGCCAGCGCCTCGGGGTACTCGGACAGGTAGTACAGGCCGTACCCGCACAGCATCCGCGCGCGGGCCTCCCCCGACTCGTACCCCGACTGCACCGCCAGCGCCAGCGCCTGACGGGCCAGCGCCTGCGCCTGCTGCATGGAGGTCATCAGCGTGGCGTCGGCCGCGTCGTTCAGGCGGTCCACCTCCGGCCAGAGCTCGGGGTGAGGCAGGATCGGTGCAGAGCTGTCGTGGTTCGTCACGCCGGGCGGTCCTCCTGATGGATGTGCCGTTCACCATAGAGCGGCGGCGCTGACAGGCTTCTGAATGTCGCGCCCACGGACGACGTGAAGGGCGTCCGGGTCACAGCGGTTTCCAGTTCCATTGAAGGGCCAACAGCACGCCCTTCAACTTCACTTCCAACCGCTGATGGCGGCGGATTCTCGCTCCGCTCGTTTCAGGCAGACTGAGAAAACCCCTCAGTCTGCCTGAACACCGCTGTCAGCGCCCGGCGTGCCACTCGCGGCGGGCCTGCGCCACCAGATCCCGGATCGCGGCGGGCCAAGCGGGGTGCTCGAACGTGAAACCCGCGTCCAGCAGGCGCGTGGGCACCACCCAGCGGCTCTTGAGGAGCAGTTCCGCCTCTGAGTTCATCACGGCGGCGCCCAGGCCGATCAGCGCGGCGGTGGACGGCACGCCGAAGGGCACGCCCCACGCGTGGCGGTACGCGCGCAGGAACGCGGCGTTCGGGAGGGGTTGCGGCGCGGTGACGTTCACCGGCCCGGAGAGTGAACCCTCGATCAGGAACTGCGCGGCGCGGCAGAAGTCCCGCTCGTGAAGCCAGGACACCATCTGCCCCCCACCGGCCATGGCGCCCGCCGCACCCAGCCGCACCACGCGGTCGGTCGTCTCCATGATGCCCCCGGCGCCCACGCCGTACACCATCGCGGTGCGTAGCGCCACGCGCCGAGTGTGCGGCAGGGCTTCCTCCATCAGCGCGGCCTCCCAGCGGCGGGCGACATCCACCCTGAAGCCAGTGCCCAGCTCCCCGCCCGGCTCGTCCTGCGGGCGGTCGCGGGCGTCCCGGTAGACGGTCGCGGTGGAACTGTTCAGCCACACGCGCGGCGGGCGGTCCACGCTGACCAGGGCGCGGCCCAGCGCGCGGGTGCTGTCCAGGCGGGACGTGTAGATCTCCAGCATGTTCGCCGCGCTGTAGCGGCAGTTCACGGTGCGCCCCGCGAGGTTGATCAGGGCTGCGGCGCCGTCCAGTTCCCGCACCCACTCGCCCTGCCGCAGCGCGTCCCACGCCACCCAGCGCCCCGGCGTCGGCGCGGCCGGGTGGGACCGCGACAGGATCACGACCTCCCACCCGAGCGCCGTGAAGTGCCGCGCCACCGCCCGACCCAGGAACCCGCTGCCACCCGCGACCACCAAGCGTTCCGACATACGCTTACCCTACGCCGCTCCCCCGGACCACAAGTCCCTGATCGCCCGCCCACGCGCCCGGGTCGTCCCCGCGCAGCGCGGCGGCCAGCAGCCCAGGGAAGTGCGCGGGCGTGCACGCGAATGCTGGGATGTCCAGACCCGCCAGGGCGCGCGCCACGCCATGATCGAAGCTGGGCGCGCCGTCGTCCGACAGGGCCAGCAGCGCCACGACCAGCACGCCACTCTCGCGCAGCGCGCGGGCCCGGGCGAGCATCTCGCGTTCGTTGCCGCCCTCGAACAGGTCGCTGAGCAGCACGAGGACCGTCTGCTCGGGCCGCTCGATCACGCCCTGGCAGTACGCCAGCGCCCGGTTGATGTCCGTCCCGCCGCCCAGTTGCAGGCCGTACAGCAGCTCCACCGGGTCGCCCAGGTGCTCGGTCAGGTCCGCGACCGCCGTGTCGAACGCCACCACGCGCGTGCTCAGCGCCGGGAGGCTCGCCAGGACCGCGCCGAACACCCCGGCGTACACGACGCTGCCCGCCATGCTGCCCGACTGGTCCACGCACAGCACCACGTCCCGCAGGCTGCGCCGCCGCCGCCCGTGCCCGACCAGCCGCTCGGGCACGAGGGTGCCCAGTTCCGGCCGGTACGTGCGCAGGTTCGCGCGGATCGTGCCGGGCCAGTCGATCTCGGCGGCCTTCGGGCGGCGGGTGCGCTGCGCGCGGCTGAGGCTGCCGGTGACGGCCGCGCGGGTCGGTTCCTCCAGGCGGCGCGTCAGGTCGTCCACCACGCGCCGCACCACCGCGCGGGCCGCGTCCCGCGCCGACGGCGGCATCACGCCCTTGAGCGACACCAGTGTCGCCACCAGATGCACGTCCGGCTCCACGCCGTCCAGCATCTCCGGCTCGAACAGCAGCTGCTGGAGGTTCAGGCGCTCGATCGCGTCCGCCTGCATCACCCGGACCACGTCCGACGGGAAGAACTCGCGCAGGTCCGCCAGCCAGCGCGCCACGCGCGGCGCACTCCCCCCCAGCCCACCCCGCCGCTCGCCCTCGGGCGGGTCGTACAGTCCGGCCAGCGCGGCGTCCATCCGGCGGTCCTCCAGCGTGAGGGGCACCTCGGTCCCCTCCTGCGCGGCCAGCCCGTCGGCGTCCCCGCCGCCCAGCACCAGCCGCCAGCGGCGCGTGCGTTCATCCGTCATGACCCACCCCCAGCAGGCTCAGCACGACCGGGATGACCCGCGCCGCCCGCGCGTCATCCACCGCGACCGGCGCGAGACGCGACGCGGGCGTCCCCCCGCGCACCGCCTCGCCGATCGCGCGGCGCTCCGGCGCTTCGAAGCGCGCGAACACCCGCCGCAGCAGCGGCAGCACACTCTGGAACACCTCCGCATCCAGGGCCGACAGCCAGCCGTCCACCAGCGCCAGCAGACCCGCGTCGTGCACGAGCAGCGCACCGGTGTCCCCCAGGAAGCCGTCCAGCCACGCGGTGACCGCCAGCGGCGACGGGTCACTCAGGGCCAGTCCCAGCCGCGCTTCGACCTGAGCGGCGTCCAGCACGCCCGCGTCCCGCAGGCGGCGCAGCGCGTCCCCCAGCAGCAGCGGATGCGCGTCCTCCCGGTCCGCCGCCCGGCGCAGGGCCGCGCGCCACTCCGCCGTCACGTCCGGGTCGTCCAGCAGGCGCACCGCCGCGTCCGCCCCGCGCACCGCGTCCCGCAGCCCGGCGGCCGCCTCTTCCCCCAGGCCCACCCCGGCCAGCGGCAGCCCCACCGCCGCGCGGGTCAGCAGCGCCCGGAACGTCTCCAGCGGCGCCACCTCTCCCCCACCCGCGACCGCCGCGCCACGCCCACGCACGTCCCCGTACCGCGCCAGTCGCGCCAGGGGCGGCAGCGCCCGCAGCACGTCCGGCACGTCCGCGCCCAGCGCCGACCGCTCATCCAGCGCCGCGAGCGTCACCGGCAACGCACCCGGCAGGTCCGCGAGGCGCAGCACCTCCAGCAGACCCGTCAGTTCCGCCAGCGTCCCTGCGCCCCGCGCGGACTCCAGCGCGGACACCGTCGCCGCGTCCCGCACCGTCTGCCCCAGCCGACTCGCCTCGACCAGCCGCACGCTGAACTCCGGCCGCCAGCGCAACTGCCACCCCTCACGAAACGTGCCCAGCCCACCCGACCCACGCGGTTTCGCCCACGGCACACCCAGCAGGTTCAGGCGGTGAAACAACACGCTGCGCGCCAGATCATTGTCCGAACGCAGATCCAGCTCCAGATCCAGCTTCTCCGGCAGCACCTTCAACCGGAGGCTCTTCTGCTGCCGCGCCACGTCCCGCGCCAGCGGCACCGTCGGCACCCCGTCCGGCACCGCGCCCAGCGCCTCCCCGACCACCAGCCGCTCCTCGATCAGCCGCAGCGGCAGGTCCCCGTCCCAGCCGAACACGCTCAGCGCCGCCTCGTTCAACTCCTCCAGGCCCGGCAACGCCCGGCCCCGCAACGCCGCCAGCGCGTTCGCCAGCCGCGTCGCCTCGATCACCGACGCGCTGCTCGCCTCCAGCCGCTCCGCGCGCAGCAGCCGCGCCACCCGCGCGAACCACCGCTCCGCGACCGCGCCGCGCGACGTGAACAGATGCTCGTAGTACCCGGGCGAGCGCACGCCCGCCCCGTACCCGCTCGCCACGCTCAGGCGACCATGCGTCCACGGCACCCACGTCAGCGTCACCTTCGCCTTCGGCAGGCCCTTCAGGAGCGCCGCGTCCGCCTTCACCGGGAACGCCGTCACGTCCAGCGCGGGCGCATGCCACGCCCCGCACACCACCGCCACCCGCGCGAAGCCCTCCTTCAGCGCCGCGCGGATCCCCTGCCGCATGAACGCCTCCCGCTGCGCCTCCCGACCCACCGGCTCCAGCGCGTCCGCCCGCACCGCCCGCATCGCCTCGTTCACCGCCGCGAACACATCAAACGCCGCCTCACCCGGCGGCCCCCCCACCCCACCCTCCCCCACCAGGGGGGAGGGAGAAAGACGAGCCTCCACCAGCGACTCCCACCACCGCTCGAAATCCGCGAAACCCGCCGCCTGCGCCAGCACCCCCAGCGGATCGCTGTGCAGATCATCCTCTTCCCCGTCCCGCTCCCCGGCCAGCACCACCCCCGCCGGAAGATCCACGAACCGCGCCGCCGCCCCCGCCCGCGCCGCCCACCGCAACGCCACGAACTCCGGACTGAACACCGCAAACGGCCAGAACGCCGCGCGCGCCGGATCATCATTCACGTACCCCAGCAGCGCCACCGGCGGTTTCAGCGCCCCATCCGCCAGGAACGACAACACCGAACCCGCATCCGACGGCCCCTCCACCAACACGATGTCCGGCTGAAGTTCCTGAAGCGCCAGCTCAAGCGACCGCGCCGAACCAGGACCGTGATGACGGATAGGGAAAATGGAGATCAAAACCGGATGCTCCAAGTCGGATAGACGCCCTTCGCCTTTTTGTAAATCTCGTTCAGGGTGTGCAATTTGAGAGTTTTAGTCGTGGTGTTGTAAAAGGCAAATTGGTACAGGTCTCCAAGGGCTTGTGCCACTAGGAGTTCAGCGGTGGATAGGGAGAAGAAATATCCTGAGAACTCCTCATCAATCTTCGCTCTGCCCGTTGATTTGACCTCAAGGAGTCTAAGAGTCCCATCCTGAATGGCCTGTTCAATGCCTTTGGCCGACCTTGGCTTATCATCGAGCATTTGGAACAGGTCAAAGGCCTTACCATAGACCGGCTTGCCCTTACGGGCGAAAGCAACGCAGATATCCGAGCGCTCCGCATTGCTTGGCTCGTAGCAACGCTCCAATTCTTTCATGATGAGGAGGGTTGCCGTCCGGGCAGTCCGCTTATTGCTTGAGTTATCGATTTCTATCTCATCAACAATCGGTAATGGCAGCTCAAGGGGCAATCCGGTCATTCAGCTCACCGCCAGGCAGGCTTTGTAGAAGTCTTTCCAGTCGTCGCGTTTTTTGGTGACGGTTTCGAGGTATTCGCGCCAGATGAGGGCGTCCTGGGTGGGGTCTTTGATGACAGCGCCGATGAGGCTGGCGGCGATGTCGTGGGGGGTGAGGGTGCCGGTGCCGAAGTGCGCGGCTAAGGACAGGCTCTGGCCTACAACGCTGATGGCTTCGGCGGTGCTGAGGCTGCCGCTGGGGGTTTTGAGGCGGGTTTTGCCGTCTTCGGTGGTGCCGGAGCGGAGTTCGCGGAAGACGGTGACGATGCGGCGGACTTCTTCGAGGGCGGGGGCTGGGCGGGGATCTGGAGGGCGGCGCTGAGGGCCTGGGCGCGGGCGGTGACGATGCGGACTTCGTCGTCGAGGGTGTCGGGGACGGGGAGGATGACGGTGTTGAAGCGGCGTTTGAGGGCGCTTGAGAGGTCGTTGACGCCGCGGTCGCGGGTGTTGGCGGTGGCGATGAGGTTGAAGCCGTGCACGGCCTGGATTTCGGTGTTCAGTTCGGGGACGGGGAGGGTTTTTTCGCTCAGGATGGTGATGAGGGTGTCCTGCACGTCGCTCTGGACGCGGGTGAGTTCTTCGAGGCGGGCGATCTTGCCGCTCTGCATGGCGCGGAGGATGGGGCTCTGGACGAGTGCGGCGGGGCTGGGGCCTTCGGCGAGGAGGCGGGCGTAGTTCCAGCCGTAGCGGAGGGTGTCCTCGGCGGTGCCCGCGGTGCCCTGGATCAGCAGGGTGCTGTCGCCGCTGATGGCCGCGGCGAGGTGTTCGCTGACCCAGCTCTTGGCGGTGCCAGGCACGCCCAGCAGCAGGAGGGCGCGGTCGGTGGCGAGCGTGGCGACGGCGATTTCCATGAGGCGGCGGTCCCCGACGTACTTGGCGGTGATCTCGGTCCCGTCGGGGAGGGTGCCGCCGAGCAGGTACGTGAGGACGGCGTGCGGGCTGAGGTTCCAGCGGGGCGGGCGGGGGCGGGTGTCGTGCGCGGCGAGGGCGGCGAGTTCGTGCGCGTACTGCTGCTCGGCGTGCTGGCGCAGGACGGTGGCGTCAGGGTGGTCATGGGTGCTCCAGGGCGGTGCGGACGGGGCCGTTGGGGAGGGTCAGGGTGGAGTGTCCGGCGTAGGTCACGGTGATGGCCTGTGGGTAGCGCCTGGTGCGCTGGCGTTCGCTGGCGGGGATGCGGAATTGTCCGAGGTTGTTGTGGACGTGCAGGGTGCCGTCGTCGCTGAGCTGGTAGGTGGTGGGGCCGCTGGCGTGGGCGGCGTGGCGCTGGCGGGTGGCGTGCGTGTGGGTCGTCCAGAGGTGCAGGGCGAGCAGCAGGGTCGCGGCGATGAGGATCAGGGGGCGTCCAGTCAGGGCGAGGTGTGCCGCCCCGACGATGAATGTGCCTGCCAGGACGATCCGGGTCGGCAGAAGCTGACTGTTCCGTACAGAAGTCAAAATCTGCTGGGCTGGTGGAGTGCTCCAGTCGATGGTCTGTTCGGTCATGGGTGCTCCTTGAAGTCGTGCCGGATCTGCCTGCGGGTGTCGAGGGTGCCCATCAGGTCGTGCCAGACACTCTGGGCGTGGTGGGGGGCGTCGGGTGGCAGGGGTGCGGGGGGCGTGGTGTCGGGTGGAGGTGGTGGGCGTGGTCGTGCAGGGTGCGCCAGCGTTGCGGCCACTGGTAGGGGTGGTCGATGTGCCGGAGGGTGTCCTGGAGGAGGGTGAGGATGGCGTGGCTGTCGTCGGGCGTCAAGGGGGTGGGGTGGTGCGCGAGGGCGGCGAGGATGAGGTCGGGGTCGCGGTCGTGCAGGCCGCTCTGGAGGGTGCGGGCCGGGTCGCTGAGGGCGCGCAGGGCCGGGGTGGGCGCGTGCGCGAGGAGGGCCTGCGCGAGGGGCTGGTGCCGGTGCGTGAGGGTACCAGCGATGAGGTCGTCGAGGAGGTGGTAGTCGCGGGCCAGGGTGATCAGGGCCGTTGGTCCGCCGGGCGTGGCGTGCAGCAGCGCGGCGGGGTGGGCGTGCCGCAGGACGTGGCTGAGTCGTTCGAGTCGGCCCGCACCGTTTCGGAGTCCGTCGCGTGGACCGGGGATAACGTTGGGGTCGTGCAGCGCCTCGGCCAGGCGGGCGTTCAGGGTGCTGTGCGGGAGCCGCTGGAGGGTCTGCCGGGCGAGGGTCTGCACGTCGGGACTGCGGTCGTCCAGGGCACCCTCCAGCAGGGGTTCCAGGGTGTGGTCGTCGTGACTCAGGGTGTCCAGCACGGCGCTCAGGAGGCGTTTGCGACTGGCGGCGCGTTCCGTGTCGAAGTGCGCGCGCAGCAGGTGGCGGGCGGCGTCGGGGTTGAGGGCTCGCAGGACGCGGTGCAGGGTGTCGCGGTCGGTGTCGCTCATGGCGGCCCAGATGGGTTCGTCGGGTGCGTCGGCGTGGGCCAGGGCGGGGATGTCCGCGTGGTGCGCGAGCCAGCGCCCCCGCTCGCCCAGGACGCGGGCCAGGGGGAGGCGCAGGCTGCGGTCCTGCGTGGCGAGGGTCAGCAGGCGCGGCAGGTGCAGCGCTGGGACGCGGTAGCCGTGCGTGTCGCACAGGGTCAGCCACTCGTGCAGCAGCGCGCCGTTCAGGTGCGGGAGGTGCCGCGCGGCGCGGGCCGGGGCTTCCGGGCGCGGGTCGCTGGGGGCAGGGTGGGGGGCGGGGCGGGCGGGTCGGGTTGCCGTCCGGCGGTCGCGGCGAGGGTCAGCAGCGCGGCGCGGGCCAGCAGGGTGCCTGCCGGGTCGTCCCGGTTAATGCGCGCGGCGGCCTGTCCGGTGGCGTCGGGGCCGGGGGTGGGCAGGGGGGCGCGTTCGGTGCCGATCAGCGCGGCGCTCAGCAGGGCCGGGAGGTCAGAAGGCATACTCGTCCTCCGGCTCATCCAGGGGGTGCAGGGTGCCGTCCTGCCCGGCGCACAGGGGGGTGAGGCTCTGCCCGTCCCATTCGGCGGTGAACGTCTGCGGGTGCCCGCCGCCCAGGGCCAGCAGGGTGAGGCGGGCCGTGTCGCTCCCGCCCAGCGGGAGGCTGCCGCGTGCGTCCCCGGCCCGCCAGGGGTCGCCTTCGCGCGCGGGCGGGTGGACCGTGACCGGGCCGAGGTGGTGCGCGGTGCGCTCCAGCCAGGGGTTCAGGGCCAGGGCGGCGCCGTGCGCGTCGAGCAGCCCCTCCAGCGTGACGGGTGCGGGCAGGGGGGCGGGGGCGCTGCGGGTGGCCTCGCCGTCCAGGACGTGCCGCTGGGGGACCGTGCCGGGGGCGGGGCTCAGGCGGGCGCGGACGCTGCCTCCGGCGGGCAGGGCGGGCGGGAGGGGCCAGCCGGGCGCGGCGAAATCCAGCAGCAGCGCGGTGGTGCCGCCTTCGTGCAGCCAGGTGCGGCGGGTGCGGACGTGCTCCTCGTCGCTGACGGTGTGGCCCAGGACCAGCCAGCGGGTGTCGGTGCCCCCGGCGGCGACCGTGGCGGCCTTGTCGAGCGGGAAGCCCAGCGCGGCGCGCAGGTCGGCCTGCTGCGCGGCGCTCAGGGTGTCGCGGCGGGGCCACGCCTCGGTCAGCAGGTGCAGGCAGGCCAGGTGGGCCAGCAGCCGGTCCGGGTGGGGCAGAACTTCGGGGATCATCCGGACCAGTCGCGCGGCGCCGGGCGCCTGGGCGTCCACGAGTCGGGCGGCCTGGGTGTCCCAGTCGCTGTAGGGACGCGCGGCGGCCTGCGCGATTCCGTCCCGGACGAGGTCCTTCAGGAAGGTCTGCAGGGCGTCTAGGCCCAGGCTGACTTTCTTCTCGCGGGCGGCGCGGCGTTTGGCCTGCGCGGCGGGGTCGGGGCCGCTGCGGGTCTCCCCTGCCGGGTCGGTGTCGGCTGGGCTGGAGTCGGACGGGGCGTGTTTCGCGGCGCGGCCGTCCAGCCACTTGCGGATGGGGTCCGGTGCGGGGTCCGTACCGAAGTGCTGCGGGTGCGCTTCGTGCAGGAGGAGCAGGGCCAGGGCGTGCTTGCAGGGAAACTTACGGCTGGGGCAGGAGCACTTGAAGGCCGGGGCGTCGGGGCCGCTGCGGTCCACGCCGGTCAGGTACGGCTGCGTGCCGCTGCCCTGGCAGTGGCCCCACAGGTGGGTGGGTCCGGCGTGCAGGTCGGGCCACTTGCCGGGGACCGCAAGTTTGCGGGCGCTGGCGACGCTGCCCGCGTCGGGGGCCAGGGTCAGGATGGGGTCGTGGGTGGGCGTCATGGGGCATCCTTCCAGCCGTTACGCTGCCAGCGTAATGTAGTGCATTCCCCCATCCGCCTCAAGCGGGCCGACTTGAGCGCACCTGCGGCCAAATGAAGGGGGCGGGGATTCCAGCCTCAGCCGGAACCACCCGCCCCTCTCGAACCCGCGTTTACTTCATGCTGCCCAGGATGCGGCCGTAGACCTCATCCATGCTGCCCACGCCGTCCACGCGGGTCAGCTGGCCGCGCGCGCTGTAGTAGTCGATCAGCGGCTGGGTCTGCTCGCGGTAGATCTCCTGACGCTTGCGGGCGACTTCCTCGGTGTCGTCGCTGCGCACCGCCTCGCCGCGCGCGGCGGCCTGACGGCCCCGGTCCACGATCCGGTCGATCAGCACCTGATCCGGCACCTCCAGCAGCGGCACGGCACTGACGGGCGCGCCGAGTTCCTCCAGCAGCACGTCCAGTTCCTTCGCCTGCGCGGTCGTGCGGGGAAAACCGTCGAAGATGACGCGCACGGCGTCCATGCTCGCCAGCTTGTCGCGGATCAGCGCGATCAGGATGCCGTCCGGCACCAGCTGCCCGGCGTCCAGGATGGGTTTGACCTGCTGGCCCAGTTCGGTGTCGCGCGCCACGTGGTCGCGCAGGATGTCGCCGGTGCTGATCTTGACGAGGTCCTTGTCCTGCGCCAGTCGTTCCGCCTGGGTGCCCTTGCCCGCGCCGGGAGGCCCGAGGAAGATGACGACGTTGTGTTTGGGTTGAGTCACTGTAGTCCTCCGTTCACCCCCCAGCATAGAGGCTGAAGGTGCCGTTGGGGCGGCCCTGCCCAGGCGGCAGCTGTCCCCAGTGGGGGAACAGGAAACGCGCCGCCCCCCGGCTGGGAAGGCGGCGCGCGTCAGGGCTGGGGTCAGCTGTCGCGGTTCATGCGGCCGCGGATGCGGCCCTTACTGATGAACCCGTCGTAGCGGCGGACCGTCAGCTGCGCTTCGAGCTGCTTGAGGGTCTCGAGCGCCACACCCACGATGATCAGCAGACCGGTGCCGCTGAACTGGAAGGTCGTGATGCTCGTGGCCTTCTGCACCAACTGCGGCATGACCGTCAGGATCACCAGGAAGATGGCGCCCCACAGGCTCAGGCGGCTGCTGATGGTGCCCAGGAACTCCGCGGTGGGCGTGCCGGGGCGGACGCCGGGAATGAAGCCCCCGGCCTCGCGCAGCTGCTCCGCGATGCGCTTCGGATCGAACTGCACGCTGTTGTACAGGTACGTGAAGCCGAAGATCAGCAGGGCTTCCAGCGCGATGTACAGCGGCTGTCCGAACGTCAGGTACGTGGCGATCCAGCTGCTCACGCCCGGCGCGCGGGTCGCGGTGCCCTGCTGGATCAGGTTGGGAATGATCAGCATGGCCGACGCGAAGATCACGGGGATCACGCCCGCCTGGTTCACCTTGATGGGCAGCCAGGTGGCCTGACCGGCGCTGCGGGCCTGACCGGCCGCGCCGCCACGCGCGCGGGCGTACGTGACGGGCACGCGGCGCTCGGCCTGGTACACGTACACGATCCCGGCGATGGTCACGAGGATCACGGCGACGAACGCCACGATGCGCAGCAGCCAGGGCGCGTCCGCGGATTCCCGCACGAGCTGCGCGGTCAGCGCGATCTCACGCGGGTACATGGCGATGATGCCACTGGTGATGATCAGGCTGATGCCGTTGCCGACACCGACTTCCGTGATGCGCTCGCCGATCCACATGGTGAACGCGATGCCCGCCACCTGGGTCAGGACCATCACCAGAATGGTGAACAGGCCCGGTTCCCAGCCGACCGCCAGGAAGCTGGGGTTGGCATTGATGTACGACGCGAAGAACGCGGCCTGGAAGGTGCCCAGGGCCACGGCGGCGTAGCGGGTGTACTGGTTGATCTTCTTGCGGCCTTCCTCGCCTTCCTTGGAGAGTTTCTCCAGTGGGGGCAGCGTGGTGGTCAGCAGCTGGATGACGATGCTGGCCGTGATGTACGGCAGCACGCCGAGTGCGAAGATCGAGAACTGCGAAAGATTGCCTCCCGAGATCATGCTGATCAGCCCGAACAGACTGCTGTTCGTGGCGTCGCTCAGTGCGGCGCCGTTGACCCCTGGTGTGGGAATGCTGCTCCCCAGCCGGTACACGGCGAGGAGCAGCAGGGTGAAGACAATCTTCCGCCGAAGGTCCGGAATCCGGAACGCGTCGCGGAAGGCGCGAAGCATTTACTCCGCCTTCTCGGCTTCGTTCGCTTCGGGCAGGATGACTTTGCCGCCGGCCGCTTCCACGGCCTTCACGGCGCCTTCGCTGGCGGCGTCCACGTGAATGGTCACGGCGCGGGCGATGTCGCCGCTGCCGAGCAGTTTCACGGGGCGGTTCTTGCGGCGCACGAGGCCCGCGAGTTCCAGCACGTTGCGGTCGATGGTGGCGTCCTCGATGTTCGCCAGCTGCGCCAGGTTCACGACTTCGAACGTCACGCCGACGTTGTTGAAGCCGCGCTTGGGCAGGCGGGCGATCAGGCGGCTGCGGCCACCTTCGAAGAAGCTACCCTTGCCAGCGCCGCTGCGGCTCTTCTGGCCCTTGTGACCGCGACCGGCGGTCTTGTCGGTGCCACCGGGGCCGCGACCGACGCGCTTGCGGTTCTTGCGGCTGCCGGCGTTGGGCTTGAGTTCGTGGAGTTTCATTCTTGCACCTCCAGCAGGTGCTTGACGGTGTTCACCATGCCGCGGACGGCGGGGGTGTCACTGACCTCGCGGGTCTGGCCGATCTTCTTCAGGCCGAGCGCGTGAACGGTCTTCACCTGGTAGCCAGGGCGACCGATGACGCTGCGCTTCAGGGTGATTTTCACTGGGCGCCTCCGGTGGGCTGCACCTCGCCGCGCAGGGCACGGACCTGCTTGGCGGTGCGGAGGTTCTTCAGGCCGTCGAACACGGCGTAGGCGACGTTCACCTTGTTCCGGCTGCCCAGTTCCTTGGACAGCAGGTTGGTGATGCCGGCCAGTTCGGCGATCGAGCGGGGCACGGTGCCCGCGATCACGCCGGTACCGGGGCCTGCGGGCTTGAGCAGCACGCGGCTGGTGCTGTTCACACCCACGATGTCGTGGGGGATCGTGCCGTTCTCGACGGGCACCATGATCATGTTCTTGCGGGCGATGCTCTTGGCCTTCTCGATGGCCACGGGCACTTCTTTCGCCTTGCCGATGCCCATGCCCACGCGGCCGTTACGGTCGCCCAGGATCACGAGTGCAGCGAAGCGGAAGCGGCGGCCGCCCTGGTAGGTCTTGCTCGTACGGTTGACGAACAGCATCTTCTCTTCGAATTCGCTGCTTTCGCGGTCCATACGGTCGTTACGTCGGTTAGAAGTCAAGGCCACCCTCCCGCGCCGCGTCGGCGAGCGCTTTCACGCGTCCGTGGTAGCGGTACTGACCACGGTCAAAAACAACCTTCTTGACGCCCTTGGCCAGAGCGGCTTCCGCGAGGGCCTTGCCCACGGCGGTGGCGGTGTCGGTCTTGGTGCCCGTCTTGACAGCGGCGCTGCTGGCGGCAGCCACGGTGACGCCTTTGCTGTCGTCGATGATCTGGGCGTAGATGTGCTTGCTGGAGCGGTACACGCTGAGGCGCAGGCGATCTCCGGCGGCCTGCCGCACTTTGCGGCGGGCGCGGAGCTTGCGGCGCACGGTAGTCTGGGCAGCCATTATTTCTTCCCTTTCCCGCCGGTGGCGCCAGCCTTACCGGCCTTGAGGCTGATTTTCTCACCAGCGAAGCGCACACCCTTGCCGTGGTAGGCGTCGGGCTTGCGGACCTTACGGACGTTCGCGGCCACCTGACCGACGAGCTGCTTGTCGATGCCGCTCACGTCGATCTTGGTGGGTTCGGGCACGGCGAAGCTGACACCGGCCGGGGGCTCGATCACGACGGGGTGGCTGTAACCGATGGTCAGTTCCAGGGCCTTCCCGGCGAGCTTGGCGCGGAAACCGACGCCCTTGAGCTCCAGGTTGATGGTGTAGCCGTCGCTGACGCCCTTGACGGCGTTCGCCACGAGCGTGCGGGTCAGGCCGTGCAGGGCGCGGTGGCGCTGCGCGTCGCTGGGACGCTCGACGAGCAGCTGGTCGCCGTCCTGCTTGATGGTCAGTTCGGTGTTGTAGGGAACGGTCAGTTCGCCTTTGGGGCCCTTGACCTTGAACACGCCGTCCTGGGTGCTCGTGGTCACGCCGTTCGGGACGGCGATGGGCTGTTTGCCAATTCGGGACATGGTCTGTCCTCCTTCTTCCTTAAATTCGGCCTGCCCGTGCGGGGGCCGAGGTCAGGTGAGATGCTCGCGCGCCGGGAATCCCTGTGGGGATTACCAGAGGACGCAGATGACTTCGCCGCCGACGCCCTGCTTGCGCGCGTCGCGGTCGGCCAGCAGGCCCTTGCTCGTGGACACCACGGCGAGGCCCAGGCCACGCTGCACGCGGGGCAGGTTCTCGGCGCTCACGTACGCGCGGCGGCCGGGGCGGCTGATGCGCTCGATGTGCTTGATGACCTGCTCGCGCTTGGCGCCGTACTTCAGGGTCAGGCGCAGCACGTCGAACTTCTGGCCTTCGGGCAGCAGGCGCTCGTAGCTGGCGACGTAGCCTTCGGCCACGAGCAGCTTGGCGAGTTGCTCCTTGAACTTGGAGGCCGGGACGTCCACGGTCTCCTTGTGGGTGCGCGTCGCGTTGCGGATGCGCGTGAGCATATCGGCGATGGGATCACTCAACATGTAGCCTCCATGGGCTGGTGTTGATCCGGGCTGGTTCCCCGCGTGGGGGCCTGCTCCCGGCAGGTGGCCCGGCCCCAGGCAAGCTGGCGGTCGGGCGCGATTCTCCCCAAGTGGAAGCGGGGGCCACAAGGTGGCGCGTCTCTTCTGTTGGGTCTTCACCACCACCGGACGATGACCTCTCAAGGCGACAGGTTCGTATCCGGGGGGCACTGCGTCCGTTCCTCTTTCAAGGCACGGCAACTTGGGAGTGTATCAGTTCTGGGCGGCCGCCACAAGTCGGGGCGCACAAGTCCAGGTCGGGCCGCACACATCTGGATGGCCGCGCGGGCCAATGCAGAAGGCCTCCCGCGTGGGGAGGCCTTGAGGGGTGTCAGCTGATTACCAGCTGGCTTTCTTCACGCCGGGCAGTTCGCCCTTGTGCGCCATCTCGCGGATGCAGATGCGGCACAGGCCGAAGAAGCGGTAGTACCCGCGGGCGCGACCGCAGCGGCTGCAGCGGTTGTAGTTCTGCACGGCGAACTTGTGGCCGCGCGCAGCTTTGACGACTTTCGAGGTGTTAGCCATTGTTCATCCGTCCTTATTTGCGGAAGGGCAGGCCCATGGCTTGCAGGAGCGCGCGGGCTTCTTCGTCCGTCTTCGCGGTGGTCACGATGGTGATGTCCATGCCGCGCACCTTGTCGACCATGTCGTAGGTGATTTCGGGGAAGATCAGCTGTTCTTTGATGCCCAGGTTGTAGTTGCCGCGGCCGTCGAAGGCGTTGGGGTTCACGCCCTTGAAGTCACGGATGCGGGGCAGGCCGATGTTGATCAGCTTTTCGAGGAACACGAACATGCGCTCGCCGCGCAGCGTGACCTTGATGCCCACGGGCATGCCCTGGCGCAGCTTGAAGTTGCTGATGCTCTTTTTCGCCTTGGTGACGATGGGCTTCTGCAGGGTGATCAGCGCCAGTTCCTTGGCGGCCTTGTCGATCGCCTTGGAGTCTTCCTTGGCGCTGCCGAGGCCTTCGTTGACGACGATCTTCTCGATGCGGGGCACGGCCATCACGCTGGAGTAGCCGAACTGCTGCATCATCGCAGGGCGGACCTGCTCGTTGTACTTGGTTTTCAGTTGCTGCATGGTGGGTTCCTTCGAGCGGTCTCCCAGTTTTTCAGAGAGCGCCGCTCAGGCCGCCGCGTGCCCACCGGGTGGTGGTGGGCGGCGGCCCGGAGTGGTCAGTCGATGTTCTTGCCGCTCGCGACGGCCACGCGGACTTTCTTGCCGTCCACGATGGTCTTGCGGATGCGGGTCGCCTTGCCGGTTTCGGGGTCCACGATGGACACCTTGCTGGCGTGCAGGGCCAGCTCGCGCTGTTCCTGGCCGCCCTGGGGGTTGGCGGGGCTGGGCTTGACGTTCTTGGTGACGAGGTTCACGCCTTCCACGACGACCTTCTGGTCGCGGGGCAGGGCCAGCAGCACTTTGCCGGTCTTGCCTTTGTGCTTGCCGCTCAGGACGATGACGGTGTCACCCTTCTTGATGTGCAGCTTGTCGTTGTGGTGGCTACCAGCGCTGGGACGGGGCATTACAGCACCTCCGGGGCCAGGGACACGATCTTCATGAAGCGGCGGTCGCGGAGTTCGCGGGCGACCGGCCCGAAGACGCGGGTGCCGCGAGGCTCGCCCTGGTTGTTGATGATGACGGCGGCGTTCTTGTCGAAGCGGATGGTGCTGCCGTCGGCACGCTTGATGGCGTGGCTGGTACGGACGACCACGGCCTTGACGACGTCGCCGGCTTTGACGGTGCCGCGGGGGGCGGCGTCCTTGACGGAAGCGACGATGATGTCACCCACGTGGGCGTAGCGCTTGTTGCCGCCGCCGCCGGTGGTGAGACCCTTGCCGCCGATGCCGCTGTTGAGCACGCGGATGCACATGATCTCGCGGGCGCCGCTGTTGTCCGCCACGTCGAGGCGGGACTGGGGCATGATCATGCTTTACCCCCCTCGGTTTCCACGGCGGTGGTCTCGATGCCGCGGGGGCGCTCGATCAGCTTGGTGACCTTCCAGGTCTTGGTCTTGCTGATGGGACGCACGGCGATGATCTCGACGCGGTCACCGATCTTGTACTCGTTGTTCTCGTCGTGCGCAGCGTACTTGTGGCTGCGGGTGACGACCTTGCCGTACAGGGGGTGGGCGAACTTGCGTTCGACCTTCACGCTGACGGTCTTGTCGGCCTTGTCGCTGACGACGACGCCGGTAAAGGTCTTCTTCATGCCTGCTCCCCTTTGCTGCGCTCGCTCAGGATGGTGTTGAGCTGAGCCACTTCACGGCGGAGCTGCTTGACGCGGTGGGGCTGGGCGAGGTTGCCCACGGCCGCCTGGAAGCGCAGCTCCATCAGTTCCTTCTTGCGGCTGTCGATTTCCTTGGCGAAATCGGCGGCCTGCAGGTTACGCATATCACTGAGCTTCATCGTAGACCTCGCGCTTCACCATCTTGGTCTGGATGGGCAGCTTGTGACCGGCCAGGCGGAAGGCTTCCTTGGCCTGCTCTTCGGTCACGCCGGACACTTCGAACATCACGCGGCCGGGCTTGACGACACTGACCCAGTACTCCACGGCGCCTTTACCTTTACCCATTCGGGTTTCGGCGGGCTTCTTGGTGACGGGCTTGTCGGGGAAGATGCGGATGTAGATCTTACCGCCGCGGCGGAAGTGGCGGCTCATCACGATGCGGCACGCCTCGATCTGGTTGCTCTTGATCCACGCGGGTTCCAGGGCGATCAGGCCGAAGTCGCCGAACGCGACGTAGTCGCCGCCCTTGGCGTCACCGGTCATCCGGCCGCGGTGCTGTTTACGGAACTTGGTGCGCTTGGGAAGAAGCATCACTCACCTCCGGGGCGGCGCCGCGCGGCGGGGCGGCGGCGGTTGGGGCGGTCACCGTCTTCACGGCGGCGCTCGTCGTTGCGGCGCTGGGGGCGGGCGTAGGTTTCGGTCTTGCCGCCGATGACTTCACCGGTGAAGACCATGACCTTGATGCCCAGGCTGCCGTAGGTGGTCTCGGCGCGGGCGGTGCCGTAGTCGATGTCGGCGCGCAGGGTGTGCAGGGGCACGCGGCCTTCGCGGACCATCTCGGTGCGGGCCTGCTCGGCTCCGCCGAGGCGGCCGGACAGGATGATCTTGACGCCGCGGGCGCCGGATTCCATCACGCGCTGGGCGGCCTGCTTCATGGCGCGGCGGAACGCGAAGCGGCGTTCGATCTGCTCGGCGATGCGCAGGGCGACCAGGGGCGCGCTGATGTTGGGGTTGGGGATCTCGGCGACGTTCACGGCGACGGTCCCGGCGGACACGAGGCGCTCGATGTCCTGGCGGAGTTCCTTGATGGACTCGCCGCCCTTGCCGATCACGATGCCGGGTTTCGCGGCGCTGATGATCACGTTGACCTGCTGGCCGGCGCGCTCGATCTCGATGCGCGCGATGCCGGCGGCGTTCAGCTTCTTGCCGACGAGTTTACGGATCTTCTCGTCTTCCTTCAGCAGACCGGCGTACTGCTTCTTACCGGCGTACCAGCGGCTATTCCACGTGCGGGTGATGCCCAGGCGGAAGCCGTTCGGGTTGATCTTATTACCCATTACTTGTTCCCCTTCTCGCCCACGACGATGGTGATGTGGCTGGTGCGCTTCTTGATGATGTTCGCGCTGCCACGGGCGCGGGGGATCAGGCGCTTGAGGGTCGGGCCGGCGTCCACGTACGCGGCGGTGATGACCAGACGGTCCTCGAGCATGTTGTCGTTGTGCAGCGCGTTGTGCTTGGCGCTGTTCAGGACTTTCGCGACGGGTTCGCTGGCGGCGCGGGGGATGAAGCGCAGCAGGTCCTCGGCGTCACGGACGCTCTTGCCGCGGATCACGTCGACAACCAGGCGCACCTTGCGGGGGCTGATGCGGACGTACTTGGCGATGGCCTTGCCGGGCGTGCGCAGCTTGACATTCTGCTTGCGCTGCTTCTTGTTGCGGAATTCAGGAGCGGTCATTTCTTCTTGCTCCCCTTGGCGTTCTTGTCAGCGCCGTGGCCGCGGTAGTTGCGGGTGGGGCTGAACTCGCCGAGCTTGTGGCCGATCATCTGCTCGTTCACGAAGACGGGCACGTGCTGCTTGCCGTTGTGCACGGCGATGGTGTGACCGATCATTTCGGGAACGATGG